>NZ_JBSFEV010000007.1:0-348389 GCF_053594615.1 Streptomyces sp. NPDC001858
CAGGCGTTCACGCCCGGACCGGTGCGCAGGACGACGCCCGCCAGGTCGGAGCCGATGACGTGGTACGGCAGGTCGTGCCGCCTGGTCAGCTCGCTCAGCCGGCCGTAGCGCTCCAGGAACCCGAACGTGGACAGCGGCTCGAAGATCGACGTCCACACCGAGTTGTAGTTGACACTCGATGCCATGACGGCCACCAGGGCCTCGCCCGGGCCGAGCTCGGGCACGGCCACCTCGTCGAGGTGGATCGACTTGCGCGGGTCCTTGTCGCGGGTCTCCAGGCCCGCGAACATCTCCGTCTCGTCCTTGTGCACGGTGATCGCGCGGTAGGACTCGGGGAGTTGCAGAGCGGCGAAGTCGGCGGACGTCGAGTCCGGCGACTGGATCGCGTCCAGGATGTCCTTTGTGGTCACGGTGTTGCCTCCGGCGTTGAGCGCCCTGAGGGCGGGGCGCTGAGGGTTACGTCGGTGCTGCTGAGGGGTTGGGGAAGTGCCGTCGGTTCGGCGGTGGTGCTGTTCGGCAGCGCTTTGTGGCGCGGGAGGTTGCCTGTGACGCAGGCGTCCGGGCGCGCAATCCATGAGATTGCGGGGACAGCCGGCGTACGAAAGGTCTCTGCACGCCGGCCGCCCGGACACCTTCAACGTATGACACCGCGTGTCACCCTGCAAGGCACTGAGTGCCAGAACTTCCTCTCAGCTGAAATCTTTACGTAACAAATGAGCGATGATCGATCGAACGGAGGAGGAAAGGTGCGCGAAAAGGGGCTCTGACATGCCAAAACGGCCACCCGGTGGGGTGGCCGTCGTCACAGCGGTCGGAGGGGCTCGGGGTGGCTCAGCGCTCCTTGAGGGCCTGCTCGATGGCGCGCATGACCTCGTCCAGCGGCGCGTCGGTGCGGGCCACCGTCACCAGCACCTCGCCTTGCGCGCAGACCGTCGCCGGGGTCTGCTGAGCGGCGCCGACGGTGCTGCGGCCGGCGCCGATGCCGGTCCCGAACGTCCTGCGGACGATCGCGAAGGCGTGGTCGAGCTGGGCCTCGACGTCGCCCTGGCCGCCCGCCCTGAGCCAGCGCCGCAGGACGTGGTTGTGGGCGGTGACCACGGCGGACGCGGCGACCTCGGCGAGCAGCGGGTCGTCGTTGGCGTCGTCGTCGTGCGCGTGCTCGTCGAAGTGGCCGAGGAGATAGCGGGTGAAGAGGCGCTCGTAGCGGGCCACCGAGGCGATCTCCGCCTCGCGCAGGGTGGGCACCTCGCGCGTCAGCTTGTAGCGGGCGACCGAGATCTCCGGCCGCGCCGCGTACATTTTCATGACCTCCTTGATCCCCCGGCACACCGTGTCGAGCGGATGCTCGTGCGCCGGGGCCGCGTTGAGCACCGCCTCGGCCCGGATCAGGGTGTCGTCGTGGTCGGGGAAGATCGCCTCTTCCTTGGAGCGGAAGTGCCGGAAGAAGGTGCGGCGCGCGACCCCGGCCGCGGCCGCGATCTCGTCGACGGTGGTCGCCTCGTACCCCTTGGTGGAGAACAGCTCCATGGCCGCGGCCGCCAGCTCTCGGCGCATCTTGAGCCGCTGGGCGGCGGCGCGGGTGCCTGCGGCACTCTCCGGCGCGTCGGGCGTGGCTGGTGTACGTGAGGACCTGGCGGGCTGGGACATGACCCGAACGTACTGCATGTCCGCAGCTCGGTGCGCATGTCCGGGGTTTCCCCCGCCCTCGCCGGGCGGGGGTCCGCCGGTGGGGTCGAGCAGCCCGCCCCAGTCCCGGTCGTCGGTGAGCCGGTCGCCGTCCCGCTCAGCGGCGGGCATATTCGCGGAAGCCGCGGCCGGTCTTGCGGCCGAGGCAGCCCGCGGCCACCAGGTGCTCCAGGAGCGGCGCCGGAGCGAGTCCCGGGTCGCGGAACTCGCGGTGCAGGACCTTCTCGATCGCCAGCGAGACATCGAGTCCGACGACGTCCAGCAGCTCGAAGGGGCCCATCGGATAGCCGCCGCCCAGCTTCATCGCGGCGTCGATGTCGTCGAGGGACGCGTAGTGCTCCTGCACCATCTTGATCGCGTTGTTGAGGTACGGGAACAGCAGCGCGTTCACGATGAAGCCCGCACGGTCGCCGCAGTCGACCGCGTGCTTCTTGATCCGCGTGCACACCTCGCGCACGGTGGCGTGGACGTCGTCGGCGGTCAGCACCGTGCGGACGACCTCGACCAGCTTCATCGCCGGCGCCGGGTTGAAGAAGTGCATCCCGATCACGTCCTGCGGGCGCGAGGTGGCGCGGGCGCAGGCGACGACGGGCAGCGAGGAGGTGGTGGTGGCGAGGACCGCGCCGGGCTTGCACACCTTGTCCAGCGTCGCGAACAGCTGCTGCTTGACCGCCAGGTCCTCGGCGACCGCCTCCAGCGCCAGATCGACGTCGGCGAAGGCGTCGTAGGAACCGGCCGGGGTGATCCGGTCCAGGATCTGCGCGGCGGCCTCGGCGGTCAGCCGCCCCTTGTCGACGGAGCGTGAGAGGGACTTGCCGATCCGGGCCTTGGCGGTCCGCGCCTTCTCCTCGCTGCGGGCGGCGAGGACGACGTCGTAGCCGGCCTTGGCGAAGACCTCGGCGATGCCGGAGGCCATGGTGCCGGAGCCGGCGACGCCGACGGAACCCACCGGACGGCCGACGGCCCCGGCCACGCCGGACAGCGGCGTCAGCGCGTCCGGGACGACCGTCGCGCTGCCGGAGGCCTCGTAGGTGTAGAAGCCGCGGCCCGACTTCCGGCCGGTCAGGCCCGCCTCGCTGAGCTGCTTGAGGATCGGAGCGGGCGCGTGCAGCCGGTCGCGGGACTCGGCGTACATGGCCTCCAGGACCGTACGGGCGGTGTCGACGCCGATCAGGTCCAGCAGCGCGAGCGGGCCCATCGGCAGGCCGCAGCCCAGCCGCATCGCCGCGTCGATGTCCTCCCGGGAGGCGTAGCGGGCCTCGTACATCGCGGCGGCCTGGTTGAGGTAGCCGAACAGCAGGCCGTCGGCGACGAAACCGGGCCGGTCGCCGACCGCGACGGGCTCCTTGCCGAGGTCGAGCGCGAGATTGGTGACGGCGGTGACGGCGGCGGGCGCGGTCAGCACCGAGGAGACGACCTCGACCAGCTTCATCGCCGGCGCCGGGTTGAAGAAGTGCAGGCCCAGCACCCGCTCGGGGCGGGCCGAGTCGGCGGCGAGCCGGGTGACGGAGAGCGCGTTGGTGCCGGTGGCGAGGATGGTGTCGGGACGCACGATCCCGTCCAGCTCGCGGAAGATCTGCTGCTTGATCTCGTACGACTCCGGCGCCACCTCGATCACGAGATCGGCCTCGGCCGCGGCGCGCAGGTCGGTGGAGACGCGGACCCGGGCCAGGGCCGCAGCGCGCTCCTGCTCGGTGAGCCGCCCGCGCTGCACGGCGCGGTCGGTGGAGGCCGCCAGCACGGCGAGGGAGCGCGCGGTCAGCTCCTCGCTGACGTCGATGCCGATCACCTCGCGGCCGGCCTTGGCCAGGACCTCGGCGATGCCGGTGCCCATGGTGCCGAGGCCGATGACGGCGATCGTCCGGAGCGGGGACAGAGGGGTGTCGGACAGGGGACTGTCGGACAGGGGAGCGGCCATGGCGGGACTCCAGATTGAGGGTGACGACTGGGAACGCGCCCGGGTGCGCCGAGGGAACCTCTGCGAGGCCTGGGCGCACCGGGTGCGGAAAAGCAGTGCGGGTGTTTCGGGCTGCAGGCGCACACGCCCGGTGCCGTCGCCAAGGGCGTGCACACGCCCCCGGGCGAGCGGGAGATCCGACCGGCCCTGTCCCGTGGCCGGGTCGCGCAGCGGTACGAAGTACCGAACCGACGTCTCGCGGCGACTGCGTCACCAGGTCGCCACGAGGAGGTGAAGCGAGTGGGTAACTCGCTCGTATGAGCTTAACCGGTGGGTAACGAGCGCGCCAGTCCCCGTGACTGTGACGTATTCGGCTCGTACGCGGCCGGCGCCTGAGCGCTCCGCTGGACGTGCCGCGATGTGCCGTCGTTCTGCTGCGGCGCCGTCGTGGCCGGTCGCGCAGTTCCCCGCGCCCCTTCCGGGCGCTGCCGAACCGCAGTCGACTTCGTCCGACCCGCCTAGGCTCGTTGCATGGACGAAGAGTTGCGATCACTCACGGAGCGCTTACGGCGCGAGTCCGGCGCGACGGCCGCCTATGAGCGGCTGACGGGCACCGCCGACCACGACGAACTGGCGGACGTGCTCATCGAGTCGGGGCAGCCGCTGTGGGCCCGGGAGCTGGCCGCGTTCCGGCTGGGGCTCGCCGGGGACCGGCGGGCCTTCGAGGCGCTCGTCCTGCTGCTCAACCACCGCGATCCGCCGCGCTGCGCCTCCGCCGCCCATGCGCTGGCCCGCCTCGGCGACCCCCGCACCGCCCGCGCCGCGGCCGCCCTGGCCACCAACGAACTGCGTGTGGCCTACGCCCTGCACCCCGTCCGGCTGCTGGTGGAGTTGCGCGCGCCCGAGTCGGTGCCCGCGCTGATCACGACGCTGCGCCGCCGGCTGCGGCCGCACGACCCGTACCGGCGGGTCGCCCTGGCCTGTGTGGAGGGGCTCGGCGCGCTGGGGGACGGCCGGGCCCGCCCGGTGCTGAACGACGCCCTGGCCCACCCGGTGCTCGCCGAGGCGGCCGTGCACGCGCTGGCGCGCATCCCCCGGCAGCGCTGAGCCGCCTGCGGACCGTCAGGTTCCGGATGCGGTGACCAACTCCCTGTCCGCTGCGCGCAGTTCGCTTTCCCGGTATGCGGAAGCCCGGCGTTTATCGCCCATGCGTTCGAGATTCGAAAACCTTCACTAGGGGAAGATCGCCTTCCGCCGAACTGCCTGGCTCGGCGCGCCCGTAGGGCTGCTGCCGAAGTGACCGCGGACGAGCCGGACCTGTCCGGCTGTGGAGGGTGATAGGCCATGACCAGCACACAACTCCCCGACGAGATACCAGTCCTGAGACCGTCTCAAGACCCGGCAAAAACATTCGGGCGGTTCCTGGAAGAAAAGTGGTCGGCAGTCTGCCGGGGTCTGGGGGTAGACCTGTGGGAGACGAAGAGCGCGCTCCAGGATCTGAGGGAAGTGCTCCACCCGTGGGCCGAGCGGCCCGTCGGAACGCAGTGCGATCCGCCGTCGTTCGTCTCGGCCGACGGCTTCCCCGCCGAACTCTCCGTCAGCTGGAAGGGCGGCCGGCCCGAGGTCCGCATCCTGTTCGAATCGCTCGGCTCCGACGGCACCCCGCTCGGCTGCCAGGAGGCCGGCCGGGAACTGACACGGCGACTCGCCGCGAGACCCGGGACGGACATCACGCGGTACCTCGGCATCGAGGACCTCTTCATCACGCCCGCCCCCGATCGCTACCGCGCCACCCTCTGGCACTCCTTGGCCTGGCGGCCGGGGGAGCGGCCGCACTACAAGGTCTACCTCAACCCGCAGGTGCACGGACTGGACCGCGCCTACGAGGTCATGGCACGGGCCATGCACCGGCTGGGCCTGGCGGCGGCCTGGGAACCGGTCGCCGAGCGGGCCGGTGAACTCGTCGGCCGGGGCCATGAGTTGGAGCTGATGGCCCTCGATCTGGACGGCGGAGACACCTCCCGGGTGAAGGTCTACTTCCGGCACGGACCGATGCCGATGGCCGAGCTGGACACCGTGGCGGACCTGGCGCACCGCTACGATCCGGCCCGGACGGCCCGGGCGCGCGCCGTCATCTACGGGCGGGACAGCGGCATCGTGAACAACGAGCCGATGACCTGCCTGGCCTTCCGGGAGGGCGTGTCCGGCCCCGAGGAGGCCAACGTCTATCTGCGACTGCCGGACAACACCCGCGGCGACGCGGAGGCGGCCGTACGCGTCGCCCGGCTCATGGAGCTGGAGGGGATCGACCCGCGTCCGCACGCCGAGATACTGGGGCAGCTGACGGCGGAGCCGCCGGGGGGCGGCGGGCCCCTGCAGGAGCTGTGCAGCTACCGGACGATCTCTCCGGACCTGCCCGCGGACATAGGCCTCTACCTGCGGTTCAACACGTACGCCGAACCCGCGATCTGAGAATTCAGTCCCCCACGACCGCGAACGCCTCGATCTCCATCAGGAACTCCGGGCGGACCAGCGCGGCCACCTGGACGGCCGAGGCGGCGGGGAGCCGGTCGTCGGGTATGTGGGAGGCCCGGGCGGCGCGGATGGCGGGCATATGGCCCATGTCCGTGACGAAGTAGGTGAGTTTGACGACGTCGTCGAACGTCGCCCCGGCCGCGGCCAGGCACCGCCTCAGGTTCTCGAAGACCTGGCGGGCCTGCGCCTGCGGATCGCCCTCGCCGACCAGCGCGCCCTGCTCGTCGAGCGGGAGCTGACCGGCGACGGCCACGAACCGGCCGGTGCCCAGCACGACATGGGAGTACTGGGCCGCGGCGGCGACCCCGTCGGGGGCGGGAATCCTGGTCAGTTCACTCATGCGTCCATGGTGGACCATGGGTCTGACAATGCCCCCGACGGCTCAGCCGTCGGCCGTCGGCGCGCTCAGCCTCGGAAGCCCAGCAGCCCGTGCAGGGCCGAGCCGTGGGCCGTGCGCGCGGCGACCTTCGAGCCCAGCGGCTTCGGGTCGGCCTGCGCCTCGCACACCGCGTCGACCTCGCCCACGCCGCGCGGCACCGTGCCGTCGGCCAGATAGGCCGCCAGGTGCTTGTCCAGGCAGGTGTTCCCGCTCAGCGTGATGCCGTGGTTCTGGCCGCCCTCCTCGACCACCAGGCTGGACCTGCGCAGCAGCGCGTGCACCGTGGCGCCGCCCTCGTACGGGGTGGCCGCGTCGTGGGTGGCCTGGAACAGCAGGGCCGGCGGCAGCCGGACGTCGGCGAGGTTCACCGGCCCCAGCGGCCTGGTCGGCCAGAACGCGCACGGCGCGTTGTACCAGACGTTGTTCCAGGTCATGAACGGCGCCTTCGCGTGCACCGACCAGTTGTCCGACCGCCACTCGTCCCAGTCGCGCGGCCAGGAGGCGTCACGGCACTGCACCGAGGTGTAGATGCTGTAGCCGTTGTCCCCCGCCGCGTCGACGGCGGCGAAGTTCTCGTACGCCTCCACCAACGGGTCGGCGTCCTTTTTGTTCACGTAGGCCGCGAACGCCTCGGCGAGGTGGGGCCAGTAGCCGTTGTAGTAGCCGCCGGGCAGGAAGGTGTCCTCCAGTTCCGAGGCGCCCACCTTGCCGCCGGCCGGCTTCCTGCCGAGGGCCGCCCGCATCGCGTACCACTTGGTCTCGACCTTCTCCGGGTCGGTGCCGAGCTTGTACGTCTTGTCGTACCGGGCGATCCAGGCCATCAGGGCACGGTGGCGGTCGTTGAAGGCGAGGTCCTGCGTGAGGTTGTCCTCGTACCAGACGCCGGTGGGGTCGACGATCGAGTCCAGGACCAGCCGCCGCACCCGCTGCGGGTAGAGCTTGGCGTACACCGCGCCCAGGTAGGTGCCGTACGAGTAGCCGAAGTAGTTCAGCCGCGGCGCGCCGACCGCGTCCCGGATGGCGTCCATGTCCCGCACCGTGCTGAGCGTGTCGATGTACGGCAGGACGTCCGCGTACTTCTTGCCGCAGGCCGCGGCGAAGGACCGGGCGCGCTCCACGTTGGCCCGCTCGATCGCCTCGGTGCTCGGCACGGAGTCCGGGCGGACGGCGCCGAAGTGACCGGGCTTGCAGTCCAGCGCGGGCGTGCTCCTGCCCACCCCGCGCGGGTCGAAGCCGATGACGTCGTACTGCGTCGCCACCGCCTTGGGCAGCGCCGAGGCGACGAACGAGGCGAGGCTCAGCCCCCGGCCGCCGGGGCCGCCGGGGTTGACCAGCAGCGGCCCTTGGTACGTCTTGGCGGTGTGCGGGACGCGGGACAGCGCCAGGGCGATCTGCTTCCCGTCCGGCCGCGTGTGGTCGAGCGGCACCTTCAGGGACGTGCACTGGAGCCTCGGCTGGGCCGTGGTGCCGCAGCCCTTCCAGGAGAGCTTCGCCGCACGGGTGGGCTCCGCGGCGTGCGACGGGCTCGCGCCGGCGGGCACGGCCGTGACCGTCCCGGCCACGACGACTGCGGCGGCGCACAGCACGGCTGCGCGTTGGTTCATGGGAGTCCTCCCAGGACGGAGGTGGCCGGACCGCGCAGGTCACGGTCCTGGCCGCATCGTCCCGGAAAGATCGACCGGAAGAACCTGTTATGGAGCGAGTTGACCCGTTCGGGTCGCCGGATGCGCTCTAACGCGCTCAGATCAGCGTGAGTTGGGTCGGCCCCGACTCGGCGGGCTCCTCGACCGGCTCGGGCTGCGGGATCCGGCGGGGCATCCCCGCGCGCGTGGGGCCGATCCCGTACTCCTCGGCGAGCTCGTGGACCTGGCGGGTGATCCGGCGCTGATACCACTTCGGGGCGTAGGCGCCGTCCGCGTACAGGCGTTCGTACCGGCGTACCAGGTAGGGGTGGTGCTGTCCGAGCCAGGCCATGAACCACTCGCGGGCGCCGGGCCGCAGATGCAGCGCGAGCGGGGTGACGGAGGTGGCGCCCGCGGCCGCGATCGCCCGCACGGTGGCCCGCAGTCGGGCCGGATCGTCGCCGAGGAACGGGATCACCGGCGCCATCAGCACCCCGCAGCCGATGCCGTGCTCGGTGAGGGTCCGCACCACGTCCAGGCGTCGCTGCGGGGCCGGGGCGCCGGGCTCCACGGTGCGCCACAGCTCGGTGTCGGTGAAGCCGACGGAGACCGACACGCCGATGTCGGCCCGCTCGGCGGACTGCCGCAGCAGATCGAGGTCGCGCAGGATCAGGGTGCCCTTGGTCAGGATCGAGAACGGGTTCGCGTGGTCGCGCAGGGCGGCCAGGATGCCCGGCATCAGCCGGTAGCGGCCCTCCGCCCGCTGGTAGCAGTCCACGTTCGTGCCCATCGCGACGTGCTCCCCGTGCCAGCGGGGCGAGGCCAGCTGCCGGCGCAGCAGCTCCGGCGCGTTCACCTTGACGACGATCTGGCTGTCGAAGCCGGTCCCGGTGTCGAGGTCGAGATAGCTGTGCGTCTTGCGGGCGAAGCAGTACACGCACGCGTGCGTGCAGCCCCGATAGGGGTTCACCGTCCACTCGAACGGCATCCGGGAGGCGCCCGGCACCCGGTTGAGGATCGAGCGGGCCCGGATCTCGTGGAACGTGATGCCGGCGAACTCGGGCGTGTCGAACGTCCTGGTCGTGACCGCGTCCGCGCCGAACAGCGCGGCGTCGGCCGGCCGGTCGTGGCGGGGCCGGTCGGTGAGGTTGTCCCAGCGCATGGCGCCTCCCTCGGTAGCACTGCGCCCACAATAGAACATGTGTTCTCATGATCGTGCGACGGATCCTCCGGCAGGCGATCCGGCAGGCGATCCGGCGGAGAGATCGGCGGAGAGGCCGGCGGACAATACGGAGAGATCGGCGGACAGTTCGGAAGGCGATTCGGCAGCCGTTTTCGATCGGCCGACGATCGCTTGTGCGACCCCGATTTGGGCGGCCGAGGACCGGGGTGGTTGGCTTGCCCCGCACTTGAGCAACCCTGAGCAACACGGACCGGGAGGAACCCCATGGCGCAGGTCGAGGCCACCACCGAGCGGGTCGTCGCTGCGGACCCGGAGAAGGTGTTCGACACCATCGCCGACTACAGCGGCACGCGCGCGAATCTGCTGCCCGAGCAGTTCAGCGAGTACGAGGTGCGCGAGGGCGGCGACGGCGAGGGCACCCTCGTCCACTGGAAGCTCCAGGCCACCAGCAAGCGCGTGCGCGACTGCCTCCTGGAGGTCGCCGAACCGACCGACGGCGAGCTCGTCGAGAAGGACCGCAACTCCTCGATGGTGACCACCTGGCGCGTCACCCCGGCCGGCGAGGGCAGCTCCCGGGTCGTCGTCACCACCACCTGGACCGGCGCCGGCGGCATCGGCGGCTTCTTCGAGAAGACCTTCGCGCCCAAGGGCCTCGGCCGGATCTACGACGCGATCCTCGCCAACCTCGCCACCGAGGTCGAGAAGTAGCCCAACGCCCGTGCGCTCCGCGCGCGTTGACCCCGGGGTCCGCACGAACGTCACCGGTTCGAGTGGATCTCCCTTGTGACCGGGATGGCGCCGTAACTCGTCGCGCTTGCTCGTAGTTGTCGCTTTACGCGGGAATTGTGTGGCAGGTGCGACGAGGGAGCGGCACATGGGCGGGACCACTCTGGTACAGGACGAGCCGGTCACGGCGCCGCCCGCCAAGGACCCGCCGCCGGCGCCGGCCATGGACACGGGACCGGGCGGCCGCCGGGTGCGGCTGGTCTTCCTCGCCCTCATGCTCGCGCTGCTCCTCGCGGCGCTGGAGCAGATGATCGTCGCCACCGCCCTGCCGAGGATCGTCGGCGAACTGCACGGCGTCGACCGGATGTCCTGGGCGATCACCGCCTATCTGCTCACCTCCACCGTCGGACTGCCCGTCTACGGCAAGCTCGGCGACCTCCTCGGCCGCAAGGGCGTCTTCCAGTTCGCGATCGTCGTCTTCGTCATCGGCTCCGCGCTCGCGGGGCGGGCCCGGACCATGGACCAGCTGATCGCCTTCCGCGCCGTCCAGGGCGTCGGCGCGGGCGGACTGCTGATCGGCGTGCAGGCGATCATCGCGGACATCGTGCCGCCCCGGCAGCGCGGCCGGTTCATGGGCGTCATCGGCGCCGCGTTCGGCCTCGCCTCGGTCGCCGGACCGCTGCTCGGCGGCTACTTCACGGACCACCTCTCCTGGCGCTGGTGCTTCTACTTCAACGTCCCCTTCGGCCTGCTCACCCTGGCGGTCGTGAGTGTCGTCCTGAAACTGCCGAAGCCGCAGCGCAGGCCCCGATTCGACGTCCTCGGCGCCCTGTTGCTCGCCGTCGCCTCCAGCTGCCTGGTGCTGCTCACCAGTTGGGGCGGCACCGAGTACGCCTGGAACTCCACCGTCGTCGTCGGCCTCGCCGCGGGGGCGGCCGCCGCGGCCGTCCTCTTCCTCGTCGTCGAGGGCAGCGCCGCCGAACCCCTCATCCCGCTACGGCTGTTCAGGGACTCCGTCTTCAACGTCACCGCGCTGGTGGGCCTGGCGATCGGCGTCGGACTGTTCGGCGCCGCCAGCTATCTGCCGACCTACCTGCAGATGGTCGACGGGGCCACCGCCACCGAGTCCGGGCTGCTGATGCTGCCCATGATGGGCGGCATCGTCGCCGCCTCGATCCTGTCCGGACAGCTCATCACCCAGACCGGCCGCTACCGGATCTACCCCGTCCTCGGCACCGCCCTCGCCGCGCTCGGCATGTGGCTGCTGTCCCGGCTGGAGACCGACACGCCCCGGCTGCAGTACAGCCTCTGGATGGCCGTCCTCGGCTCCGGCATCGGCCTGGTGATGCCCGTCCTCGTGCTCGCCGTGCAGAACTCCGTGCGCCCCGCCGACCTCGGCACCGCCACCAGCGCCAACACCTACTTCCGGCAGATCGGCGGCAGTGTCGGCGCGGCGCTCTTCGGCACCCTCTTCGCCGACCGGCTCGCCGACGCCCTGCGCGTACGCCTGCCCGCGCACGCGGGGGCCCAGCTCCCCGACCCCGAGTCGCTCACCCCGCAACTCGTCCACCGACTGCCCCCGGCGCTGCGCGACGCCTACATCCAGGCCTACGCCGACGCCATGCCGAGGATCTTCCTCTACCTCGTGCCGGTGCTCGTGCTCGGCCTGTTCATCGCCTTCTTCCTGGAGGAGAAACCGCTGGTGGCCCACCACGCCGCCGAGATCGAGCCCGCGCCCGTGAACACCCCGGCCCTGGAGGCCCGTTCCTCCCGCACCGACGACCTCCCGGTGTGCGGCACGGTGCAGCACACCGACGGGTCCGTGGTGCCGCGCGCGGCGCTCACCCTCATCGACGTCGGCGGGCAGCAGCTCGGCCGGGGCGCCAGCGGCGAGGACGGCCGGTACACGCTGTCCACGCCCGGCGCCGGGGCGTACGTCCTGATCGCCGCCGCGGGCGGCCACCAGCCGCAGGCCGTCTCCGTCACCGTCGGCGAGCACCCCGTCGCACTGGACATCGTCCTCGGCGGCGCCGGCCGGCTCGCCGGGAGCGTGCGCGGCGCGGACGGCGCCCCGGTGCGCGAGGCCACGGTCACCCTCACCGACGTCCACGGCGAGGTCGTCGCCAGCACCCGCAGCGGACACGAGGGCGGCTACGTCATCACCGAGCTCGTCGCCGGCGAGTACACCCTCGCCGCCAGCGCGGCCGCCTTCCGCCCGGCCGCCCTGCCGGTCAGCGTCCAGGCCGCGCGGGAGACCCGCCAGGACGTCGAACTCGCCGGCGACGCCCTGCTGGGCGGCACCGTCCGGGCCGACGGCGGGCGACCCGTCCAGGACGCGCGCGTGACCCTGCTCGACGCGGCCGGCAACGTCGTCGACACCCTCACCACCGGCGGCGACGGAGCGTTCCGCTTCGTCGACCTGTCCTGCGGCGAATACACCGTCATCGCCGCCGGCTACCCGCCGCTGGCCACCGTCCTGCACGTGGCGGGCGGCGGCCGCACGGAACGCGATCTGCAACTCGGCCACGCGGACTGACCCCGCCGCGCAGGGGCGGCGCACGGCCGCGGGACGTGCGGCGTACCCCGGCGCACCCGGCCGAAACCAATTACGGCATTGCCGCACATGCAGACTGGCGTGCGCCGTACGGTGGTGACCGGCGGGACAGATCTTGCACAGCTCTGGGGAGAGAGGGCCTGGGCCATGGACCGTGGCACCGAGAGGGACGCACCTCCCCGCCGCGGAGCCGCACCCGAGGCGGCCGACCGGACTGCCGACGCCGGACGCGTCCCGCTGGCCGTGGTGGTGGTGGACCGCGAGGGCCTCGTCTCGCACTGGAGCGCCGGCGCCCGCAGGCTCTTCGGCGTCGTCAAGGAAGAGGCGATCGGCCGCCCCGCGATCGACCTGCTCCCCGTCTCCGGCGCGCTCCCCGAGCCCGACGACGACCTGCCCTACGGCGAGTACGCCGCCTACGACGGCCTCGGGCCCGGGCTGGACTCCTCCCTGGACCGAGGCCTCGGCTACCCGGCCGCCGGACGGGCCCGGCTGACCGTGCCCGAGCCGGAGCGCGACCGCGGCCGGGTCGACGTGCTGTGGTGGGCCTACCCGCTGGTCGGGCCCGGCGCCGAACAGCTGCTGGTGCTGGCCGCGGACGCGGCGGCACTGCGCCGGGACAGTCCCGAGGACCCCCTGGCCGTCGAACGCATCGCGCCCGCCTTCGCGCTGCACACCGACTTCCCCGGCGCCGAGGAACTCGCCCGCCGACTGCCCGAGATCCTGCCCAGCATGAGCGTCGGCGAAAGCGCCCGCATCGTCTCCCAGGTCCTCGAACTCGGCTATCCCGTAATGGAGTTCAGCCAGAACGACCGGGTGCCGGTGACCCCCGACTGGGGCGTCGCCCGGCGCGTCGAGCGCAGAGCGCGCCGGGAGCGGGCCGCCCGCGCCGCCGCCGAAGGGCTGCCCCTGCCGCAGGAACTGGTCGACGACGAGGGCGAGGACCTCGAGTACGTCGCCGTCCGCGAACGGCTGGAGTTCCTCAACGAGGTCAGCGGCAGGATCGGCACCTCCCTCGACCTCTCCCGCACCATCCTGGAAGTCTCCAGAGCCGTCGTCCCGCGCTTCACCGACGTCGCCGGCACCTATCTGCGCGAACAGGTCGTCGCCGGCGAGGGATTTCCCGACGGCGTGCCGGACACGACCACCATGTGGCACCGGGTCGCCATCGAGCACACCGACGAACCCGGCCGCTGGGAGGACGTCGTACCCGTCGGCGAGGCCATGCCGTTCCCCGCGCCCACCCCGTTCTTCCAGTGCATGACCACCGGTGACCCCGTCCTCGTGCCGCGCATCAGCGAGGAGATGGGGCACGCCATCGCCTCGCAGTTCGAGAAGCGCGACATCCGGCCCCTGATCACCGGCCGCTCCATGCTGGTCGTCCCGCTGAAGGCGCGTCAGGTCGTCCTCGGCTTCATGGTCCTGCTGCGCCACCCCGAGCGGGCCGTCTTCAACGACATGGACCGGGTCACCGGCGCCGAACTCGCCGCCCGCGCGGGCCTCGTGCTCGACAACGCGCGCATGTACACCTACCAGGAGAGCGTCGCCGAGACCCTCCAGGACAGCATGCTGCCGCACATCCCGCCCCGCATGGCAGGCTGCGACATCGCCACCCGCTATCTGCCCGGCACACTGCTGGGACGGGTCGGCGGCGACTGGTTCGACTCGGTGAAGCTGCCCGGCGCCCGCACCGCACTCGTCGTCGGCGACGTCATGGGCCACGGCCTCAACTCGGCCGCCATGATGGGCCAGTTGCGCACCGCCGTGCAGACCATGGCCGCCCTCGACCTGCCGCCCGCCCAACTCCTGCGCAACCTGGACGACTTGGCGCAACGCCTGGGCGACAACTACCTCGCGACCTGCCTGTACGCGGTCTACGACCCGATCGAGAGCGAGCTGCACCTCGCCAACGCGGGCCATATCCCACCCGTGTTGGTGCGGGCCGCCGACGGCCGCAGCGAACTCCTCGACCTGCCCACCGGCGCCCCCATCGGCGTCGGCGGCGTGCCGTTCGAGGCGGTACGCGTGCGCGTGGAGCCGGGCGACCGGCTGGTGATGTGCACCGACGGGCTGGTGGAGGTCCGCGGCGAGGACATCGGCGTGGGGCTCGCGACGCTGTGCGAGTCCGCCGCGCACCCGTCCGCGTCGATGGACGACGCCTGCGACACCATCATCCGCGCCCTCGCCGCGACGTTCTCGGAAGCGGGCCGCGGCGGCCGCAAGGACGACGTCGCCCTGCTCATGACCCGGCTCAACGGCATCGAGCCGGAGGACGTCGCCGAGTGGCGGTTCCCCCTCGACCCGGCCGAGGTCGGCCGGGCCCGCGCGGCGGTCCGCGAACAGCTCCACGACTGGGGGCTCGCCAAGTCGGCCGACGCCGTCGGGCTCATGGTGAGCGAACTCGTCACCAACGCGGTCCGGCACTCCCACCGGCGGCCCGTGGCGCTGCGCCTGGTGCGCGGCGAGACCCTGCTGTGCGAAGTGGAGGACGACGACCACGAGTTGCCGACCCTGCTGAGCGCCGGCGCGGGCGACGAGTGCGGCCGGGGCCTGCGCGTGGTGAGCACCCTGGCCCGCGAGTGGGGCGCCAGCCGTACCGGCGCGGGCAAGACCGTGTGGTTCGAGCTGACCCTGCCACGGCGTCGAGGCTGATACTTGTAGCGGCAACCCCGGAGCGGTAAACCGTACTCGCCCGTCGCTTACGGCGGATCGGCCTTGCATCCTGGGGAGTTGGGCATGAGCGTGGCGAGCAGGTACCGGGCGGCATGGGAGGGCTTCTGGAGCGAGGCTCCGGAGGAACCCGGCGCAGTGTTCTGGGACGCGGATCCGAGGGTCACCGCCGCGCTCCACCTCGCCCTGTTCGAACCCCGGCTCATCGATCCGGGGCTGCCGTTGGTGGACCTCGGCTGCGGCAACGGCACCCAGACCCGGTATCTCGCCGACCGCTTCCCGCACGTGATCGGCGCGGACCTGGCCGCCGCGGCCCTCGACCACGCCCGGCGCGCCGACCCCGCCGGACAGGCGACGTACCGGCTGCTGGACGCGGCCGAGAAGGGCGTCGCCGAGACCCTGCACGCCGAACTCGGCGACGCGAACGTGTACATGCGGGGCGTACTGCACCAGTGCGAGCCCGCCGACCGGCAGCCGCTGGTGGACGGGATCGCCGCGCTGGTCGGGGAGCGCGGCCGGGCCTTCGTCGTCGAACTGTCCGAGGCCGCCCGTCCGGTGCTCGGCGCGCTGGCGCAGAGCCCGGCCGGTCCGCCGCCCAAGCTCGCGCCCGTCTTCCGGCACGGCATCGCCCCCGGGGAGGTCGCCGACGACGCGGTGCCCGAGTATCTGCGGGCCGCGGGGCTCACCGTGCTGGCCTCGGGCGAATTGCCCCTCGCCACCACCGAGTTCACCCCGGACGGCACCCGCATCGAGCTGCCGTCGAAGTGGCTGGTGGCCGCCCGGGTCGGGTGAGGGTCCACACGTCAGTCATGGCTCAGCCGGAGCAGCGTCTCTTCGAACGAAGTGGCGTCCCTGGGTGGCCGGTTGTGCGGGAGTCGGGCCAACAGGGCTGCCATGCCGCAGGTGTTGGTCACCCCGGAGAAGACCAGGCCCGCGCCGACCAGTCCGGACAGCCAGTGGGCGCGCGGCCGGGCGAGGCCCGCGGCGAAACCGGCGACCACGAGGGAACCTGCGGCGAGCCGGACCTGGCGGTCCATCGGCCAGGGGGCGCGTCCGCCCGCCGGGCGCTCGACCGGGTGCCCGGCCGCCGCCCACCCGGCGGTGCCGCCCTCCAGCGTGGTCGCCGTGACGCCGAGGTCCGCGAGCTGTGCGCAGCCCTTCGCGGACCGGGCGCCGGACGCGCACACGAGCAGCAGTGGCCCGCGCGCGGCGGCGGCGCGCAGCGCGCTCACGGCCTCGCCGAGCCGGTCCAGGGGGATGTTGTGCGCACCGGGCAGGTGGCCGCCGGCGTACTCGCCGGGGGTGCGGACGTCGACGACCGTGTGCTCGTCGAAACGGGCGGCTGCGGTCGGGTGGTCGGTCACGGAACAGAACCTCTCGGTGGGGTGTTGTCCCGCACGGGTAGGATACCCGCGGGGGTATAGAGGAGGAGGAAGCGTGCAACTCGACATGTCGGCCGAGGACCTGAAGTCGGCGCTCAACCGGCTGCGACGCGCCCAGGGGCAGCTCGCGGGAGTGATCCGGATGATCGAGGAGGGGCGCGACTGCGAGGACGTGATCACCCAGCTCGCCGCCGTCTCCCGGGCGCTGGACCGGGCCGGCTTCTCGATCATCGCCACCGGGCTGGAACAGTGCATGACCAGCGAGGATCCGCAGGTGCGGGACTCCGCGCAGATGCGGGCCCGGCTGGAGAAGCTCTTCCTGTCGCTGGCCTGAAGGCCCTGAACGCCCTGAAGGCCCTGAAGGCCCTGAACGCCGGAGCGTTCATCGGACGGCCGTCACGCCCATGCCCAGGGCGACGGCCAGCAGCACGCTGCCGAAGACGCGCTGCAGCGCCGCGGCGGAGACCTTCGAGGCCAGCCGCCTGCCGTCCCAGGCCCCGAGGACGGCGGTCGCGAGGAACGGCATGATCAGCGCCCAGTCCAGCTGGCCGGCCGTGACCGCCCGGGCCGCGAGCGCGGCCAGCGCGTTGGCGACGATGACGAGCAGACTCGTGCCCACCGCCGCGCTCATCGGCACGGCCAGCACGCTCACCAGCGCCGGCACGGCGAGGAACCCGCCGCCGACGCCGAGGAACCCGGTCACCGCCCCCAGCCCGGCGCCGGCGCCCGCCGCCCGCGCCGCCGAGACGGTCCCGCTCCCGCGCGGGGCGCGGCGGCGCAGCATGCGCACGGCGGCCAGGGCGGCCAGCGACGCGAACATCAGCGTCAGCACGGGCTCCGGGACGCGGGAGGACAGCGCCCCCGCGGCCGCGGCGGGCGGCAGACCGGCCGCCGCGAACAGCAGGCCCGCCCGCCAGCGCACGGCCCCCGCCCGCGCATGGGCCAGCAGCGCGGTGACCGATGTGACGATCACGATGATCAGGCCCGCGGTGGTCGCCGCCGCCGGGCTGAACCCGAGCAGGTAGATCAGGGCCGGGACGGTCAGGATGCTGCCGCCCGCGCCCAGCGCGCCCAGCGCCAGGCCGACCAGGCCGCCGGCCAGCAGCGCCAGGACGACCGCGCTCATATGACGGTCCCGGCGGCCCCTCGGCCGTCCTCGACGGGAAGCCCCTGGGCGGCCCAGTCGCGCAGGCCGCCGATCACGTCCGCCGCCTGTGTGCCGTGCTCGGCGAGCAGGGCGGCGGCCCGCCGCGAGCGGGCGCCGGAGCGGCAGACCAGGACGAGAGCACGTCCCGCCGTCCGGCTCGCCAGGCTCGACGCGGTCGCTGCCGACCAGGGCAGCAGAAGGTGCAGCGCGCCGGGCGCGTGACCGGCCCGGTACTCGTCGGGGTCGCGGACGTCGACCAGGACGGCCGTACCGTCCCGGAGCATGCGGTGGGCCTGAGCGGCGGTGACACGGGAGACGAGCATCTCGGGTGGTCCTCGGGTTCATCGGTCGGGGCGGTCGGGGTCGGGCGGGTTCGGGTAGGGCGGTCGGGGTCGGGCGGGTCGGTCGAGGGCGGTCGGTGGCGTGCGGGGTCGGTCAAGGGCGGTTGGGGTTGGGTGGGGTCGGTCGGGGCCGTCGGGGTCGGGCGGGGTCGGTCGAGGGCGGTCGGTGGCGTGCGGGGCGGTCGGGTTCGGACGGGGTCGGTCAGGGTCGGTCTGGGTGGTTGAGGGCGGTCGGTGGCGTGCGGGGTCGGTCAAGGGCGGTCGGGGTCGGGTGGGGTCGGACGGGTCGGTCGGTGGCGTGCGGAGTCGGTCGAGGCGGTCAGGGGCGGTCGGGGTCGAGCGGGGGCTGTCGGGATTGGACGGGGTCGAGCGGGGGCTGTCGGGGTTGGACGGGGCCGAGCGGGGTCGAGGTCGGTCGACGGCGGTCAGGGTTGGCCGAGGGCGGGCGGGGGCCGTCGGGGTCGGGCGGGGTCGGTCGAGGGCGGATAGGGGCGAGCTGGGTCGGGCGGGGTCGGCCGAGGGCGGATGGGGGCGAGCGGGGTCGGGCTGGGGCCGTCCGGGTCAGTCGTGGGGTGTGGGGTCGGGCGGGGGCCGTTCGGGTCAGTTGTGGGGTGTGGGGTCGGTGGCGGTGAGGCCGGCGGCGGCCGCTGCGGCGTAGCCGTCGTCGACGGCCACCACGGCACGGCCGGCGGCGTCCAGCAGGGACGCGGCGATGGCCGCGCGCAGGCCGCCCGCGCAGTGCACCCAGACCGTGCCCGCGGGCACCTCGGCCAGCCGCCGGGGGAGCTGGTGGAGCGGGATGTGCACACTGCCCTCGATCCAGCCGCCCGCCCGTTCGCCGGCGCGGCGCACGTCGACCACCGTCAGGTCCTCGCCCCGGCGGCGGGCCGCCGCCAGGTCGGCGAAGACGGCGCGCGGGAACGAGGCCGGTCGCGCCCCCTCCTCGACCCAGTCGGCCGGGGAGCCGACGGCCGCCGCGGCCGGGCGGTCGATGCCCACCCGGGCCAGCTCCCGCTGGGCGCGCCGGACGTCCTCGGCGCTCTCCGCGAGCAGCGTCACCGGCCTGCCCCACGGGATCAGCCAGGCCAGCTGGGTCGCGAGCTGCCCGTCGACCTCGAAGTTGAACGCCCCGGCCACATGCCCGGCGGCGAAGGCCACCCGGCTGCGCAGGTCCACCACCCACTCACCGGCCGCGAGCCGCCGGGCGATCTCCGCCGCGTCGGCGCGCCGGGGCGCGGTCAGGTCCACCGGGGCGGGACCGCCCGCGTTGGCCGGGCCCATGTGCGCGTAGTACGCCGGGACGTCGCCCAGCCCCGCGAGCAGCTCCTTCACGAACGTGTCCACGTCCTGCACGAGCACCGGGTTGGACGCCTTCTCGGCGCCGATCGTGCTCCGGTCGCCGCCTCCTTGCGAGGCGGAGCAGAAGCTGCCGAAGCCGTGCGTGGGCAGCACCGCCACCTCGTCGGGCAGATCGCGCGCCAGCCGCCGCGCGGAGGCGTGCTGCTCCCGGGCCAGCCGTTCCGTCAGCCGGGGCTCGACGAGGTCGGGCCGCCCCACGCTGCCGATCAGCAGCGAACCGCCGGTGAAGGCGGCCACCGGCCGGCCCGCCTCCTCCAGGACATAGGCGGTGTGGTGCGGGGTGTGCCCGGGGGTGGCCACCGCGCGCAGCACGAGACCGTCGTCGAGCGGCTCGACGTCCCCGTCGGCGACCGGCACGCGCGCGTACGCCACCTCGGCCCCGGTCGGCACCAGATAGCGCGCCCCGGTCAGCCGGGCGAGCTCCAGGCCGCCGGTCACGTAGTCGTTGTGCACATGGGTCTCGGCGACGGCCACGATCCGCACCCCGCGCCGCGCCGCCGCGGCGATCACGCGGTCGACGTCACGCGGCGGGTCCACCACCACCGCCCGCTCGGCGCCGCCCGCCAGGTGGCTGCGGTTGCCCAGCCCCTCGGTCTCGAGGATGTCGACAAAGAACACGGCACACACTCCTTCGCGGAGAACTCGAAGAACTCGGAGAACTCGAAAGCCCCGAAAAATTACCCCCGGGGGTATCGGGCATCCGGTCCCTACCGTAACAGAGATACCCCAGGGGGTATTTTTGCGCGTCGCTCCCGGGGGAGCCGGAGGCGGCCCGATAGGCTCTGATCCGCTGGATTTCCGGTCGTCTGCAGCGGAGGGGCCCGGACGTGAAGATCCTCATCAGCGCCGACATGGAGGGCGCGACGGGCGTCACCTGGCCCGCCGACGTGCTGCCGGGGACGCCGGAGTGGCAGCGGTGCCGGTCGATGTTCACCTCGGACGTCAACGCCGCCGTGCTGGGCTTCTTCGACGGCGGGGCGGACGAGGTCCTGATCAACGAGGCCCACTGGACCATGCGCAACCTGCTCCTCGAACAGCTCGACGAGCGGGCGGAGATGCTCACCGGCCGGCACAAGTCCCTGTCGATGGTGGAGGGCGTCCAGCACGGCGACGTCGACGGCATCGCGTTCGTCGGCTATCACGCGGGGGCCGGCGCGGAGGGCGTCCTCGCCCACACCTACCTGGCCAACTCCGTCACCGGCGTCTGGCTGAACGACGTGCGGGCCAGTGAGGGGCTGCTCAACGCGCACGTCGTCGCCGAGTACGGCGTGCCGGTCGTTCTGGTCACCGGCGACGACGTGGCCTGCGAGGACGCGCTCGGCTACGCGCCCGAGGCGCTGAAGGTCGCCGTCAAGGACCATGTCTCGCGGTACGCGGCCGTGTGCCGCACGCCGGCCCGCACCGCCGCCCACATCCGGGCGGCGGCGAAGGAGGCGACGCGGCTGGCGGTCCGTCAGGAACCGGTGGAGCGCGGGCCGTTCACCGTCGCGGTGGAGTTCGACGCCGAGCATCTCGCGATGTCGGCCACGGTCGTGCCCGGCGTCGCCCGCATCGGCGAGCGGAAGGTCGCGTACACCAGCGGCACCATGTACGAGGGCATTCGCACCTTCAAGGCGGTCACCACGATCGTCTCGGCCGCGATCGAGGAGCAGTATGGCTGAGCAGCGCAGGCGGGACGGGCGGCAGCGGCCGGCCGGGCGACGGAGGCGGGAGCGGCATGGCTGACGCGCAGGCGCGGGACGAGGTCGTCCGGTTCACCTCCGACCTCATCCGCATCGACACCGCCAACCGGGGCGACGGGGACTGCCGGGAACGGCCCGCCGCCGAGTACGCGGCCGCGGTGCTCGCCGAGGCCGGCATCGAGCCGACCCTGCTGGAACGCACCCCGGGCCGCACGAACGTCGTCGCCCGGGTCGAGGGCACCGATCCGTCGGCGGACGCCCTGCTCGTCCACGGCCACCTGGACGTCGTCCCCGCCGAGGCCGCCGACTGGAGCGTGCCCCCGTTCTCCGGCGAGGTGCGCGACGGGGTGGTGTGGGGGCGCGGCGCGGTCGACATGAAGAACATGGACGCGATGATCCTGGCCGTGCTGAAGGCCTGGTCCCGGCAGGGCGTCCGGCCGCGGCGCGACCTCGTCATCGCCTTCACCGCCGACGAGGAGGCCAGCGCCGAGGACGGCTCGGGCTTTCTCGCCGACCGGCATCCAGGGCTGTTCGAGGGCTGCACCGAGGCCGTCGGCGAATCGGGGGGCTTCACCTTCCACGACGGCTCCGGCCGCGAGCTCTATCCCATCGCCGCGGGCGAGCGTGGCACCGGCTGGCTGAAGCTCACCGCACGGGGGCGCGCCGGACACGGCTCCAAGGTCAACCGGGAGAACGCGGTGACCCGGCTGGCCGCCGCCGTCACCCGCATCGGCGAGCACGAATGGCCGCTGAGGCTCACCCCGGTCGTCCGCGCCGCCCTCACCGAACTCGCCGTGCTCTACGGCCTCGAGACCGACCTGCGCGATGTCGACGGCCTGCTGGCGAAGCTCGGCCCGGCCGCGGCGCTCGTCGAGGCGACCGTCCGCAACAGCGCCAACCCGACCATGCTGGCGGCCGGTTACAAGGTCAACGTGATCCCGGGGGAGGCCGTCGCCCATGTCGACGGCCGGTATCTCCCGGGCCACGAGGAGGAGTTCCGCGCGACCCTCGACCAACTCACCGGCCCCGACGTCGACTGGGAGTACCACCACCGCGAAGTCGCCCTCCAGGCACCCTTGGACACACCCCTCTACGCCCGGATGCGCGCCGCCGTCGAGGAGTTCGCGCCCGAGGGGCATGTGGTGCCGTACTGCATGTCCGGCGGCACGGACGCCAAGCAGTTCTCGCGGCTCGGCATCACCGGCTACGGCTTCGCCCCGCTGAAGCTCCCGAAGGGCTTCGACTACCAGGCCCTCTTCCACGGCGTCGACGAACGGGTCCCGGTGGAGGCGCTGCACTTCGGCGTCCGCGTCCTCGACCGCTTCCTGCGCACGGCCTAGGCGAGCGGAAGCAGAATCGGGCCGGAAGCAGGATCGGGACCGGGCTCGGGAGCAGGCTCGGGATCGGGAACGGACTCGTGATCGGAGAGCACATGCAGGTCCTGCCCTACGGTTCCTGGCCCTCGCCCATCGACGCGCGTCTGGCGGCCGCCCACGACGGGCGCCCCGAGTACGTCGGCTTCGTCGGCGACGAGGTGTGGTGGACCGCGCCCCGGCCCACCGAGAACGGCCGCCGCACTCTCGTCCGGCGGCGCGCGGACGGCACGCAGGAGTCGGTCCTGCCCGCGCCGTGGAACGTCCGCAGCCGAGTCGTCGAGTACGGGGGACAGCCCTGGGCCGGGGCCGTCCGCGAAGGCCGGCTCCTCGTGGTCTTCGTGCACTTCGCCGACCAGCGGCTGTACGTGTACGAGCCCGGGCCGGCGCCGGAGGCCGGGGGCGAGCCGCGTCCGCTCACTCCCGTCTCCTCGGTGGGCGGTGGACTGCGGTGGGCGGAGCCGCAGTTGCTGCTCGACCGGGGCGAGGTGTGGTGCGTACTGGAGGAGTTCACCGGGCCGGGCCCCACCGATGTACGCCGGGTCCTGGCCGCCGTACCCCTGGACGGATCGGCCGCCGACGACCGGTCGGCCGTCCGCGAACTCACCGACGGCAGCCGCCGGTTCGTCACCGGAGCCCGTCTCTCGCCCGACGGCCGCCGGGCCGCGTGGCTGGCCTGGGACCACCCGCTGATGCCCTGGGAGGGCACCGAGGTCGTCGTCGCCGACGTCACGGCGGACGGCGCGCTCGGCGACGCCCGGGTGGTGGCCGGCGGACCGACGGAGTCGATCGCCCAGGTCGACTGGATGCGGTCGTCGGGCGATCGGATGCCGGGGACTGGCGACGGGATGCGGGCGTCGGACGACCGGAGACGGTCGCCGGAGGACGGTCGGCAGTCGTCGGGCGGCGGTAGTCGGTCGGCGGATGCCAGTGTGCAGTCGTCGGGTGACTGTCTACTGTATACAAGCGACCGTAGCGGCTGGTGGAACCTGTATCGCGACCATCAGCCCGTCTGCCCGCGCGACGAGGAGTTCGGCGGGGCGCTGTGGAAGCTCGGGCAGCGCTGGTTCGCGCCGTTGGAGAACGGTCTCGTCGCGGTCCTGCACGGCCGGGGGGCCGGCGTCCTCGGGATCCTCGACCCGGAGACGGGTGTGCTCGTCGACGCCGCCGGGCCGTGGACCGAGTGCGCGGCCACCCTCGCGGTGCACGGCGACCGCGTCGTCACCGTGGCGGCCGGTCCGCGCAGCGCCTACGAGGTCGTGGAACTGGACGCCCGGACCGGCCATGCCCGGGTGATCGGCGCGGCGCACGAGGACGCGGTCGACCCGGCCCACTACCCCGAGCCCCGGATCCGCACCTTCGCGGGCCCCGGCGGCTGGGACATCCACGCGCAGGTGTACCCGCCCCGCCACCCCGGCGTCGTCGCGCCCGCGCACGAGCTGCCGCCGTACGTCGTGTGGGCGCATGGCGGGCCCACCGACCGGGCGCCGCTCGTGCTGGACCTGGAGATCGCCTACTTCACCTCCCGGGGCATCGGCGTCGTCGAGGTCGACTACGGCGGGTCCACCGGGTACGGCAGGGAGTACCGGGAGCGGTTGCGCGGACAGTGGGGCGTGGTCGACGTCGAGGACTGCGCGGCCGTCGCCCTGGCTCTCGCGGCCGAGGGCGCCGCCGACCGCCGACGGCTGGCGATCCGCGGCGGCAGCGCGGGCGGCTGGACCGCCGCCGTCTCGCTGACCGCGGCCGTCTCGCCGAGCGGCGCCGACGTCTACGCCTGCGGCACGATCCGCTACCCCGTGCTGGACCTGGTCGGCTGGGCGACGGGCGGGACCCACGACTTCGAGTCGCGCTACCTGGACAGCCTCGTCGGACCCCTCGCCGAGGTGCCCGAGCGGTACGCGGAGCGCTCGCCCGTCGAGCACGCCGACCGGATCACCGTCCCCTTACTGCTGCTGCAGGGCCTGGACGACGTGATCTGCCCGCCCGTCCAGTGCGAGCGGTTCCTGGACCGGCTGGCCGAGCGGCCCGCGCCGCACGCGTATCTCGCCTTCGAGGGGGAGGGGCACGGGTTCCGGCAGGCGGCGACGACGGTGCGCGCCCTGCAGGCCGAGTTGTCGCTGTACGCTCAGGTGTTCGGGCTGCGTCCGCCCGGAATCCCCAGGTTGGAGCTGGTGCAGTGAAGGAACTCGTGCGGCCGGGCCGGCTCGCCGCAGGCGCCCGGGTGGCTGTCGTCGCGCCCAGCGGGCCGGTGGCGGAGGAGCGGCTGCAGGCCGGACTCGACGTGCTGCGCGGCTGGGACCTCGACCCCGTGGTCGCCCCCCATGTGCTGGACCGGGACGACCGGCTGCCCCATCTCGCGGGCGCCGACGCCGACCGGGCCGCCGACCTCCAGCGGGCCTGGTGCGATCCGGACGTCGACGCCGTGCTGTGCGCCCGCGGCGGCTACGGCGCCCAGCGCGTCGTCGACCTGCTCGACTGGGACGCGATGCGCGCGGCCGGGCCGAAGGTGTTCGTCGGCTTCAGCGACAGCACCGCCCTGCACGAGGCGTTCGCCGTCCGGCTGGGCCTGGTCACGCTGTACGGGCCGGTGGCCGCGGGCATCGACTTCACCAAGAACGCCCGCGCGCAGGAACACCTCAAGGCCACCCTGTTCGCCCCGGAGACGGTCCGCACCCTCGCCTCCACCGGCAGCGCCATCGCTCCGGGCCGGGCGCGGGGCGTCACCCTGGGCGGCTGTCTCACCCTGCTCGCCACCGGCTACGGCACCCCGCACACCCGCGCCGGCGCCCGCGGCGGGCTGCTGCTGGTCGAGGACGTCGGGGAGCGGCCGTACGCCGTCGACCGGAGCCTGACCCAACTGCTGCGCACCGGATGGCTGGACGGCGTCGCGGGCGTCGCACTCGGCTCCTGGGACAGCTGCGGACCCTATGACGAACTGCGCCCGGTCCTCGTCGACCGGCTCGGCGGCCTGGGCGTCCCCGTGGTCGAGGAGCTCGGATTCGGGCACTGCGAGGGGGCGCTGACCGTGCCCTTCGGCGTGCGCGCCGAACTCGACGCGGACGCGGGCGCCCTCACCCTCGACGCACCCGCCCTGCGCTGACGGCCCGCCCGGGTGAGGGCAGAGCTCACCCGGAGGTCGCGTCTCACCGTGCGTGAGCGCGGGCCAGGGCTCACCCTGGAGGTATGAGCCCGAAGACCTCCGAGACCCGTGAAAAGCACGGCGGCAGGAACCCGGCCATGACGCCCGGCCGGATCATCGTTCTGGTGCTGGCTGTCCTCTGCCTGATCTTCATCTTCCAGAACACCGACGAAACGGAGATCCGGCTGCTGATCCCCCTGGTGACCGTGCCGCTGTGGACGGCGCTGCTCGCCACGGGCGTCATCGGCGCGCTGTGCGGGGCGTACTGGGCGTATTCCAGGACCCGGCGCAGGTGACGCGACCGGCGTCGTAGGCTGCTTCGATGCCGCACACCGCATCCCGTTACCTCGCTGAGGGCCCCCGTGTGGGGATACGTCACTTCGCCTACGAGGACGGGCCGGAGTTCACCGCCCGGGTGCGGGAGAGCAAGGATCTGCACCACCCGTGGCTGTTCCCGCCGGCGAGCGCCGACGCGTACACGGCGTACGCGGGCCGGCTGATCGAGGACCGGTCGAAGGCCGGCTTCCTGGTCTGCACCCGGGAGGACGGAGCCGTCGCCGGGTTCGTCAACATCAACAACATCGTCGAGGGCGCCTTCCGGTGCGGTGCGCTGGGCTACGGCGCCTTCGTGCACGCGGCGGGGCGCGGGCTGATGCGCGAGGGGCTCGACCTCGTGGTGGACCACGCCTTCGGGCCGCTGCGGCTGCACCGGCTGGAGATCAATGTGCAGCCCGGCAACGCCGCCTCGATCGCCCTCGCCCGGGCCTGCGGCTTCCGGCTGGAGGGGTTCTCCCCGAAGATGATCTACATCGACGGGGAGTGGCGGGACCACGAGCGGTGGGCGATCACCGTCGAGACGCGGGCTTGAAGTTGATCTTCATGGTGTCGAGGTCCGTGACCGTCGACCGCAGAGCGGCGAAGCCGTAGCCGAGCTGCCGCAGCGTGGTCTCGGCGCGCTCCTCGGCGAGCGCGCCCGCCATCTCCTCGCCGTCCGCCGCGTCCGACACCACCACGTAGCGCATCGAGAAGTGCTTCAGCGGCGACGGCTCGTACGACAGCGTGCCCTCCTCGGTGAAGCGCATGCTGGTCAGGCCGTGGTCGGCGGCCTCGGCGAGCAGCCGGGCGCGGGCCTCCTCGGCGAGGCCGTCCCAGGCGCCCCGGACGATCACCCGGTAGGTGTGCTGCTCACTCACTGCGGCTCCTCGGCCCCTCGCGCCTGCGCCTCTTCGCGCCTGCCGTCGATCGCCCGACTGTACGGCCGCGCGGGCGCACCGCACGCGGGATTTTCCGGCGCCCGGCGCCCGGCGGCCTGTGACCGGCGGCCTGCGGCCCGCGGCTCGCGACCGGCGGCCTGCGACCGGCGGCCTGCGACCCGCGGCCCGCGGCCCGCGGTCAGGGGCCTGCGGCCGGGCCCGGCTCCGGCCAGGGCGTCAGCGGTGGCGGTCCGCGCGTCAGCGGCGGCGGCGGTCCGCGTACTCGTACACCGCTCCGTCCGGGTGCCGGACGATCAGGTTGCGGCCCACCGGAGTCGGCACCGGGCCCGCGATGACGTCCGCGCCCAGTTCGGTGAGGGTCTGGTGCGCCTCGTCGACGTCCGAGACGGCGATCGTCGCCGCCACCTTGCGCAGCAGCTCCAGCTCCGCCGGGGGGCCGCTCATCAGCAGGAAGCAGCCGACCGCCGCGACCCGGACCCCGCCCCGCTCGAAGCGGAGCGCGGGCGCGCCCGCCAGCCGCTCGTAGAAGGCGACCGAGGCGTCCAGATCGTCTACACAGACACGCAGTGCGGTTCCCAGAATGTCCATGCGCACGAGCCTAGTTGGGGCGGCAGCCGAGTCGTCGTCCCTTCACCCGATCCCTTCTCTCCCTCTCCTCTCTCCCTCTCCCGCGGCGCCTTCCCGGTGTGCCCGTCCGCGGCGTTAAGCGTCCGGGGCGGCGGGTACCCGGCGGCCATGGACACCGCCGAACTCACCGAACTCGGACAGCAGCTGAGGGTGGACAGCGTGCGCGCCTGTGCCGCCGCGGGGTCCGGGCATCCGACGTCCTCGATGTCGGCCGCGGACCTGATGGCCGTGCTGCTCGCGCACCACCTCCGCTACGACTTCGACCGCCCCGCGCACCCCGGCAACGACCGCTTCGTCCTCTCCAAGGGCCATGCCTCGCCGCTGCTGTACTCCGCCTACAAGGCCGCGGGAGCCCTCGACGACGAGGAACTCCTGGGTTTCCGCACGCTCGGCAGCCGGCTGGAGGGCCATCCCACCCCGCGGCGGCTGCCCTGGGTCGAGACGGCCACCGGATCCCTCGGGCAGGGGCTGCCGGTGGGCGTCGGCATCGCGCTGGCCGGGAAGCGGCTGGACCGCCCCGGGTACCGCGTCTGGGTGCTGTGCGGGGACAGCGAGCTCGCCGAGGGCTCGGTGTGGGAGGCCGCCGAGCACGCGGGACACGAGCATCTGGACAACCTCACCGCGATCGTCGACGTCAACCGGCTCGGCCAGCGCGGCCCCACCCGGCACGGCCACGACCTGGACGCGTACGCCCGCCGCTTCGAGGCCTTCGGCTGGCACACCGTCCGCGTCGACGGCCATGACGTGGAGGCGATCGACCGGGCCTACGGCGAGGCGATCGCCGTCAAGGGCCGGCCCACCGCGATCCTGGCCCGCACCCTCAAGGGCAAGGGCGTCGCCTCCGTCCAGGACCGCGAGGGCCTGCACGGCAAACCGCTGCCCGACGCCGAGGAGGCGATCGAGGAGCTGGGCGGGGTGCGCGACCTGCGGGTCCGGGTGCGCGAACCGGCCGACGCCCGCATGCTGCACTCCGTGCCGACCGGCCGGCTCGACCCGCCCCGCTGGGCCGAGGGCGAGGAGGCCGCGACCCGGGACGCCTACGGCCGGGCCCTCGCCGCCCTCGGCACCGCCCGCGAGGACGTCGTCGCCCTCGACGGCGAGGTGGGCGACTCCACCCGCGCCGAGTTCTTCGCCAAGGAACACCCCGACCGGTTCTTCGAGTGCTACATCGCCGAGCAGCAGCTCGTCGCCGCGGCGGTCGGCCTCGCGACGCGCGGCTGGGTGCCGTACGCCTCCACGTTCGCCGCCTTCCTCACCCGGGCGTACGACTTCGTCCGGATGGCCTCCGTCAGCGGCGCCGGGATCAACCTGGTCGGCTCGCACGCCGGGGTCGCCATCGGCCAGGACGGGCCCTCGCAGATGGGCCTGGAGGATCTGGCGATGTTCCGGGCCGTGCACGGCTCCACCGTGCTGTACCCCTGCGACCCGAACCAGACCGCCCGGCTCGTGACCGCCATGGCCGGTCTGGACGGCGTCCGCTATCTGCGCACCTCGCGCGGCGCCGCCCCGGTGCTGTACGGGCCGGACGAGGAGTTCCCGGTCGGCGGCAGCAAGGTGCTGCGCTCCTCCGACCGGGACCGGCTGACGATCGTCGCGGCCGGAGTCACCGTGCACGAGGCGCTGAAGGCCGCCGATGCGCTGGCAGCGCAGGGCATCGCGGTTCGCGTGGTCGACCTGTACTGCGTCAAGCCCGTCGACCGGGCCACGCTGCGGCGGGCCGCCGAGGAGACCGGCTGTCTGCTCAGCGTCGAGGACCACCATGAGCAGGGCGGCCTCGGGGATGCCGTGCTGGACGCCTTCCTCGACGGACGTCCGCTGCCCCGGCTGGTGCGGCTCGCGGTGCGGACGATGCCCGGTTCGGCGAGCCCGGCCGAGCAGCTGCACGCCGCCGGCATCGACGCCGAGTCGATCGCCGCGTCCGCCCGGCTGCTGGTGGAACAGGCGATCGTGCCGTGAGCGGAGGACCATGGCGGGAAGGACCATGACGGGAGGACCTCCGGCCGGAGAGGAGTCCCTGTGACCGGACTGCGCTACGTGTACGCCGTGTGCCGTCCGCTCGGCGCGCCCCTGCAGGCCGACCTGTCGGGCGTGGCGGGCGATCCGCCGAGACTGCTCGCCCACCACGGCCTGATCGCCGTGGTCAGCCATGTGCCGGCGCGCGACTTCGCGCAGGAGGCGCTGCGCAGCCGGCTGGCGGACGTGGACTGGCTCGCGGGGACCGCCCGCGCCCATCAGCAGGTGATCGACGCGCTCACGGCCGTCACCACACCGCTGCCGCTCCGGCTCGCCACCGTGTTCCGGGACGACAGCGGCGTCCGCGTGATGATGGAGGAGCGCGAGGACGACTTCCGGCGCACCCTGGAGCGGCTCGCCGGGCGGGTCGAGTGGGGGGTGCGGGTGTACGCGGAGCCCGAGGAGGACGTGGGGGAGGGCGCGGGGGACGACATCCGGCAGCGGGCCGGGCGGTTCGCCCGGCGACTGCACACCGCGTTGTGCGTGCACGCCGACGACGTCCGTCTGCGTCCGCCGCAGGCCTCCGCCCCCGCCGAGGCCGCCGAGGCCGCCGGGCAGAATGTGCTGAACGCCGCCTATCTCGTGCCGCGCGCGTGTTCCGAGGAATTCGTGGAAACGGTGGACCGCACGAAGGGCGAGGAATCCGGAATACGCGTGGAACTCGCCGGACCGTGGGCGGCCTATTCCTTTGTGGAGGGCGCGTGACCGGCGTGGAACGCGGCGGCCCGAGGTCCTCGATCCGGACCTCGGGCCGCCACCGCCGTCAGGTCACCACCTGTACCAGCGGCCCCTGCCTCCCGTCGCGTCGGTGCCGCGAGCGAGGAATCCCAGGAGCCAGAGGACGAGAACTGCGAGTGCGATCCACCAGAGCGCCTTCAGCGCGAATCCGGCGCCGAAAAGCAGCAGCGCCAGCAGAAGTACCAGCAGGACGGGAACCATAGTGTCAACCTCCTGCAATGCGGGTGTCCCGAATTCCGCGGATCAGGCTGCCTTTCGGCACAGAATCTCTCCGTGCAGGACGCTGAACCAGCCGTCCTCCCGCCGCCCCCACTCCCGCCAGGCCTCCGAGACTGCGCGCAGTTCGTCCACGGTGGCGTGCCCGCCCGCGGTGGCGCGCTCCGCGTAGGCCGAGGCCAGGGTGCGGTCGGCCCACAGGCCGCTCCACCAGGCCCGCTCCTCGGGCGTGCTGAACGTCCAGGTCGCGGAGGTGGCGGTGATGTCGGTGAATCCGGCGGCCAGCGCCCAGGACTTCAGCCGCCGCCCGGCGTCCGGTTCGCCGCCGTTGGCCCGCGCCACCCGCCGGTACAGGTCCAGCCAGTCGTCCATCCCGGGCGAGGCGGGGTACCAGGTCATCGCCGCGTAGTCCGAGTCGCGGACGGCGACGTAACCGCCCGGCTTGGTCACCCGCAGCATCTCGCGCAGCGCCTGGACGGGGTCGCCCACGTGCTGGAGCACCTGGTGGGCGTGGACGACGCAGAACGTCGCGTCGGGGTGGTCCAGGGCGTGCACGTCGGCGACCGCGAAGTCGACGTTGGCCAGGCCCCGTTCCGCCGCCGTGGCCCGGGCCTGCTCCAGGATCCCCGGCGCGTGGTCGACGCCGGTGACGTGCCCGTCGGGGACCAGGGCGGCCAGGTCGGCGGTGATGGTGCCCGGCCCGCAGCCGATGTCCAGGATCTTCATATGGGGCTTGAGCGAACCGAGCAGATAGGCGGCGGAGTTGGCGGCGGTCCGCCAGGTGTGCGACCGCAGCACCGACTCGTGGTGCCCGTGCGTGTAGACGGCGGTCTCCTGCGCTTTCGGCATGGCTCTGCCCCTTCTCGACGAAACGGGTCCGCACCGGGGTTCCCGGTGCGATCACGGTAGGCCGCCACTCGCATGCTGAGACAGATCGTTTCGATATATGGACAGGCGGGGCGTCGGAAAGGGTGGGGAAAGGGTACGGAAGGGTGGGGAAAGGGTGGGGAAAGGGTGGGGTTACCCTGAAACGGCCGTCTCCCGTGCGGGGGCGGTTCTCGGCATCGGCGACACCGGAGGTCCCTGCATGCGCCTGCTGCTCGTCCGTCACGGCCAGACCACCGCGAACGTGGACTACCTCCTCGACACCGCCGTCCCCGGCGCCGGCCTGACCGAACTCGGCGCACAGCAGGCGGCCGCCCTGCCGCAGGCCCTGGCCGGCCACGACATCGACGCCCTCTACGCCTCCACCCTCGTGCGCACCCAGCTCACGGCCGCCCCGCTGGCCGCCGCGCGCGGTCTGGACGTCCTCGTCCGCGACGGGATCCGGGAGATCTCCGCGGGCGACCTGGAGATGCTCCCCGGCGACTCCGAGCACGGCGAGCTCTACATGCGCACGGCGTTCGCCTGGGCGGCCGGCGACGTGGACCTGCGGATGCCCGGCGGGGAGAGCGGCGCGGAGTTCCTGGCCCGCTACGACGGCGTGGTCGCCGAAGCCGCCGCGAGCGGCGCCCGGGCCGTCGCGCTGGTCAGCCACGGCGCCGCGATCCGGACCTGGGCGGCCGCCCGGGTGGCCGGCGTCGACGTGCCCTTCGCCGCCGCCCACCGCCTCGCCAACACCGGCACGGTCGTCCTGGAGGGCTCCCCGGCCGACGGCTGGAAGGTCGTCGAGTGGGCGGGCGCCACGGTGACGCCCGCCGGCGAGAGCGGACCGGCGGGCCGGCCGGTGACCGGGGCCGACGCCTGACGGGCGCGGGCGGCGCGCCGCGCGGGTCGCCCGCGGTGCCCGGGTCGCCCGGGGTGCCCGGGTCGTGTTCATAACGGTTTGCCGCATCCGGTGGGCGGCCCGCAGAATGCGTCCTCATGGGACATCTGGAAGCCGCGCACCTCGAGTACTACCTCCCCGACGGGAGGGCGTTGCTCGGCGACGTGTCGTTCCGGGTGGGGGAAGGGGCCGTCATGGCCCTCGTCGGGCCCAACGGCGCCGGCAAGACGACCTTGCTGCGGCTGATCTCAGGCGAGCTGAAACCGCACGGCGGAACGGTCACCGTGACCGGCGGCCTCGGCGTGATGCGCCAGTTCGTCGGATCGGTACGGGACGAGACGACCGTCCGCGACCTGCTGGTGTCCGTCGCCCAGCCCCGGATCCGCGAGGTCGCGCAGGCTGTCGACCAGGCCGAGCACGCGATCATGACCGTCGACGACGAGGCGGCCCAGCTCCAGTACGCGCAGGCCCTCTCCGACTGGGCCGAGGTGCGCGGGTACGAGGCCGAGACGCTGTGGGACATGTGCACCACGGCCGCGCTCGGCGTCCCCTACGACAAGGCCCAGTTCCGGCTCGTGCGCACGCTCTCCGGCGGCGAGCAGAAGCGGCTCGTGCTGGAGGCGCTGCTGCGCGGCACCGACGAGGTGCTGCTGCTCGACGAACCCGACAACTACCTCGACGTGCCCGGCAAGCGCTGGCTGGAGGAGCGGCTCAAGGAGACCCGCAAGACGGTCCTCTTCGTCTCCCACGACCGCGAACTCCTCTCCCGCGCCGCCGAGAAGATCGTCTCGGTCGAGCCCGGTCCGGCGGGCGCCGACGCCTGGGTGCACGGCGCCGGCTTCGCCACCTACCACGAGGCGCGACGCGAACGCTTCGCCCGCTTCGAGGAGTTGCGCCGCCGCTGGGACGAGAAGCACGCCCAGCTGAAGAAGCTCGTCCTGAGCCTCCGTCAGGCGGCCTCCATCAGCCATGAGTTGGCCTCCCGGTACGCCGCGGCCCAGACCCGGCTGCGCAAGTTCGAGGAGGCCGGACCGCCGCCGGAGCCGCCGCGCGAGCAGGACATCACCATGCGCCTCAAGGGCGGCCGCACCGGAGTAAGGGCCGTCACCTGCAAGGGACTTGAGCTGAGCGGCCTGATGAAACCGTTCGACCTGGAGGTCTTCTACGGTGAGCGGGTCGCGGTCCTCGGCTCCAACGGCTCGGGCAAGTCGCACTTCCTGCGGCTGCTGGCCGGCGACACCGTGGCGCACACGGGGGAGTGGAAGCTCGGCGCGCGCGTGGTGCCCGGGCACTTCGCGCAGACCCACGCCCACCCCGAGCTCCTGGGCCGCACCCTCCTGGACATCCTGTGGAAGGAACACGCCCAGGACCGGGGCCCGGCCATGTCCCGGCTGCGCCGCTACGAGCTGACCCAGCAGGCCGAGCAGAGCTTCGACCGGCTCTCCGGCGGCCAGCAGGCCCGCTTCCAGATCCTGCTGCTCGAACTGCAGGGCGTCACGGCCCTGCTCCTCGACGAGCCGACCGACAACCTCGACCTGGAGTCCGCCGAGGCCCTCCAGGAGGGCCTGGAGGCCTTCGAGGGCACGGTCCTCGCCGTCACCCACGACCGCTGGTTCGCCCGCTCCTTCGACCGCTACCTGGTCTTCGGCAGCGACGGCCGGGTCCGGGAGACCCCGGAGCCGGTGTGGGACGAGCGGCGCGTGGAGCGCGCCCGGTAGACGCGAGGGGCTTCCGGGACTTTGCCGGCGCACGGAGGGCCCGGGAGCCCGAATGTTCGTACAGTGGAGGCAGAAGTCGGAACGACGGACGGGGCACCACCATGACCGGAGTCGACCCGGACCGGCTGGACGACCAACAGCTCATGAAGGAGCTGGAGACGATCCACCGCACGCGCCACGACACACTGCTCCACGGCTCGAACGACGCCCTGCGCGCCCACAACGACCGCATGGCCCAGCTGGAGGGCGAGTACCTGCGCCGCAACCCTCGCCGTTTCGTCTCCCCGTCCCGCACCCGCGACGGAGCCAGGGAACGGGCCGCCGGGGCGAACGGCGGCCGCGCCCGGCAGACCCCGGCCGGCCGGTCCGGCGCTCCGGTCGGCAAGTGGGGCCCCGGAACGACGGGCGGCCCGGGCGGCCCGGGCGGCTCCGGCAGGGTTTGAGCCCACCGAAGCCGGCCGCGGAGTCGCTGTCCGGGTTCTCGTGTTCTTCCCTGTCCGTCAGCTGCCGCTGCCGCCGCGGCTGCCGACCAGCGCCTGGGCCAGTTCCTGGGCGTTGGCGTAGCGGTCCTTGTGCGGCAGGCGTCGTACCGCCTCGACGAGCGTGTCCGACGCGTTCTTGCGGCGCAGGCCCATGGCCAGCGCGCCCGGGCCCGCGGGGAAGGAGCTGCGCCCCAGGATGCGGCCGAGCTCCAGCCGCACCGTCGCCAGCGACGCCCGGGGGCTCCCCGGCGCCACCGGTCCGCCCCAGAGCGCGGGATCGTCCTCGGCGGACGGCTCGGGGTCGTGCCACTCCTCGCTCCGCGTGGGGTGTCCGGACCTCAGCAGGCCCTGCAGTTCGTGCTTCATCTCTTCGTCCCGGTGCACGCTGAGCCGGTCACTGCCTCGCTGCATGGCTGCGCTCTCCCTCCAGATCTGCCGGCAGATCCGCCAGATGGCCACCGCGTACCCGAGGACGGGAGGCCGACACGGGATCGACGCGGCCACTTCACCAGCACGTGCAGCACGGCCTTCCACGGCTGTGGGCACTCGCTATGACAGCGGTCATGGTGGTCGGTTCCATGACGGCGGTCATAGGCTGGCGGCGGAGGGTTCGACGGGCCGGGGGTTCAGGAAGGCAGGCCGGGATGGCGGTGTCCGAACGGGGGCCGCGCGAGCGGATGGTGTTCAGCGCGGCCCAGCTCATCCGGCGCGACGGGGTCGCCGGCACCGGTATGCGCGAGGTCGCCGCGCACGCCGGGGCGCCGCGCGGATCGCTCCAGCACTACTTCCCCGGCGGCAAGGAACAGCTGGTCAACGAGGCGGTCGGCTGGGCGGGCCGGTACTCGGGCAACCGGGTCGCCCGCCTTCTCGCCGCGCTGCCCGAGCCGACGCCCGGCGCGCTGTTCGCCGAGATGGTGCGGCAGTGGACGGACGAGTACGAGGCCGTCGGCTTCGCGGGCGGCTGCCCGGTGGCCGCCGCCACGGTGGACTGCGCGGAGTCGACGTCGTCCACCCGGGAGGCCGTGTCTGCCGCGTTCGCCGCCTGGACCGGGCCGGTGGCACAGGCCCTGGTGGACATGGGCGTGCCCGAGGAGCGGGCCGGTGCGCTCGCCACGCTCATGATCAGCGCCCTGGAGGGCGCGATCCTCATCGCCCGTGCCGAGCGGGACGTCCGCGCCCTGACCGCCGTGGCCCGGGAACTCGGCCCGCTCCTCGACGCGGCCACGGGTGCGACGCCGGTGAGCGACGACGCATGACGTCGGAGGACGTCGGAGGACGTCGTATGAGAGGCGAATGACGTCGGAGGAGCGGGGCCGGTGGTCCGTGTCACCCGCATGGGGGCTCGCGTCCCGCCAATGGCGTCCGGCCGCGCGCGCCCCGTGTTCCCTCGGGCTGTGATGGCTGTGGGGCGGCAACGCCCCGCCCCGCAGCCGCCGGCCGAAGGAGCCGTTCCATGGGTCGCACCGCCCATTTCCTCTCCGCCCTCGCCGTGGCCGGTGCCGTCCTGGTCGCCGCCGGTCCGGCCGCGTTCGCGGATCCCGCGGCGGAGGTCAGCCCCGGCAGCGTCGCCCCGGGCGGCAGCGTCACCGTGTCCGTCTCGTGCGGGCCGCTCGGCGTCGCCGCCCCCGAGAGCGTCGACGCCGCCTCGCAGGCCTTCGCCGACGGCACCGTCAAGCTGAGCAAGGTCCCCGGGGACGACGCCGGGACCGGGCCCGTCTACGAGGGCACCGCACGGATCGCCCCCGCCGCCGACCTGGAGGCGAGTCCGGCGGCGGTCGGCACGGACGCGGCCTGGACCGTCGATGGCACCTGCCCGGCGGCGGCCGGCGCACCGGGCAAGCCGTGGAGCGCGACCCTGGACGTCGCGCGCGGCGGCGGGGCGCAGCCGTGCGGGCCGGCGACCGTCGGCGGGTCCTGCGCCACCGGTCGGCCCTGTCCGCCGTCGCCGGCGCAGGGCGTCTCCCAGCCGAACCCCGACGCCTGCGCCACCGTCCGGCCGTGCGACCGGCCCGTGCCCCAGCCCCGTGGCATCGCGTCCCCGGACGCGACCTGCGCCCCCGCCGATCTCGGGCACGGCGTCCGGGCCGGAGCGGGCGGCGCCTTCACCGACTCCGTTCCCGCGCTCGCCGCCGGCGGCCTGCTGATCGCCGGTGCGCTCGGCGCCGCCGTGCACCGACTGCGCCGCCGCGACCCCGCGAGGGACGCCTGACCCCGCCGCGGAGCCGGTCCGGCCCGGCCTGTGACCGGCGCGACGCGCGCGGACGGTCATGGGGCGGGGCGCCACCGGGTACGGACAGCCCAGAGACACGAACGGCCTCGACGGCCCCGGCGACCCCGCAGACCCCGACGGTTTCGTGCGGGCACGGGGTCAGGACCGAGACGTCACGCACCACACGGCCCAGGTCGGCGTCCGGCGGCCGGGGACGGCACAGGACGCCGGAGACGGCGTCGGGCACGGACTGCGCGGAGGACGACATGCGGCAGACGGAACCGGAGGACCACGGGCCCGTCCGCTACGGCCCGCCGCTCCCCCCGGACGGGCTGCCCGTGCTGCCCGAACTCGCCTCGGTGCTCGCGGGGGCGGCCGGCCGCGCCGACGGCGAGCCGGTCGGCGGCGGCCCCGTCCTCCTCGACGCCGCCCGCGGCTACTGGGCCCGGCGCGGCGCCCCCGCCGAACCGGGACGGGTCGTGGCCGGGCCCGGGGCTCCCGCGCTGCTGCTCGCGCTGACCGCCGCGCTCGGCGGCGACGTCCTGGTGCCCCGGCCCTGTGCGGCCTGGTGGGCGCCGTACGCGCGCCTGCTGGGCAGACCCGTCTTCCATGTGGCGACGCCCGCCGAGTGCGGGGGCGTCCCGGACCCGTACGCCCTGCTGGAGACCGTGCGGCGGGTGCGCGCCGAGGGCGGGGACCCGCGACTGCTGGTGCTGTCCGTCGCCGACGACCCCACCGCGACCGTGGCGCCGCCCGAGGTGCTGCACGAGGCGGTGGAGGCCGCCGCGGGCGAGGGCCTGCACCTGGTCAGCGACGAGACCTGGCGCGACACGCTGCACGCCCCCTACGACACCGTGCTCGTGAGTCCCGCCGAGATGCTGCCCGAGCAGGTCACCGTCGTCAGCGACCTGGCCGGCGCGCTGCTGCCCGTCGGCTGGCCGGCGGCCGTCGCCCGCTTCCCCGCCTCGGCCGTCGGCGACGGTCTGCACGCGCGCGTGCTCGACGTCCTGACCGCGCTCGACGCGCGCGTGGCCGCACCGGTCGCCGCGGCCGCCGCGTACGCCCTGGCCGAGCCGGAGCCGGTCACAGCGCGCACGGCCGCCGCCGTCCGCCTGCACGCGCGCGTGGCGGACGCCGTGCACGCCACCGTGACCGCCGCGGGCGGGCTGGCCCTGCCGCCCCGGGCCGGCCGGCACCTGTACGTCGATCTCGGGCCGCTGCGCGAGGCGCTGTCCGCGCACGGGGTGGGCGACGCGCAGGAACTGGAGGACTTCCTCTCCGCCCGGCTCGGCATGCCCGCGCCCGGCGGTCACCGCTTCGGGGACGACCTCGGGGCGCTGCGCGTCCGGCTGTCCACCGGCATGCTGCTGCCCGGCACGGACGCGCAGCGCGCGGAATGCCTCACGTCACCGACACCGTTGGAACTGCCACACGTGCAACGCGCGTTGACGCTGGTGAGGTCTGTCTTCGACGATCTCCGTGACGACGCTCAGCGATGGGAGCCTCCTCGATGACGCAGCAGTCCGAGTCGACCGCCACCAGCACGGTGACCACCGCCGACACCTCCGCCGAGACCTCTGCCGACAGCTCTGCCGATGTCTGCGCCCCTTCGTCCCCGTCCCCCCTCGCGCCGCCGCTCGCCGAGCCCCGCCGGCTGGGCGAACGGCGGGTGTGGCCACGGACCTTCCACGACCGGCTGACCTCTCCGCTGCCCGGCCTCAAGGCCCTCGCCCGGTTCGCCCGCGAGGGCTCCGTGCGGCCCGGCCGCGACGGCCTCGCCGACATCCCCCGACTGCCCTTCGCACCCGCCCCGCTGCCGCGCGTGGACGCCCGCACGATCGCCGTCACCTGGGCGGGACACGCCAGTTGGGTCGTGCGGATCGGCGGCCTGACCGTGCTGACCGACCCGGTCTGGTCCCGCCGCATCCTCGGCACCCCGGCCCGCATCACCCCCGTGGGCGTCCCCTGGGAGGCGCTGCCGCGCGTCGACGCGGTCGTCGTCAGCCACAACCACTACGACCACCTCGACGCCCCCACGCTGCGCCGACTCCCGCGCGACACACCGGTGTTCGTGCCGGCCGGGCTCGGCCGCTGGTTTCTGCGCCGCAAGTTCACCCGGGTCACCGAGCTGGACTGGTGGGAGGCGGCCGAACTGTCGGGCGTGCGCTTCGACTTCGTGCCGTCCCACCACTGGTCCAAGCGCACCCTGACCGACACCTGCCGCTCGCTGTGGGGCGGCTGGGTGCTCACGGCCCCCGACGGACAGCGCCTCTACTTCGCCGGGGACACCGGCTACGGCCACTGGTTCTCCCGCATCGGCCGCCGCTACCCCGGCATCGACCTGGCCCTGCTGCCCATCGGCGCGTACGAGCCCCGCTGGTGGCTCAGCGACGTCCACTGCGACCCGGAGGAGGCCGTCCGCGCCACCCTCGACCTCGGTGCGCGGCGGATGGCCCCGATGCACTGGGGCACGTTCGTGCTGTCCGCCGAGCCCGTCCTCGAACCCCTCACGCGCGTGCGTGCGGCCTGGAACGACGCAGGCCTGGACCGCAACACCCTGTGGGACCTCCCGGTGGGAGCCTCACAAGTACTGGAGTAGCCCCCGCCGGGTGGCCTTGTCTTCGTGTGGGGTTACGTGGGGCGGGTTCCTCTGGTTCTGCGCCAGAGGGTGGGGAGGGCGGTGATCGTGACGGTCAGGGCGATCGCGGCGACCACGCCCTGCCAGGGCTCCGGGAACAGGGAGCCGCCCAGGATGCCGATCAGCTGGTAGGTCAGCGCCCAGGCCAGGCAGGCCGGGAAGTTGCCCCGCAGGAAGCGGCGCAGCGGCCAGTGCGCCATCAGACAGGCCAGCATCACCGGGATCCGGCCCGCCGGCACCAGCCGGGACAGCACCAGCACCGCCGTGCCGTGCTCGGCGAGCTTCTCCTGCGCCTGCGTCAGCCGCTCCTCCGGCGCCCGTGACCGGATCGCCTCCAGCCAGCGCGAGCCGTTCCTCGACCGCATTCCGCGCCGCCCCAGCCAGTACAGCGCCGCGTCCCCGCAGAACGCCGCCAGCGACGCCGTCACGAACACCAGCGCCAGCGAGAAGGGCGCCGTCTGATGGAAGGCGACCACCGCCGCCGAACTCACCAGCGCTCCCGTCGGCACCACCGGCACCAGTGCCCCGATCAGCACCAGCAGGAACAACGACGGGTAGCCGAGGGCCTGTTGGGTGGACTCCGTGGGCACGGCCGTCACCGCCGCGGCGAGCCGCCAGCTCACCGCGCGACCTCCGGGCGCACGCTCTCCCCGTGCCCGAGCCGGTGCACCGCGACCCCTGGCGCACGCTCCGCCGCAAGTCGTACGAACTCCTCGCCGGGGGCATGGAATTCATGGGGGCGCACGGCGTCCATGCCGATCGGCCAATAGGTGCCGTAGTGCACCGGCACGGCGCTCCGCGGCGCGATCCGGGTCAGAGCCTCGGCCGCGCGCCCCGCGTCCAGGTGCCCCTCGCCGAGATACGGCCCCCAGCCGCCCACCGGCAGCAGCGCCACGTCGACCGGCCCGACCTCCTTGGCCATGTCCTCGAACAGGCCGGTGTCCCCGGCGAAGTACGTCCGCGCCTCGCCCTCGACCACGTAGCCGAGGGCGGGGGAGCGGTGCCGGCCGACCGGCAGCCGGCGCCCGTCGTGGCGGGCGGGCACGGCCCGGATCCGCAGGTCGCCCACGGTGGTCTCGTCCCCCGGCCCCATCTCGGTCAGCCGCAGCCGGCTCAGCCGGCTCAGCCGGCGCAGCCCGGGGACGGCGCGCGGTGCGCCCCGGGGCACCAGCAGGCGCGTGCCCGGCGCGAGGCGCGCCAGCGACGGCACGTGCAGATGGTCGGCGTGCAGGTGGGAGACGAGCGCCACGTCCGCCCGCCAGGCCTCGGGCGGGGGCGGCGCGCCCCGGCGCCGGCGCAGATGAGCGAGGCGGTGGGCGAACAGGGGGTCGGTGAGCACACGTACGTCCGAATCCTCCACCGTGCAGGTGGCGTGACCCCACCACGTGATCTCCACCGGCACCCCTTTGCCTCCTTCGCGCGACTCCCCCGAAGCGTACGGGCAGGAGTAGGGTCGGCGGCGAAACCCGGAGGTGAGGGGGACGCCATGGGACCGGTGCGGGTCACGCGGGTCATGCGGGTCACGGCGATCGCGAGTCTGACGCCGCTCGAGGAACTGGACGACGATCCCTTTCTGGTGGACTCCCGCAGCCAGCACGCGATGTGCGCGCGGTGGGCCGCGGAGCGCGGGTACGTCGTCAGCCGGGAACTGCTGGTGCGCGGGCTGCGCGCCGACCACTGCGTGCTGTGGGACGGGGTGAGGCCCGGCGTCGACCTGTTCGTCGCGCCGAGCCGCCGGGTGCTGGAGAGCGCGCTGTCGTCCGTCGAGGAGTTCTCCGAGGAGTGCGCGCGGCGCGGGGTGCGGGTGGAGACCGTCGGCAGCGCCGAGCCCGCCTACGACGCGCAGATGAAGGCCCGGGTGCACCGGAGACTGTCGATGCCGACGGCCGGCTACGACGGGCGCTAGGCGCTCTGCTGGGAGTGCCGCGATGTGCGGTGGTTCATCTGCGGCGCCGTCGTGGCTGGTCGCGCAGTTCCCCGCGCCCCTTCGGGGCGCGACCCCGGGTGGCTGTCGGTGGGGTGTGACAGGGTGGGAGGCGGCCCCTGCGGTCGTCGGGGGCGGAACGCGAGGTGTACGGGGCGTGCGTGGGGTGCGGTGGCGGCGGGCCGTCAGTCAGGTGGGGCGCAGCGTCACGGTGTGGGGCGTCTCCACGCTCACCATGCTGGTGCTGGCCGGGATCCTGCCGGACTTCCGGCTGCAGTCCGCCGACGGCGACAGCGCCACCACCATCGCCGTGACGGCGGCCGTCGGCGCCGGGGTGTTCGGTGTGCTGTCGGCCCTGGTCTGGCCCCTGCTCGTCCGTCTGCTGCTGCTCGTGCCCGCGCTGGTCCTGGGCCTGCTGGTGTTCTTCCTCAACGGCTCGCTGCTGCTGCTCGCCCTGCGGCTGACCCCCTCCGGGCAGAGCGAGGCGGCGCCCGAGACCGCCGTCATCGTCGCCGCCGTGATGTCCGCCGTCGCCTCCGCGACGGGCGGCGCGCTGGCCGTACGCGACGACGACGCCTACCGCCGTCGCCTGTACCGCCTCGCCGACCGCCGGCGCAGAGGCGCCCCGGCCGGCCCCGCCACGCCCGGCACGCTCTTCCTCCAACTCGACGGCGTCGGCCACGACGTGCTCGTCGGCGCCGTCGACAAGGGCCTGATGCCGACCGTCGCCGCCTGGCTGGGCAGGCCGTCCCCGGAGCCGAGCGGCCCGCCACGCGCGCCCGCTCCCCGGATCCGGCCCACGCACCGGCTCACCTGCTGGCGGACCGACTGGTCCAGCCAGACCGGGGCCAGCCAGCTGGGGATCCTGCATGGCAGCAACCACGACGTGCCCGCCTTCCGCTGGTACGAGAAGGACAGCCAGGAGGTGATGGTCTGCAACCGCCCCACCAGCGCCGCCGAACTCCAGCGCCGGGCCGTCGCGCACACCGGTGACGGCGGGCTGCTGTCCGCCGACGGCGCCAGCCGCGGCAACCTGTTCAGCGGCGGCGCCGACGAACAGGCGCTCGTACTGTCCATCGCCACGCGCCGGCGCAGCCGGGAGACCCGGTCCCGGTCCGGCTACTTCGCGTACTTCTCCGACCCGGCCAACGCCGTGCGCACCGCCCTGTCGTTCGTCGCCGAGGTGGTCCGCGAGATCGCCCAGTCCACCCGCGCCCGGCTGCGCGAGGACCGCCCGCGCGTGGGACGCGGCGGCCTCTACCCGTTCGTCCGCGCCTTCGCGACCGTCGTCGAGCGGGACGTCGTCGTGGCCGCCGTGATGGGCGACATGCTGGCCGGCCGCACCTCCGTCTACGCCGACCTGGTGGCCTACGACGAGGTCGCGCACCACTCCGGGCCGCTCGGCCGGGACACCGAGCAGGTCCTCGGCCGGCTCGACCGGGCGCTCGCGCTGATCGGGACCGTCGCCGAGCACGCTCCGCGCCCGTACCGGATCGTCGTCCTGTCCGACCACGGCCAGAGCCCCGGCGAGACGTTCCGCGCCCGCTACGGCCTCACCCTGGGCGACCTGGTGCGGGCCGGCTGCGGACTGCCCGTGCCGCGCAAGGCCGAACGCACCCACAGCGGCGCCGAGGCCCGCGCCGCCGTCCGCGCTGCGCTGCGCCGTCCCGTGGAGGAGGGCGGCGAACGGCACCGGCCGTCCGGCCGCGGCTCGGAGCCGATCGTGCTGGCCTCCGGCAACCTCGGCCTGATCTCCTTCCCGGACGTCCACCACCGGATGAGCAAGGAGGAGATCGACGCCCGCCACCCCGCCCTGCTGACCACCCTCGCCAACCACCCCGGCATCGGATTCCTCCTCGTCCGCAGCGAGGAGCACGGCGGGGTCGTCCTCGGCGCGTACGGCGCGGAGATCCCGCTCGACCGACTCGACCGCGATCCGGGCCCGTTGGCCGTCTTCGGGCCCGGCGCGGCCGACGCCGTGCGCCGCACCCACTCCTTCCCGCACACCGCCGACATCATGGTCAACTCCTTCCACGACCCGGCCGACGGCGAGGTCCTCGCCTTCGAGGAGCAGATCGGATCGCACGGCGGCCTCGGCGGCGCCCAGGGCAGGCCCTTCCTGCTGTCGCCGCTCGCCCTGTCCGCGCCGGTCGAGGACGACGAGGAGCTCGCCGGCGCGGAGCACGTCCACCGGGTCCTGGCCCGCTGGCTGCGCGAATCGAACGGGCCCCAGGTGCCCCTGCGGACGGCGCCGGAGGAGCGCGCCGCCTGAAATTCGGCTGCGCCGACGGGGGACTACGCACACACTGTCCGTACATCCGCCCACTCCTCCCAGGAGCCGCCGCCTTGCAGGCTGCCGTGACCGTCACGCCCTCCCGTATCCCCGAACTCCTGCTCGGCCTCGCCACCGTGCGCCCGGTGTTCCTCTGGGGCGCCCCCGGCATCGGAAAGTCCTCCCTGGTCAGGGAGTTCGCCGAGTCGCTCGGACTGGAGTGCGTCAGCCTGCTCGGCACCCAGCTCGCGCCCGAGGACCTCATCGGCGTCCCGCAGATCCGCGACGGCCGGTCGGTGTTCTGCCCGCCGGAGGCGATCGCCCGCGACGAGCCGTACTGCCTGTTCCTGGACGAGCTCAACGCGGCCACGCCCGATGTCCAGAAAGCGTTCTACTCGCTGATCCTCGACCGGCGCATCGGCGACTACGAGCTGCCGAAGGGCTCGATCGTCATCGGCGCCGGGAACCGGGCCACGGACAACGCGCTCGCCCGGCCCATCGCCTCCGCGCTCGTCAACCGGCTCACCCACGTCCATCTGGAGGCGTCCGCGAAGGACTGGCTGAAGTGGGCCGAGGGAAACGCCATCCACCCGTGGGTCCTCGACCACCTCGTCGACCGTCCCGACCATCTGTGGTCCAAGCCGCCGAAAACCGAGGAACCGTTTTCGACGCCCCGCTCCTGGCACATGCTCTCCGACGCCCTGCACTCCTTCGGACCGGACCTGGACGAGGACACCCTGAAGGTCCTCGCGCACGGCACGCTGACGCCCGCGCACGCCACCGCCTTCTGCGGCTACGTCAAGATCGTGCGCAGCCGCTACGGCATCGACGCCGTCCTCAAGGGCGACGCCCCGTGGCCGCGCCGCATCGAGGACCGCGACCTGCTCTACTACCTGGCCGAGTCGTTCCGCGGCCGGCTCCTCAAGGAACTGCCCGCCGTCAAGGAGCACATGTCGGCGAACGGCCGGCAGACCGCGTACCGCGCCAAGTCGCTGCTCGTGCAGCTCGCCGAGATCTCCGTCGAGGTCGCCCAGACCGTCATCGCCTCCGACGCCGACGGCAACCCCGTGCTGCCCGCCTGGTTCCTCGTCGAAGCGGCCCGGGACATGCCCCGCCTGGTGCAGGCCCGCCGGTGAGCCGCGGCGGTCGCGGCAAGAAGAAGCGGGACGCCGCCGCGGAGGCGTTCGCCGAGGGCACGCGGCTGGTGCAGGCCAACCCGGCGCTGGCAGCCGTCGAGTTCGGCGTCTGCCGCGAACCGGACTGCGCCGAGGCGCCCCGGGACGGCCTCCTCGCCGTCCACTCCAGCGGCGCGATCCACGCGCACCCCGACCGCATCGCCGCCCCCGCCCTGTGGGCCTGGTCGCTCGCCCACGCCGCCCTGCACCTCGGCTTCGGGCATCTGCCGATCGCCCGGGGCGAACGCGTCCAGCCCGACCGCTACGAACGCGCCGCGCGCTGTGCCGTCGTGAACCGTTTTCTGCTCACGTTTCCCATCGGCCGCGCCCCCGAGGATCTGCCGCGCGCCTACCCCGACGGCTCCGAGGAACAGCTCGCCGCCCGCTGGCGCAACACCGGTCTGCCGTCCGCCTACGAGCACTGCGGGACGGCGGGCACGGAACCCGACCAGGTGCTCCTGACCTGGGAGGACCGGGGCCGGGGAAAGCCCCACGACTGGCAGCTGGCGTTCGCCACCGCCCTCACCCGGACCGTGTCCGCCGCCATGGACATGGCCGGCGGGCGCCGCGACTCCCTCCACGGCGAGACGGCCGACCGGCGCCCCTGGGAGGAGGCGCTGAGCTGGTTCGTCTCCTCCTATCCGCTGCTCGGCGGCATCGCGGCCGGCATCAAGCTCGTCGCCGACGCCGAACTCGCCCGCGCCCACGGCATCCAGGTCGCCGCCGTGAACGCGGAGGCGGGCGAGATCTACGTCAATCCGCTGCGCACCTTCGAGGACGAGGAGTGGCGCTTCGTCCTCGCCCACGAGATGCTGCACGCCGCCCTGCGGCACGGCGAGCGCTGCGGCACCCGCGACCCCTACCTCTTCAACGTCGCCTGCGACTACGTCATCAACGGCTGGCTGCGCGAGATGCAGGTCGGCACGATGCCCGAAGGGCTGCTGTACGACGCGGAGTTGGCCGGCCTGTCCGCCGAGGAGGTCTACGACCGCATCGCCGGCGACCTGCGCCGGATGCGCCGTCTGGCCACCCTGCGCGGCAAGGGCCTCGGCGACATCCTCGGCGCCCCGATCGGCCCGCCCGGCGACCACGTCGACCTCGACGGCTTCTACCGCCGCGGCCTCGCCCAGGGCCTGGACCTGCACCAGCGGCAGGAACGCGGCTTCCTGCCCGGCGGGCTGGTCGAGGAGATCCGCGCGCTCAGCCATCCGCCGCTGCCCTGGGACGCCCGACTCGCCCGCTGGTTCGACGAGTTCGTGCCGCGCCCCGAGCCGCTGCGGACGTACGCCCGTCCCGCGCGCCGCCAGGCCTCCACCCCCGACATCCCGCGGGCCGGCCGCTGGTTCCCGCCGGAGGAGATCGCCCGGTGCACCTTCGGCGTCGTCCTGGACACCTCGGGCTCCATGGACCGCACCCTCCTCGGCAAGGCGCTCGGCGCGATCGCCTCCTACGCCGAGGCCCGCGACGTACCGGCCGCCCGGGTCGTGTTCTGCGACGCGGCCCCGCACGACGCGGGCTACCTGCCGGTCACCGAGATCGCCGGCCGGGTCCGGGTGCACGGCCGCGGCGGCACGGTGCTGCAGCCCGGCATCGACCTGCTGCACCGAGCCGACGACTTCCCGCCCGGCGCGCCGCTGCTCGTCATCACCGACGGCTGGTGCGACGTCCTGCGGGTTCGCCGCGAGCACGCCTACCTGATCCCGCAGGGCAGCAGGCTGCCGTTCACGGCGCAGGGGCCGGTGTTCCGGGTGCAGTGACGCGGAGTGTGAGCGGAGTGTGATCGGATGGGGGACACGGAATCCCGTCCGACGGGAACCCCATCCGAAAGGAAGAACCGTGGCTACCACGCGCTCCGCACACACCGTCTGGGAAGGCAACCTGCTCGAGGGCAACGGTGTCGTGACCTTCGATTCCTCCGGCATCGGTGAGCAGCCGGTGTCGTGGCCGTCGCGCGCCGAGCAGGCGAACGGCAAGACCAGCCCCGAGGAACTGATCGCCGCCGCCCACTCCAGCTGCTTCTCGATGGCCCTGTCGCACGGCCTGGCCGGCGCCGGCACCCCGCCCACCAGGCTCACCACCTCGGCCGACGTCACCTTCCAGCCGGGTGAGGGCATCACGGGCATCCACCTGACCGTGGAGGGCACCGTGCCCGGCCTCGACGAGGACGGCTTCGTCGCCGCGGCCGAGGACGCCAAGGCCAACTGCCCCGTCAGCCAGGCCCTCAAGGCCGTCCCGATGACGCTGTCGGCCAAACTCGCCTGAGCGCTCCGCTGGACGTGCCGTGATGTGCCGTCGTTCCGCTGCGGCGCCGTCGTGGCCGGTCGCGCAGTTCCCCGCGCCCCTGCGGGGCGCTGCCGACTTCGCCTGACCTGCTTGGTGCGGGCCGGAACGTAGTGCGGGCCGCCGATCATCGGCGGCCCGCACGCGCTATTCGGCCACGTAGGTGCGGCGCACCCAGGTGAAGACCCGCAGTTCGCGACCGTCGTGGTGCGCCCGCCGTCTGTCGCTCGGCTCATAGTGCTCGTGCCGGTTGCCGAGGAAGAGCTTGAACGTCTCGGCGGTGTTGGAGAGGAAGCGGATCCTCTCGTCGGTGGGAATGAGAGGTCCGCCGCCCTCCAGGATCACGTTGGGGGTCTGCGCCATGAATGAGTCACCCTCCATCCGGTATCGGCCCTGAGCTCTGTCCACTCTCGGGCCGAGCCGAGGCGAGGGGCTAGGACCGCCTGCACAAAGGCCGGTGATCCGGTTGGTGCCGCAACGCAGCCCGCGCGGCGGGTCGTCGACTCCCGACCTACTCCGAGGCCTTGCGGGCGACGCCCGCGTACACCGGCACGATGCCCTCCGCCTGGGCGGCCACGTCCTCCGGGTCCGGCCGCCACCCGGAGACCGGGATGACACCCGGACCGAGCAGCTCCAGACCCTCGAAGAAACGCGAGAACTCGGGCAGCGAGCGGGGGTGGAACGGGGTGCCACTGCGCCGGAAGTTCTCGGCGGCCTTCCCGACGGCCTGCGGACTCAGGTCCGGGGTGACCTGCGAGAGGATCAGCCAACTGCCCGGGGCGAGCGCGGCCACGTACCTCTTCAGCAGGCCGTACACGTCGTCGCCGGCCTCGTCCTCGCCCAGATAGTGGGTGAGCGCCACCAGCGACAGCGCGACCGGCCGCGCGAAGTCCAGGGACTCGCCGGCCCGCCGCAGCAGCGCGTCGAGGTCGCGGACGTCGGCGTGCACGTACTGCGTGGAGCCCTCGGCCGAGCTGTGCAGCAGCGCCTCCGCGTGCCGCAGCACGATCGGGTCGTTGTCCGCGTACACGACCTTGGACGCCGGGGCCACGCCCTGCGCCACCTGGTGCAGGTTGGGCTCGGTGGGGATGCCGGTGCCGATGTCCAGGAACTGGCGCAGCCCGGCCTCGGCGGCCGCCCGCACGGCCCGCTGCATGAACCGGCGGTTGGCCCGCGCCCCGCGCAGCACCGTGCCGTCCACGGCGAGGATACGGCGGGCCAGCTCCTCGTCCACGGGGTAGTTGTCCTTGCCGCCCAGCCACCAGTCGTAGACACGGGCCGGATGTGGCCTGGTGGTGTCCATCGGAGCGGCGGCGGCCTGCTCTGCCTCGGATCCGGTCATGACGGGTCTGCTCCTGGAAGGTCGGAACTCAGAGGTTCGCGCGGACGTTCCGCAGGATCTCCTTGGTGCGCTGCGCGGACGCGGCATGGGTCGTCATGTGGTCGAGAACCTCCAGGTGGGCGGAGACCTCCTTGCGGTCGTCGAGATACAGAGCACCGGTCAGATACTCGGTGACGACCATGTCGGGCAGCTCCGGCTCGGCGAAACGGAACAGCGAGAACGGCGCGGACGTCCCCGGATGCGGGCCGGCCGCGAACTCGGAGACCTGCAGGGTGATCCGGTCGCGCTCGGCGAACTCCACCAGTTTGTCGAGCTGTTCGGCCATCACCTCCGGCTCGACGCTCACCGGGCGGCGCAGCACCGTCTCGTCCATCACCACCCACAGATGCGGCGGGTCGGCGTTCTCCAGCAGCCGTTGCCGGGCCATGCGCAGTGACACGTGCCGCTCGAGCGCCCCCGGGGTCGTCCGCCCGACGGTCCCGGCCTCCAGCACGGCCCGCGCGTAGGCCTCCGTCTGCAGCAGCCCGGGCACGAAGTGCGGCTCGTAGGAGCGGATCAGCCGCGCCGCGCCCTCCAGGCTCACATACAGGCTGAACCACTCCGGCAGCACGTCGTGGTAACGCTGCCACCAGCCGGGCCGGTTGGCCTCCTCGGTGAGCGAGACGAACGCCTCGGCCTCCGCGACGGGGACGCCGTACGTCTCCAACAGCACCTGTACATAAGGGACCTTGAGCGCGACGTCGGCCGTCTCCATCCGGCGCACGGTCGCCGCGGCCACGCGCAGGGCGCGGGCCGCCTCCTCGCGGCCGAGGCCGGCTGCTTCGCGCAACTCCTGCAGCCGCCTGCCGAGTACCACCTGGCCCACCGTGGGTGCGGGCCGTCGCTCACTCACGCCACGTCTCCCCTACGCGTCCGGGCACGCGGGCCAGTGTGACACGCTCCGGCGTCGATCTCACGAGAACGGAGTCGAACATTCATCGGGGAATCTACCCGAGAATCACACTGATGGATCATCAGTTCACCAACGAATGAAGATATTTGGCCGTGGCGGGGTCCGCCGGGAGGAACGTCTCGATGGCCAGCTCGGCGACGGTCACGTCCATCGGGGTGTTGAAGGTGGCGACGGACGAGATGAAGGACAGCGTCCGCCCCTCGTGCTCGATCTGCATCGGCAGCGCGAAGTACGGTACGGGCTCGGCCTGTTCGCCGGCCGAGGCGCTCTCGGGGACCGGATAGGCGACGACCTCCTCGTACAACTCCCGCAGCGCCGCCGAGCGGTGCAGGGCGACCTGGCGTTCCAGCTGCGCGAGCAGGTGACCCCGCCACTCCCGCAGATTGCGGATGCGCGGCGCGAGGCCCTGCGGGTGGAGGGTGAGGCGCATCGCGTTGAGCGGGGGCGCGAGCAGCGACGCCGGGACGCCGTCCAGCAGCAGCGCGATGCCCCGGTTGGCCGCCAGCACGTCGTACCGGGCGTCCATCACCAGCGCCGGATACGGCTCGTAGCCCTGGATCAGCCGCTCCATGCCCGCGCGCAGCGCGTCCAGCGCCGGGTCGTCCAGCGGGGTGTGCGGGTAGCGGGGGGCGTGCCCGGCGGCCAGAAGCAGCGCGTTGCGCTCGCGCACGGGCACGTCGAGGTGCTCGGCGAGCCGCAGCACCATGTCCTCGCTGGGCCGCGAGCGGCCCGTCTCGACGAAACTGATGTGCCGGGCCGAGGAGTCGGCGCGCAACGCCAGCTCCAGCTGACTCATCCGCCTCCGCACCCGCCAGTCCCGCAGCAGCGGGCCGACGCCCCGGCCGGCGGAGTCGGCGTAGTCAGTGGGGGCCGCGGGTGCGGCGGCGGGGGCGGGTGCGGGGGCGGCGGAGTCGGCGTTCGTACTGGTCGGGACCATGGGCATAAGCACGACCGTAGTTGACGGCCGAGGGCCGAGGGCCGACGGTTGCGGGTTGCGGGTTGCGGGCCGAGGGTTGAGGAGAGAGTGGATGAACGACTGGCGGAAGTCCTCCCTGGAGTCGGCGGCGGTGTACCGCGCCCGGGTCCGGGGCTGTCTCCTCGGCGGAGCTCTCGGTGACGCCCTCGGCTACGCCGTCGAGTTCTCCTCCCTCGACGACATCCGCGCGGCCCACGGCCCGAGGGGTCTGACCCGCCTCGTCCCGGACGGCGAGGGCGTGATCGGCCGGGTGAGCGACGACACCCAGCTGACCCTGTTCACCGTCGAGGGGCTGCGGGCGGCGGCGAGGCGGGCCCGGCTGAAGGGCATCGGCGGCGCGGAGACCGCCCTGGTCCGCCAGGCCTACGGGCGCTGGCTGGAGACCCAGCAGCGGCCGGGACCGGCCGACGGGGTCAAGGGCGGCCTCCTCGCCGAGCCCCGGCTGTACGCCCGCCGGGCCCCCGGCGACGCCTGTCTCTCCGGGCTCGCCCAGGAGTACGTTCCCGATCCGCGGGCCGAGCTGAGCGGCGCGCCCGGACCGGTCAACCCCGGCTCCAAGGGCTGCGGCACGGTGATGCGCTCGGCCCCCTTCGGGCTCGCCCACCGCTCCGCCGAGCGGGCCTTCGCGATGGCCGCCCGCTGCGCCCAGACGACCCACGGCCACCCCACCGGCTACTACGCGGCCGGTGCGCTCGCCGCGATCGTCGCGTATCTGGTGCAGGGGGAGTCCGTCGAGGGCGCGACCCTGCGCACCCTGCGGCTGCTCGGCCGTCACTCCGCTCACGAGGAGACCTCGGCCGCGCTGAACCAGGCCCTCGACCTGGCCGCCGAAGGCGAGCCGACCGCCGAGAAAGTGGAGAAGCTGGGCGCGGGGTGGGTCGCCGAGGAGGCCCTCGCGATCGGCGTCTACGCGGTGCTGGCCACCCGGCGGGTCGAGGACGCCCTGCTGCTGTCCGTGAACCACTCCGGCGACAGCGACTCCACGGGGTCCATCTGCGGCAACCTGCTGGGCGCCCGGCACGGCGACGTCGGGCTGCCGCACGAGTGGCTGGAGCAGGTCGAGGGCCGGGCCACGATCATCGCACTGGGGGACGATCTGGCGGCGGAATGCGTTCGTGACTGACCCCGGCGCACCTGTCTGACCAGGGCCGCGGCGGCTCTCCTGTGGCACGCTTGACGGGTATGCGCTGCCCAGGAAAGGAGCCGGGCCATGGCCGTCGAACCGCTGTCGCAGAAGGAGATCGAGGAGCGGCTGTCCGAGCTGCCCGGCTGGTCCCTGGACGGCGACCGCCTCACCCGCAGATTCCGGCTCGGCTCCCACTTCGCCGCGACGGCCCTGGTCGTGCATGTCGCACGCATCCAGGAGGAGCTCGATCACCACTCCGAGCTCACCCTCGGCTACCACTCGGTGTCCCTCGCCGTGAACACCCACAGCGTGGGCGGCGCCGTCACCGAACTCGACTTCGAACTCGCCCGTCGCGTGACGGAAGCGGCGCCCGCACACGGAGCGCACTGACCTGCGGATCGGTCTGCCGACAGGCGCGGGCGTAGGCGCGGGCGCGGGCATGGGCGGGGGCATGGACGGGGGCGGGGTATAGGGACGAGTACCGATAGCGATACGGATACGGGTATGGCTGCGACCGAACGGGAGCGCGCGTGCTGGACTACGACAAGGAAGCCGAACGCTACGACGTCTCGCGCGGCGGCGAGCCCCGCGCGGCGGCCGCCGCCAAGGCCGTCCTCGGTCTCGTCCCGGTTCAGGCGCGCAGCCTGCTGGACGTCGCCTGCGGTACGGGCATCGTGACCCGGCGGCTCGCGGCCGGACGGGCCGGGCTGCGGGTGACGGGCGTGGACCGGGCGCCCGCCATGGCCCGGTACGCCGCCGCCCGGCTGCCCGGTGCGGTCGTCCTCGCCGACGGCCGCCGACTCCCCTTCAGGGACGGGGAGTTCGACGCCGTCAGCAGCGTGTGGCTGCTGCACCTCGTCGAGGATCCCGTGGACACGCGGCGGATCCTCGCCGAATGCGCCCGGGTGCTGCGGCCCGGCGGGACGTACGTCACCACGGTCGACAAGGGCGCCTCGCACAACGTGGGCAGCGACATCGATGTCGTGCTGGCCTCGCGTCCGCGTCGGCCGGCCTCCGACACCGCCGCGCTGGTGGAGTCGTACGCCGTCGGATGCGGTCTGGTCCCGGCGGGGCAGGCCCGCTTCCCCGGGCGGGGGCAGGGCCGCAGCCCGCGCCGGGCCATCGCCGACCTGCGACGCGGGTGGTTCGTCACCCTTCCGCCGGGACACCCTCTGGCCGACGACTTCGCCGCCCGCCTCGCGGCCCTGCCCGACCAGGACCGGCCCCGCCCGGACCCCGCGTTCACGCTGAGGGCGTTCCGGAAACCGGTTCCTGGCTCGTTTCCGGACGCGTGAAGTCCATGACCCAGTTGGTCAGCCAGGTCTTCCCGCCGTCCAGCGAGAAGGCCTGCTCCCAGCGGGCGGACGTTTCTGAAACTCCCGACCAGACGAAGCGGGCCCGCACGTCCTTGCCGTCGTGCGTGTCGTCACCGTAGAACTCACCACGGTCGCGCCGACCGTCACTGGGGGTGGGCGCGGGGTCGGTGCCGGGGGCGGTGGCGGAGGCGGTGGCGGAGGCGGACGCGGGGTCGGCATCGGGGGCGGTGAGAGCGTTTCCGTTGCCGCCGAAGCAGCCGATCACCGGTGGAAACAGTCTGCCGCTGCTGCTGGACGACCAGTTCAGCGACCACAGACGGCTCTCCCGGTCGAAGAGCCGCAGCGTCAGCCCCTTCGCCCCGAGGTGCGGCATGTCGATCTCGTCGATGTTCGCGGCCCCGTCGAACAACGGCCAACACCGGACGGTGGACGGGAACTCCTCCCACGCGCTGCCGGCGTCGAGGAAGTCGGTGCGCCGACGGTGGCGGACCTCCCACTCGCCGTGGAGGAAGTCGAAGTCGTGCGGGCTGCTCATATGCGGTCTCCTGTGGTGCCTTCGGGCAGGGAATCGGTCAAGTAGGCTTCGAGATCGGGGACTTGAGGTGCTGCGCGGGCGAGCATGTGGCGCACCCACGCGTCCCGTTCGTGCAGGATCGGCGGCAGTTCCCAGACGCAGCCGATCCACGGCCGGTCGGCGGCGACGAAGTGGGTGGGATCGAGGTCCGGGCAGCCCAGCACCGGCTGGCCCGCCGCCGCGCCCCGGAAGTGCAGGACGTTGCCCCATACCCAGCTGTACGCGTTCAGGTAGGCGCCCGTGTCGTCGCCCCGGTGCAGCACGACGAACGTCGCGGGAGGGGTCCCGTCCGGCTCCGGCAGCAGCCGCGGCAGCATCGCGTACGCGGCCCGCTCCACCTCCGGCGCGATGCCCGCGGGGTCCCGGGTGACGTGATAGCGCTTGATCCGCCGCCCCGCCACCTCGATGGGCGGCGGCACGGTCAGAAGCTTCTCGGCGAAGCCGGAGGTCGAGGTCGAGGTCGAGGCTGACGTCGACGGCGCAGGCGCAGGCGGCGACGGCAACGGTGAAGGTGGGCGTGGGGTCGAGGTCATGGCGGCGACGCTAAGCGCGCTTCACTGCCATCCTGTGTCAGTGAAGTCCAGCCGACTCGTCTCGATCCTCCTGCTGCTCCAGACCAGGGGCCGGATGACCGCCGCCCAGCTCGCCGAGGAGCTGGAGGTCTCGGTCCGCACGGTCTACCGCGACATGGACGCCCTGAGCGCGGCGGGCGTCCCGCTGTACGGCGACGCGGGTCACGCCGGCGGCTATGGCCTGCTCGACGGCTACCGCACCCGCCTGACCGGACTCAACGCGGACGAAGCCGAGGCCCTCTTCCTCGCCGGTGCGCCCGATGCGGCCGCCGAGCTGGGCCTGGGTTCGGTCCTCGCCGCCGCCCAGCTGAAGGTACGGGCCGCGCTGCCGCCCGAACTGCGCGCCCACGCCGACCGGATCAGCGGACGCTTCCACCTCGACGCGCCGGGCTGGTACGCGCAGGCGGAGGAGGCGCCGTATCTCCCGGCGGTGGCGGACGCGGTGTGGAACGGCCGGGTGCTCCACGTCCGCTACCGCCGCTGGGCCGAACCCACCGACGTGGAACGCCGGCTGGAGCCGTACGGCCTGGTGCTGAAGGCGGGCCGCTGGTACGTCGTCGCGGGACCGGGCCCGCGCACCTTCCGCGTCGACCAGATCCTCGAACTCGCGGCATCCGACGAGGAGTTCACCCACCCCGAGGACTTCGACCTGGCCGCGTACTGGACGGCGTACCAGCGCGACTTCCACGACCGGCTCCACCGGGGGACAGCCGTCGTCCGGCTCGCGCCCGGCGTGCGGCTGCCGAAGTCGGCCGACGGACCGCCGGACGACCGAGGTTGGACCCTGGCCACGGTCCCGATCGAGTCGGTCGATCACGCGCATGGCGAATTCCTGCGCCTGGGCACGGACATCGAGGTGCTGGAGCCGCCCGAGCTGCGCGAACGCATCGCCCGAACGGTTGCCGAACTGGCCGAAAGGTACGGCAACTTGACTCCCCGCGGCGGCGACTGAGTGCGGAACCCGTCCGTCCTCTCTGGAGGTTCGTCCGTGCAGCACCCGTACAAGCACCGCAGGCGCCACGCCGCCCTCTTCTCGGCGGTGACAGCGGCGGCGACCCTCGTCGCCGCAGGCCTGACCGCACTCGGCAGCGGCACCGCCGAAGCCGCCACCGCCCGCCAGGTCGAGAAGCTGGACCGGGGTGTGGTCAGCGTCCACACCGACAGCGGCAACCTGGTCGGCTGGCGCTGGCTCGGCACCGACCCGAACGACGTCTCCTTCAACGTCTACCGGGCCGGTGCGTTGGTCAACTCGACCCCGATCACCGGCTCCACCAACTACTTCCACGCCGGCGCGCCCGCCCAGGCCGACTACACGATCCGGGCGATCGTGGGCGGCGTCGAGCAGGCGGACTCCGTCCATGCGATCCAACTGCGCACCGGTTACAAGGACGTTCCCCTCTCCCCGCCCGCCGGCGGCACGACCCCGGACGGCGTCGCCTACACCTACGAGGCCAACGACGCCTCCGTAGGCGACCTGGACGGCGACGGCGCGCTGGACATCGTCCTGAAGTGGCAGCCGACCAACGCCAAGGACAACTCCCAGTCCGGCTACACCGGAAACACGATCCTCGACGGCGTCAAGCTCGACGGAACCCGGCTGTGGCGCGTCGACCTCGGCCGCAACATCCGCTCCGGCGCCCACTACACCCAGTTCCAGGTGTACGACTACGACGGCGACGGCAAGGCCGAGGTCGCGACCAAGACCGCCGACGGCACGGTGGACGGCGCGGGCACGGTGATCGGCAGTTCCTCCGCCGACTACCGCAACTCCAGCGGCTATGTGCTGTCCGGCCCCGAGTATCTGACCATGTTCAACGGCCAGACCGGCCGGGCGATGCAGTCCGTCGACTACGTCCCGGCCCGCGGCACGGTCTCGTCCTGGGGCGACTCATACGGAAACCGCGTCGACCGCTTCCTCGCGGGAACCGCTTACCTGGACGGCGCACGGCCGTCGTTGATCATGGCGCGGGGTTACTACACGCGCACCGTGATCGCCGCCTGGGACTGGCGGAACGGTTCCTTCACCCGCCGCTGGACCTTCGACAGCTCCTCCTCCACCAACACCGGCAAGGGCTACGACGGCCAGGGCTCCCACAGCCTCTCCGTCGGGGACGTGGACGACGACGGCAAGGACGAGATCGTCTACGGCGCGATGGCGGTCGACGACAACGGAAACGGCCTGTGGACGACGAAGACCGGCCACGGCGACGCCCAGCACCTCGGTGACCTGGACCCCTCGCACGCCGGCCTGGAGTACTTCAAGGTCTCGGAGTCGACGTCCCAGCCCGCCGAGCTGTACATCAACCCGGCGAACGGCACGGTCAATTGGAGCCTCGCCGCCTGCTGCGACAACGGTCGCGGAGTCGCCGGTGACATCTGGGCGGGCAACGACGGTGCGGAGGTCTGGTCCGCCTCGGATTCGTCGATCCGCGACGAGGCCGGAGCGACGAAGGGCCGCGAACCGTCCTCCGCCAACTTCCTCTCCTGGTGGGACGGCGACCCGGTCCGCGAACTCCTCGACGGCACCCACATCGACAAGTACGGCACGTCCTCGGACACCCGCCTGCTGACCGGCTCGGGCGTCCACTCCAACAACAGCACCAAGGCCACCCCGTCCCTGTCCGGCGACCTCCTCGGCGACTGGCGCGAGGAGGTCGTCTGGCCCACGTCGGACAACACGGCCCTGAGGATCTACTCGACCCCGATCGAGACGACCACGAAGATCACCACCCTGCTCCACGACACGATGTACCGCACCGGCCTGGCCTGGCAGAACACCGCCTACAACCAACCGCCGCACCCGAGCTTCTTCCTCGGCAACGGCATGGCGACGGCGCCGAGGCCGACGGTGTACACCCCCTGACGCGGACGTGCCGAGGCCCCGCCCGGAGCAGCGGGACGGGGCCTCGGCACGCTCGTGCGGCAGCTCAGTTCAGGGCCTGGGGCACGTTCCCGTAGAACTGGATGGCGGGCCAACCACGCGACGTGAGCAGCTCGTTGATGGCGTCGGCGACGTCGAGCGCGGTGACCTTCTGCGCCGTGGGCGAGTGCATGAAGTCGATGGTGAAGCTCATGATGATGCTTCCGTCCTCCGGTCCGGGCGGGGTGACACCACGGAACGGGACGCTCCAGCCCCAGTCCGGGTCCGTCGCCGTGTCGGTGGCTGTGTCGGTGGCCGTCTCGGCGGCCTGCTCGGCGCCGTCGCTCCCCTCGGCCTGGGCCGGGCCGGCGGCCGCGAGGACCGCTCCCGCCGCGGCCGTACTCGAATAGCCCAACAGGGCGCGTCTGGACACTCCCATGTTCCCCTCCAAGCTCTCCCGCCTCCCGGGTGGGAGGCGGGGTCGATCGTATGAGCGAGAACTCGGCAGTGGCGCTGAACGAGATCATCCGGTTGACCGGGGTCGGGTCAGCTCACCGTGCAGTCCTGATCACCCAGTTGGAACGCCGTCGGTTTCGTGTTCGCGCCCGACCAACTGCCCGTGAAACCGAAGCTCACGGACGAGCCGGCCGCCACGTTGGCGTTCCAGCCGACGTTCTTCGCCGTCACCGTGGAACCCGACTGGGTGTAGTCGGCGTTCCAGAGCTGGGAGATGCTCTGGCCGTTCGGGAAGGCCCAGTCGAGGCTCCAGCCGGACCACGCGCTCGTTCCGGTGTTGGCGAGCTTGACGTCCGCCTGGAAGCCGCCGGACCACTGGTTGGTGATCGTGTACGTCACCGCGCAGGCGCCCGTCGGAGTGGGGTCCGTGGGGTCCGTGGGGTCCGTGGGATCGGTGGGATCCGTCGGGTCCGTGCCCCCGCCCCCGCCGCTCGTGTCGGAGGTGTCCCCGTAGACGACGCCCCGGCCGTTCGTCGAGACGTAGACCCGCCCGTACACCCTCGGGTCGCCCGTGATCGCCGCTCCCGTCCAACCCCACTGGTGGGCATCGTCGTTGATGCGGGTCCAGGTCACGCCCTTGTCCGTGGAGCGGAAGATCCCGCGGACGCCGGCGATCTTCGCGCTGGTGTACAGCGTCTGGTACGACGCGCCCGTCGCCGCCTTGCCGAAGCCGATCGTGTCGGCCTGCTCGACCGTCGACAGCTTGGCGAAGGTCGCGCCGGAGTCGGTGGAGTGCCACAGCCCGTACGCCCCGTCGCTCGCCCCACCGGCCAGCCAGAGGTCCCCCTTCGTGCCCGGCAGCGCCTTGAAGCGCACGCTGTCCCCGGCGGGCAGGCCGGTAGCCGCGGACCCGGTGAAGGTCGCCCCGCCGTCCGAACTCACATAGAACTTGCCCGACTTGAAGCCGTAGAAGACCTTGGGGTCGACCCGGTCCGACTCCACGGTCGCACCGGACGGGATCCCGCTCGATGCCTGCCACGACGTTCCGAAACCGGTTGTGTAATGCACTCCGGTGCCCGCCGGGCTCCACACGAAGCGGCTGCCGTCCGCCGCCGCGGCGACCGTCCCGCCGCCGCTGACCCCCGAAGGGTCCGTGCCCGCCCACCAGTTGGCCCCGTTGTCCGTCGAGAACGCCACATGCGGCCCCGAGTCCAGATTGCCGACCCGTACCACCGTGTTCGGGTTCGTCTCGGCGTAGTCCAGGCTCGTCGTGGAGGTGAAGTTCGGTGAGGTGAACATCATCGACGGCACCTTGGTGAGGTCCGTGTGGCGGAAGCCGCCGACGTCACCGAGCGCGCTGAGCAGCGTCGCGCCGGACGGGGGAGAGGCGATGTCGAGGACGGCCGTCTCCTCCAGCCCCTGCACCATCGGCTTGATCGTGAACTGGCCGCCGCTGTCCCAGTTGGCCAGGTTCTCCGTGCCGTAGATCGTTGCTCCCGTCCCGTACATCATCCGGCTGGAGTTGAACGGGTCGATCTCCAACGCCTCCGTCATCCAGCCGAGTTTGGGCGTCTGCTCGGGAGGTGAGGGATTCGCACCCCAGGTCAGCCAGGGCGACGAGGAGACGTCCATCGTGTACCGGTTGGCGCGGTTGGGATACGAGGTGTAGTCCCACGCCTTCGTCCAGGCGCCGCCGCTGTTCGTCGAGCGGAAGATCTGGGTGTCCGGCCACCAGGAGCTGTACGCGGTGGCCATGACGGTGCCCGGCTTCTGCCGGTCGACGGTCAGCCCGCTGAAGCCGTAGTAGGTGTCGGCCTCCGCCACCGGGCTGATGTCCGTCCACGTCCCGGACGCCGTCGCATACCGCCACAGCCGGCCCTTGCCGCCGTCGTACGGCCCGCCCTTGTCGCTGTATGCGATGTACAGATGACCGTTGACGGTATCCAGCACACCCTTGTGCGCCAGATATCCCGTCGGCTGCCCGGCCACCCGGGTCCAGGTCGCACCCGCGTCCGTCGAGCGGTACACCGCGTTGTCCTTGTCCGCGACCCCGACGTAGATCGTCTTCGTCGCCGTGCCGGACGTCCCCGTGGACTCGTCGAAGGTGACCCAGACGATGCCCTGGTTGTCGGAGGCGTATCCGCTCGTGTCCGTCGGATCCTGCTGGTAGTTGCCGACGTTGGGGAAGTTCGTCACCTGCGACCAGGTGACCCCCGAGTCCGTCGACCGCCACAGCCCCTTGCCGCTCGGCGCGCCCAGATAGAGCACGCTGTTCCTGTTCGGGTCGACCGCGAGACGCTCGCCCATGCCCCGGCCGGGCATGTTGCCGCCCAGTTTGAACGGCAGGTTCGTCTTCTGCCAGCTCGCGCCCCGGTCGGCGGAGCGCAGCACGGCCCCGTTGCCGGGGTCCCAGCTGTTGGTGTATGTGCCGACCGCCGCGTACACCTTGTTCGGGTCGGCGGAGTCGGAGGCCAGGCTCACCACGCCCGTATGCCCCCAGTCCGCCCAGCCGACCGAGTCCAGCAGCGGCGTCCAGGTCTTGCTCGACTCCTGCCAGCGGTACGCGCCGCCGATGTCGGTGCGGGCGTAGGCGAGGTTCTTCTCCTTGCGGTTGAAGACGATGCCCGGTACGAAGCCGCCGCCGTCGATCCGGGCGTTCTTCCAGGTGTACGACTCTGCGGCCAGTGTCGCTCTCGGGCTGTCCGCCGCCAGCGCGGGCGGGCTGCCCGCGACGAGTCCGGCGGCGAGCGCCAGTACGGCCGTGAGGATGCGGGTTCTTCGCACGGTGGGGGTCCTTCCTCGCGAAGCCATGGGGGGAGGGGGGAGGAGATCGGTGCGGGGGAACGGAGCGGGAGGAGACGAACGGCGCGGGGGATGAGGGACGGGTGACGGGTGACGGGTGACGAGGGCCGAGGGACGTGCGACTGCCGGGCGGCCCCCTGTGCGGGTGAGGGCCGCCCGGCCGGGGCCCCGTCGTCAGGTGACGGGACCACGCACGCGGAGCTTCGGGCGACTGAGCGAAGGAGCGGTGCGGTACCGCGCCCCTTCAGGGGCGCGGGGGAACTGCGCGACCGGCCGCAGACGGCACGCAGCCATGAACCGCCCGATCCGCGGAGCGCCCGGCGGGGGCTATTCGAGTAGCTCCGCGTACGAGCCCATGGCCAGGGCGATGTCCGCCTGGGCCCAGAAGCGGTGGTACGTGAACACGGGCGCGGCTCCGCCCGCGAGATAGCTCTCGATCTTCGACCAGGCCGGGTCGCTCTCGTAGAACGAACGCAGCGAGGCGAAGGTCGAGGAGGAGTTGACCGGGTCGCCGTTCGGCATCGTGCCGCTCCAGCCGCTCGGGACGTACACGCCGTCGTCGAAGCGGTTGTAGTCGGCGCGGGTCTCGGGGACCGCGATGCCGAGGGCGTCCTGGTTGTGGGTCCACATGCCGTCCAGGAGCGCCTTGGCGGTCGTCTTCGCCTCCGTGTCACCGGACTTGGCGGCGTAGTACGTCAGGGTCTTGGCGTACGCGGCGGCCACGCCGACGTCGTTGGTGTAGTCGGCGACGGTGACGTGAAGTCCCGTGTTCGCGCCGGGACTTGACGCGTTCCAGGTGTCGGGCTGCCCCGACCACTGGAGGGTGGAGGGGATCCGGAAGGTGCCGTCCGGGTTGATCGTGGTCTTGGACAGCGCCCAGTCGACCCACTTGTCGAGGACCGCCTTGGCGCTCGCGTTCCCCGTCTGCTGGTAGTACTCGGCGACCCGTTCCATCGACCACGCCTGGAAGCCGAACCACTGGTTGGACGGCGGGTCGTGGTAGACGGGCTGCTGGTCGTAGTACATGCCGTAGAAGGTGGACGTACCGGCCGGGGGAGTCGCGTAGCGGCCCGCCCAACTGTTCGTCGCCCCGCCCGCGATGGCGCCCTCGCTGGACTGCAGCCAGCGGTAGAACTCCAGCTGCCGGCCGAGCGACTTCGCCCAATCCGCCTGTCCGGTCGCCGACTTGGGCTTCAGGTCGGCGTAACTGCTGAGGGCGTAGGCGGCCAGGGGATTCTGGTAGCCGCCGTGTGTGTGGCTCGACCCGATGCGCCAGGCCCAGCCCGCGCTGGTGTCCGTGGCGCCGCCCCAGGCGTAGTACCAGGACATCAGATAGTGCGAGGCGTCCTTGCCGGCGCCGGCCGCGCAGGCGGTCGGTCCGACGCAGTTGCCGATCTTCTTGAAGTACTTGTCGTACATCGCATAGCGCAGGTAGTCGCCCATCTTCGCGGCCTTGCCGACGGTCGCGGAAACGTCACTGCCCTTGCCCTGCGCCTTGGCCCAGATGTCCGCCCAGTACGCGGCCTGCACGGCCCGCGCGTCGGCGTCCGGGGCGTTGGTGAACTTCCACTGCTTGGCGTAGGAGGCGTCGCCGGTGAACAGGTCCAGATAGCCGTTCGCGCCGCCGTACTTGAAGGCGTCGCAGGTCGGCTGCGGCACCGTCTCCCACACCGACTCCTGCGCGCCGCGCTGGAAGGTGTTGATGTACGACGGGCCGGTGTCCGTCGGGCCGGCCTCGCACTTGCCGGGCGCGTTGCCGTAGCCGTAGGTGTTGTCGACGTCCTGCAGCCAGTGCATACCGTAGACGTCGTCCGTACCGTATGCAGTCTTCAGTTCACCGGCTATCGGATCCGATCCCACGGACACCCCGGTGTCCAGCCGCGCCGGATACTCGTTCGGGGTGTCCAGCTCGGGCGCGTACGTCGCCGGCTTGGACGCGTTGTAGAAGGAATTGGTCGGCTGGTCGGCGTGGGTGGGGATCATGAACCTCTCCATGATGTCCCAGGCGCCGTTGAACTTGGTCCAGTCGCCCGTGATCTTCCCGTACATGGCCTGCAGCCAGAGAAGGTAGCTGTAGGCCTCCGACGTGGTCTCGTGACCCTGGTCCGGGGCCTCGACGATCAGCGTCTCGACCGAGTGGTAGGGGATGCCCTCGGGTGAGAAGTAACCGTTTGCCGGGTTGGTGATCTTGCCGTAGAGCTCCAGGAACCGGGCGTCGTACGCCTTCGCGCCCGCGATCTCGGTGGCCGTGACCGAGGCCTTCGCATGCCCGGTCGCCGTCGACTCGAAGGTCGCGGCGCCCGTGCCCGTGGCGTCGGCGGTGATGGTCACGTTCTGGGCCGTGGCCCAGTTCGACGGTGTGAACGTGAGGCTCGCGCCGCCTGTCACCGTCAGACCCGTGTTGCCCGAGGTGCGCGCGGTCGTGACGGTCACATTGGCCGACGGCTGGGTCGACAGCTTCAGCGCATAGGAGCCCGTCTTGCCCTGCTGCACCGCCAGTTGGGTCGCGGAGGCGACCACGGCCGGCCCCGAGGCGACCGTGATGCCGACCGGTGTCGACGACGCCGACGCCCCCAGGCTGTCGTAGGCCTTGGCGACCAGGGAGTGGCTGCCCACGGACAATCCGGAAGCGGACAGGGAGTACGGCGAGCTGGTGTCCGTGCCCAGCAGGGTTGTGTCGTCGTAGAACTCGATCTTGGTGATCGTCGCGCTGTCGGCGGCCGCGGCGGTCGCCGCGAGCGGCACCGCGTCCCCTTGCGTGTAGACGGCGCCTGCGGCAGGGCTGGTCAGCACGGTGACCGGCGGCTGATGCGCGCCGACGCAGGTGGTGCCGTTGATGGCGAAGCTCGTGGGAGCGGCGTTCGTGCCGCTGTAGGTGAACTGCGCACCCGTGCTGACCGCCGCGCCCACGGCGATCGTCCCGTTGTAGGTGGCGTTGTTCACGGTGATCTGCTGACCGGACTGCGACCAGCTGCCGTTCCAGCCGTTCGTCAGCTTCTGGTTGCCCGCGTAGGAATACGTCAGGGCCCAGCCGCTGATCGGGTCGGTGCCCCGGTTGGTGAGGGTCAGATCCGCGGTGAACCCGGAGCCCCAGTCGTTGGTCTTGTAGTCCACGCTGCACTGAAGTGCCGCTGCCTGTGCGGGAGTCGAAGTCGAACTCAGCATGGCGAGGGGAAGCGCGAGGGCCGCTGCGACGGCGGTCCACAGGCGCCGCGCCCCGCGACGTCTGCGTGAGTGATCCATGGTGCTGGTTCCTCCTTGCGGCTCGGAGAAGGGGGAGGAGCAACAAGCCTTGAACCAGTGGGAGCGCTCCCATAGTGGGGACGGGGGTGAACGCGGTCAAGGTGCTTGAAGAGTCGAAAAGATTCGACGTCAGAAGTTGAGGGAAAGTCAGCGACTCCCCTGTTCTTTGCCAGCGCTTGGCGCTAACTTCGAGACACCAGTGGGAGCGGTTCCATCAGTCGACGCGTCTGTCAAGACGCGCCTGAGCTGCAAGGAGTCGCTCATGCGACACCCCCCGCGTTCAGTTTTTTTAGCCGTCGCCGGCACGGTCGCCCTCGTCGCGGGCGCCCTGTTACCGGTCGTCGCGGCGCAGGGAGCCACACCCGCGTGCACGGTGGAGTACTCCGTCACCAGCCAGTGGGACGCAGGTTTCCAGGGTGCCGTGAAGATCACCAACAACGCCGCAGCGGTCAGTAGTTGGAGCCTTTCCTTCGACTTCGCGAACGGCCAGAAGGTCACCCAGGGCTGGAACGGCAAGTGGTCCCAGTCCGGCACGACCGTCACCGCGGCGAACGAGAGCTGGAACGGTTCCCTGGGTACCGGCGCGAGCGTCAGCGCGGGCTTCCTCGCCTCGAAGTCGGGGGCGAACGCCGCGCCGGCGACGTTCAGGCTCAACGGCACGACCTGCAACGTCGACACGGAACCGACTCCCACGCCCACCCCCACCACCACCTCTACGACGACCCCCACCCCCACTCCGACCCCGACCGTGCCGCCGTCGACGGAGCCGCCGGACACCGGTGACGAGCCGCCTGAGCTGCGCGTCGTGGGCAACAAGCTTGTGGACGCCGACGGGAAGACCCGCCGTCTGCTCGGCGTGAACCGCTCCGGCGGCGAGTTCATGTGCGTGCAGGGGCACGGCATCTGGGACGGCCCTGTCGACGACGCCGCCGTCCGGGCGATCGCCGACTGGAACGTCAACACGGTCCGCATCCCGCTCAACGAGGAGTGCTGGCTGGGCCTGGCGAACATCAACCCCGCCTATGGCGGCGCGAATTACGTCAACGCCGTCAAGGACCTGGTGGTTCGCGTCGAGGCGCACGGCATGACGCCGGTCGTCGAACTGCACTGGAGCTACGGTCAGTACACGGGAAACTCGGCCGGCTGCTCCGACGTGCACGCCAGCTGCCAGAAGCCGATGCCCGACATGCAGTACACCCCGTCGTTCTGGACCTCGGTGGCCAACGCCTTCAAGAACGACCAGGCCGTCGTGTTCGACCTGTTCAACGAGCCCTACCCGGACCGCGCCACCTCGACGATCACCCAGGCATGGCAGTGCTGGCGGGACGGCGGAACCTGCCCCGGCATCGGGTATGAGGTCGCCGGTATGCAGGATCTCGTCGACTCCATACGATCTACCGGCGCCCAGAACGTGATCCTCGCCGGCGGGCTCGCGTACTCCAACGACCTCGGCCAGTGGCTGACGTACAAGCCGACCGACCCGACCGGCAATCTCGCCGCCGCGTACCACGTCTACAACTTCAACAGCTGCGCGAACGAGAGCTGCTGGAACTCCACCCTCGCCCCCGTCGCCGCCCAAGTGCCGCTCGTGGCAGGGGAGATCGGGGAGAACACCTGCTCGCACGGTTTCGTCGACCAGGTCATGAAGTGGTTCGACGACCGCGGCCTGTCCTACCTGGGCTGGACCTGGAACACCTGGGACTGCTCCTCCGGTCCGTCCCTGATCTCGGGCTACGACGGGACGCCCACGGCATACGGCACCGGCCTGCGCGACCACCTGCGCGCACTCGACGGATAGGCGCGACCGATTTGAGCGCGCCGATTCCGCGAGCCGATCCGGCGGACGGAGCCGGCGAGCCGAAACCGTTTCCGCGAACCGATCCACCGAACGGAACCACCGAACGGAACCAGCGAAGGAACGGACAACACCCTCAACCAAGAAGGAAACCCGCACTCATGAGCCGTAGCAGAACAGCGGTACTCGCCGCGTTGGCGCTGGTCGCCGGCGCCTCCGGGACGGCACTCGCGGTCGTCCCCGGCGATTCGGGCATCGCCGCCATCCCGTGCACCGTCGCCTACCAGGTGCAGAACCAGTGGAGCACCGGCTTCACCGCCGCCGTCACCGTGACCAACAACTCGGCCGCCAAGTCGAGTTGGTCGGTGAAGTGGGCGTACGCCGGCAACCAGACGGTCACCAACGGCTGGAACGCGAAGATCACCCAGTCCGGTACGGCCGTCACCGCCAACAACGAGACCTACAACGGCACGCTGGCGACCGGCGGTTCGGTCAGCTTCGGGTTCCAGGCCTCGTACAGCGGCGCCAACGCGATCCCGACCACCTTCACGCTCGACGGTGTGACCTGCAACGTCGACAGCGGCACCGGCGGACCCACCGACCCGGGCCCGACCGACCCCGGCACTCCGTCCACGAAGGTGGACAACCCCTACGCCGGCGCCAAGGTGTACGTGAACCCCGAGTGGTCGGCGAAGGCCGCGGCCGAGACGGGCGGCAGCCGTATCTCCAGCCAGCCCACCGGTGTCTGGCTCGACCGCATCGCCGCCATCAACGGCGTGAACGGCGGTATGGGTCTGCGCGCCCACCTGGACGCGGCCCTCGCCCAGAAGGGCAGCGGCGACGAAGTCGTCCAGCTGGTCGTCTACGACCTGCCCGGACGGGACTGCGCGGCCCTCGCCTCCAACGGCGAGCTCGGCCCGACGGAGATCGACAAGTACAAGACGCAGTTCATCGACCCGATCGCGACGATCCTCGCCGACAGCAAGTACGCCGGCCTGCGCATCGTCACGACCATCGAGATCGACTCGCTGCCCAACCTCGTCACCAACACCGGCAGCCGGCCCACCGCCACCGCGGCCTGCGACACCATGAAGGCCAACGGCAACTATGTGAAGGGCGTCGGCTACGCGCTGGACAAGCTCGGCGCGATCCCCAACGTCTACAACTACATCGACGCCGGTCACCACGGCTGGCTCGGCTGGGACGACAACTTCGCCCCCTCCGCCCAGCTCTTCTACCAGGCCGCCACCGCCGAGGGCGCGACCGTCGACGACGTGCACGGCTTCATCACCAACACGGCGAACTACAGCGCCCTGAAGGAGAACAACTTCACCATCAACGACTCCGTGGTCGGCAAGTCGGTACGCGAGTCCAAGTGGGTGGACTGGAACCGTTACGTCGACGAGCTGTCGTACGCCCAGGCCTTCCGCAACCAGCTGGTCTCCGCCGGCTTCAGGTCGAACATCGGCATGCTGATCGACACCTCCCGCAACGGCTGGGGCGGCGCCGCCCGGCCCGCCGGTCCGGGCGCGACGACCAGCGTGGACACCTATGTCGACGGCGGCCGTTACGACCGTCGTATCCACATCGGCAACTGGTGCAACCAGTCCGGCGCCGGCCTCGGCGAGCGCCCGCAGGCCGCCCCGGCCGCCGGGATCGACGCGTATGTGTGGATGAAGCCGCCGGGCGAGTCCGACGGTTCCAGCTCAGCCATCCCGAACGACGAGGGCAAGGGCTTCGACCGGATGTGCGACCCCACGTACACGGGCAACCCTCGCAACGGCAACAACATGTCCGGCTCCCTGGCCAACGCCCCGCTGTCCGGGCACTGGTTCTCGGCCCAGTTCCAGCAGCTGATGCAGAACGCGTACCCGCCGCTGTAGGTCGGTGAGCCGATCGGCACGGCACTGAGGTGAAGCAACGGTGATCCGCCGAGGTCGGCCGCGTCTTTCGGGCCGGACTCCGGCGGATCGCTCACTCCGCCGCCGAGCGGTTCCCGTGCCTCGTCCGCGGTGAATCGGCTTGCCGTCCGCATCCTGTTTTTTGCCGTCCCGGCAACAGGAGTGGCCCTCGGCCGGTGCGTCGGCGCACGCTGACGGCACACCGGACGAGAGGCTGACCACCATGGCGCACCATCCGCACGAATCCCACGGCGACCAGCACGCCCAAGGCCAGACACAAGCCCAGGGTCAGCCACAAGCCCAGGGTCAGCCACAAGCCCATGCCCACGGCCAGGGGCATCCCGGTCAGGGTCATGCCGGTCAGCGCCAGGGCCATGCGCGCGGTCATGGCACCGACATCGACTGGGCCGAGATGGCCCCGCACCTGGAGGCGCAGGCCGAGCTGTTCGCGCCCCTGTACGAGCGGGCCCTGTCCTGGCTCGGCAAGGAGGTGACCGAGCCGGGGCTGATCGTGGACGTCGGCAGTGGTCCCGGGGTGGTCTCCTGCCTGTTCGCCGAGACGTTCTCCGGGGCGCGGGTCATGGCGGTCGACGGCTCCGCGCCGCTGCTGGAGCGGGCGCGGCAACGTGCCGACCGGCTCGGGTACGGCGACCGCTTCGGCATCCTGGCCGGTGAACTCCCGGGTGTGCTGGAGGAGTTGGACTACCCGGCCGATCTGCTGTGGGCCGGCCGCAGCCTGCATCACCTGGGCGACCAGCGCGCCGCCCTGACGGCCTTCGCGGAGCGGCTCGCGCCCGGCGGAACGCTGGCGATCATGGAGGGCGGACTGCCGCCCCGGTTCCTGCCGCGCGACCTCGGCTTCGGACGGCCCGGCCTGGAGGCGCGGCTCGACGTGCTGCAGGAGAAGTGGTTCGCCCGGATGCGGGCCGAACTGCCCGGCTCCGTGGCCGAGACCGAGGACTGGGCGGCTCTGCTCGGCGCGGCCGGCCTGAAGCACTCCCGCACCCGCAGTTTCCTGCTCGACCTGCCGGCCCCCGCCTCCGACCGGGCCCGCGCCTACATCGCCGTGTCCCTGTCCCGGCTGCGGGACGTCGTCGGCGATGACCTGGACGCCGACGACCGGGCCACGCTGGACCGGCTGCTCGACCCGCAGGACGAGGCGGGCCTGCACCGCAGGGCGGACGTGTTCGTGCTGGCGGCGCACACCGTGCACACGGCTGTGAAACCGGTTTAGCAACAGCCTGGGCTTGACTTGGAGAGCGCTCCAAGTGATGAACTGCGTGCCGCGTCGTGTGAAGAAGGCGACGCGGCCAATGTAGATATCGCAGGTAACCCAGGTAACGCAGGCAACGCGATGGGGGCACGCCATGACCGACTCTTCCAGCTCGCCGGATGCTCCGGTCGCACTGATCACCGGCGGTGGCAGCGGAATCGGCGCCGCCGTCGCACGGCAGCTGCTGGACGTCGGGTACCGGGTCACCGTGACCGGCCGTGGAGAGGAGCGGCTGCGCGCCTTCGCCGGGGAACTCGGCGAGCCGGCGGGGCTGCTGACGGTCGCCGGGAACGCCGCCGACTACGACTGTGTACAGTCGGCGGTCGACCGTACGCTCAAGGAATACGGTCGACTGGATACAGTCGTCGCCAATGCGGGGACCGCCACCCATGATTCGGTCGCCGAGGGCGACCCGGCGGGCTGGACGGACATGGTGCTGACCAACGTCCTCGGCCCCGCACTCCTGATCCGTGCCTCGATCGACGCACTCAAGGCGACCCGCGGACGGATCGTGCTGGTGGGCAGTGTCGCCGGTTTCGTGCCCACGCCGGGCAACGTCTACGGAGCGACGAAGTTTGCGGTGACCGGTCTCGCGGAGAACACGCGCCGCCAGGTCACCGAGTGGGGCGTCGGCGTGACGCTGATCGCGCCCGGCCGGGTGGAGACCCCGTTCTGGGACAGCTACGGCAGCCTGCCGCCCGGGCACCTGCTGACCGCCGACCAGATCGCGGACTCCGTCGTCTGGGCGATCCGGCAACCCGCGGGCGTCGACGTCAACACCGTCGTCGTACGACCGATCGGGCAGCCCAACTGACCTGGGCGGCGAGCCACTGCGACGCGCGTAGCGGGCGCCCCGGCGAGGGGCGCCCGCTACGCGTCACGGGGGCGGTTCACCCCCGTTCGGTGCTCAGCCGGCGTCGAACGTCGCCGGGTCGGGACCGATGCGACGGTCCTCGTTCAGCGCGCTGATCGCGGCCAGGTCCTCGGTGTCCAGGCTGAAGTCGAACACGTCGATGTTCTCCTTGATCCGCGACGGCGTCACGGACTTCGGGATCACGACGTTGCCGAGCTGGAGGTGCCAGCGCAGCACGACCTGGGCCGGGGTGCGGTTGTGCTTCTGGGCGATGGCCACGATCGCCGGGACCTCGAGAAGTCCCTTGCCCTGACCCAGCGGGGACCAGGCCTCGGTCGCGATGCCCTGCTGCGCGTGGAACTCGCGGGAAGCGTGCTGCTGCAGGTGCGGGTGCAGCTCGATCTGGTTGACCGCCGGGATGACCGAGGTCTCGCCGATCAGCCGCTCCAGGTGGTCGGGCAGGAAGTTGGACACGCCGATCGCGCGGACGCGGCCGTCCGAGAGGAGCTTCTCGAACGCCTTGTACGAGTCGACGTACTTGTCGCGGGCCGGGAGCGGCCAGTGGATGAGGTACAGATCCAGGTAGTCCAGACCGAGCTTCTCCAGGGAGGCGTCGAACGCGCGGAGCGTCGCGTCGTACCCCTGGTCGCCGTTCCAGAGCTTGGTGGTGACGAAGATGTCCTTGCGGGGCACGCCGGAGGCGGTGATGGCCTTGCCGGTGCCCTCCTCATTGCCGTAGATCGCCGCTGTGTCGATGCTGCGGTACCCGGCCTCCAGCGCGGTGGCGACCGCCTGCTCGGCCTCGTCGTCCGGCACCTGCCAGACACCGAAGCCCAGCTGGGGCATCTCCACGCCGTTGTTGAGGATGATCGGGGGGACCTTGCTGCTCACGAGCTCTTGATCCTTCGGTTGTCCGTCAAAGTAATGCTCCCATCGTGAACGATCACGGCGGGTGCTGCATTCCTGACCCCGGTTTTCGTTCGCGGGAGCCCATCGGAAACACGTTTCACGCCTCTCAGAATCACATGAAACGCATGAAACATATGAAACACATTTACCGTCCGTGGGAAACCCTACGTGCGGTACAGCGCGTCGACCTCGTTCGCGTAAGCGTTTTCGATGGCTTTGCGCTTCAGCTTCAGCGACGGGGTCAGCAGACCGTGCTCCTCGGTGAAGGGCTGGGCGAGGATCCGGAAGGTGCGGATCGACTCGGCCTGCGAGACCAGCGTGTTCGCCGCGACGACGGCCCTGCGCACCTCCGCCTCCAGGTCCGGGTCTCGCACCAGCTCGACCGACGTGAGCTGCGGCTTGTCGCGCATCTGCAGCCAGTGCTCGACGGCCTCCTGGTCGAGGGTGACCAGAGCGGCCACGAACGGCCGGTCGTTGCCGACGACGATGCACTGGTTGACCAGCGGATGGTCGCGCACCCGCTCCTCCAGCAGTCCCGGCGAGACGCTCTTGCCGCCGGAGGTGACCAGGATCTCCTTCTTGCGGCCGGTAATGGTGAGGAAACCGTCTTCGTCGAGTGAGCCGAGGTCGCCGGTGGCGAGCCAGCCGTCGTGCAGGGTCTCGTCGGTGGCCTTGGGGTTGTTGAGGTAACCCTGGAAAATGTTCTCGCCGCGCAGCCAGACCTCGTTGTCGTCCGCGATGTGCACGGTCATGCCGGGGATGGCCTGGCCGACGGTGCCGTAGCGGGTGCGCCCGGGCGGGTTGGCGGTCGCGGCCGCCGTCGACTCGGTCAGACCGTAGCCCTCGTAGATCTGCACGCCCGCGCCGGCGAAGAACAGGCCGAGCTTGCGGTCCATGGCCGAGCCGCCGGACATCGCATGCCGGACGCGGCCGCCCATGGCCGCGCGGACCTTGGCGTAGACGAGCTTTTCGAAGAGCTGGTGCTGCATGCGCAGGCCAGCGGAGGGGCCGGGCCCGATGCCCCACGCCTTCGCCTCGACCGCCTCCGCGTAGTTCACGGCCACGTCGACGGCCTTCTCGAAGGGGCCTGCCTTGCCCTCCCGCTCCGCCTTGCGGCGGGCCGCGTTGAAGACCTTCTCGAAGATGTACGGCACGGCGAGGAAGAACGTCGGCCTGAAGGCGGCCAGGTCGGGCAGCAGGGCGGCCGCGTGCAGCTGCGGCTGGTGGCCGAAACGGACCCTGCCCCGGATCGCGGCGATCTGCACCATCCGGCCGAAGACATGCGCGAGCGGCAGAAACAGCAGCGTCGCCGCCTCATCGCCTTTCTTCGAGTGGAACACCGGCTCCCACCGCTCGATCACGGTGTCCGCCTCGAACATGAAGTTTCCGTGCGAGATGACACAGCCCTTGGGCCGGCCCGTCGTACCGGAGGTGTAGATGATCGTCGCGGTCGAGTCGGGGGTGAGCGCTTCCCGGTGCCGGTGGACGACGTCGTCCTCGATGGAGGCGCCGGCGTCGTACAGCTCCTGCACGCACCCCGAGTCCAGCTGCCACAGCTGACGCAGCCGGGGGAGCCGGTCGATGACGGTGGCGATCGTCATCGCGTGGTCCTCGTGCTCGACGATCGCGGCGGTGCACTCGGCGTCGTAGAGCATCCAGAAACACTGCTCGGCGGAGGAGGTCGGGTAGACCGGCACCACCTGGGCGCCCACCGTCCACAGGGCGTAGTCGAACAGCGTCCACTCGTAGCGGGTGCGGGACATGATCGCGACGCGGTCGCCGAAGCGGATGCCCTGGGCGAGAAGGCCCTTGGCGAGGGCGAGGACCTCGTCGCGGAACTCGGCGGAGGTGACGTCGCGCCATTCGTCCCGGTCGTCCTTGCGGCCGAGGGCGATGTAGTGCGGCTCCTCCTGGGCGTACTGGAAGACGACGTCGGCCAGACCGCCGACGGGCGGCGCCAACGCCAACGGAGGGTTGGTGAACTCGCGCAAACCCAGCACCCCGCTTCTCATGGCCGCACAGCGCCGTGAAAGCTACCCCACCGAACGACGGTGCGGGAGGGGGGCGGAAAACGAGTGATGCTCGTGTCTGCGCTGGTCAGTGCCGGAAAATGGGCTCACATGGGGAAGGGTCGGACAGGAAACTGACGGTTGAGTAAGTTTCGGTACCGCAATCTCCACCGAATCTGCCCTTACCGCTTACGCTGCCTGACCCCTTCCGAGGCCCGTCACGGCCTGCACCGCCCGACCCCGTCCCCCGATGTCACGGGCGAGGGGTCACCCTCTCCTCGGACAGCGCCGGAGTCGCGGATTCCGTTACCGCTGCCGCGGCCGCGCGCGGCGGCCTGACCAGCGCCAGGACGAGCACGGCGGCCGCGATGCCGATGCAGCCAGCCATCACCAGCGCCGCGTCCAGCCCGGAGGCGAACGCGGACCGCAGGGCGTGTTCGGAGAACGCACCTCGCAGCGCCGCTGCGCCCCCGCCCGCCAGCGTGTGGGACGCGTCGTGCGGCAGTGTCTCGGTCATCCGGGAGGTCGCGACGGTGCCGAAGACCGCCACTCCGAGCGCGAACCCGAGCTGCCGCACGGTGTTCACGGCTCCGCCCGCCATTCCGGCCCGCGCCGGCTCCACCGCGGCCAGCGCCGCCCCCGCCACGGTAGGTGCGACGAAACCGGTTCCTATGCCCACCAGCACGAACCCGGGTATCAACGCCGTCCAGTCCGAACCCGCGTCGAGCACAGCCTGGCAGAAACAGCCGAAACCGATCAGAAACAGCCCGCCTCCGATGGTCAGCCGGGCCGGCGCCCCGTGCAGCCGCTTCCCGACCAGGATCGCGGTCACCATGGCGGCCACGGTCATCGGCAGCAGTGTCAGTCCGCTGCGCACCGGACTCATCCCCAACAGCGTCTGCATCCAGAGGGAGAGATACGGCGTCACCCCGAACGCCACGCCGTTGAAGGCCAGCGCGCCCACCATCACCCCCACGAACGCGGGCCGGCGCAGCAGCGACAGATCCAGCAGCGGATGCGCCGCCCGACGCTGCACCAGCACGAAACACACCAGCGCGAGCGCGGCGAGCCCGAACGAGACGAGCGTCGCCGACGCCGTCCAGCCGTCCTGACCGGCCCGCACCACCGCGTACGTCGTCCCGCCCGCGAAGGCTGCGAAAGCCGCCGTGCCCGCCCAGTCGACCCGCATCCCGCGCGCGCCCCGCGACTCCGGCACCTCCTTCAGCGTCAGCCACAGCGCGACCAGGCTCACCGGCAGGTTCACGAAGAAGATCCACCGCCAGCCCGGGCCCTCCGTCAGCAGCCCGCCCAGCACCGGCCCGACGGCTGCTGCCGCGCCGCTCACCGCGCCCCACACCCCGAGCGCCACCGACCGCTGCCGGCCCTGGTAGACCGAGCCGAGCAGCGGGAGCGTCGTCGCGAGCATGGCAGCCGCACCCACGCCCTGCACGACCCGCGCGGCCACGAGGGTCACCGGCCCGCTCGCCAGCCCGCACAGCAGCGACGCGGACGCGAACAACCCCACCCCCGCCACATGCACCCGGCGTCGCCCCAGGATGTCGGCGGCGGCTCCCGCGCCCAGCAGCAGCGCGGCCAGCGCCAGCGCGTACCCGTCGACCACCCACTGCAGATCGCTCAGCGAGGCGTCCATCGCCCGCGCCATGTCCGGCAGCGCCACCAGCACGATCGTCACGTCCAGCAGCAGCATGAACGTGCCCAGGCACACCGCGGTCAGCGGCCCCCAGGTGCGCATGTTTCCGCTTGTGCGCATGTTCCACTCCTCGATTTTCCCGTTTTCCTGCGATGGGTTTCCTGCGTCTCCACCCTGGGGTGGGGGCGGTCGATCACCATGGAAACCGATGAACGGTCGACGGAATCCGACGGAGGGCAGCTCGATGGAGATGGAATCCCACACCCTGGACAAGCTGGACCTGGAACTGCTGTCGGCGCTGGAGGTGGACGGCCGGGCCTCCTTCAGCAGGATCGGCACGGTCCTCGGGGTCTCCGACCAGACGATCGCCCGTCGCTACCGTCGGCTCTGCGCCGAGGCCGGCCTCAGGGTCGTCGCCGTCCGCGACGCCGAACGCCTCGGTCAGGATCAGTGGATGCTGCGTCTGCGCTGCGTTCCCGACAGCGCCACGGTCATCGCCGACGCGCTCGCCAAACGGCCCGACACGCACTGGATCGGCCTGGGCTCGGGCGGCACCGAGATCGTCTGCATGACCCGGCCCCGCCACCCCGGCGACCACGACGACCTGCTGCTCGGCAAACTTCCGCGCACGCCGAGCGTGGTGGAGATCCGTGCTCAGCAACTCCTCCACCGTTTCTACGGCGGCCCCAGCGGCTGGATGCGCAAGTTCGGGGCGCTCGACGACGATCAGGTCGCCGCCCTGACTCCGCGCCTCGACCCGGGAACGGCGGCGGGAGCGATCGGGGGAGCAGCCGGGGGAGCGGCCGGGAGAGCAGTGGGGGGCCTGATGGGGGCGGCGCCGGGGCCGGCCCGAATCGACCCCGAGGACGAGCCCCTGCTCGCGGTGCTCGAACGCGACGGCCGCGCCACCTACCCCGAACTCCAGCGGGCCACCGGCCGTTCCGAGTCCGCCGTGAAACGCCGTCTCGCCGCCCTGCTCGCCTCGGGCGCGATCTACATCGACGTCGAGTACCACTCCGAGTTCGTGGGCTATCCCCTCGCCGCCGTCCTGTGGATCACCACGACGCCTTCCGCGCTGCACTCGGTCGGCGAGGCGCTCGCCACCCACGACGAGGTCGCCTTCGCCTCGGCCACGGCCGGTCCCTCCCACATCGTGGTGACGGCGGTGGTCCGGGGGACGGCCGGCCTGTACGGCTACCTCAGCGGGCCCTTGGGCCGGCTGGAGGGCGTCCAGCACGTGGAGGCCACGCCGATCCTGCGGAGGGTGAAGCAGTTGACGTATCAGCCTGAAGGGCGGTGAAGGGCGGCGGACGCGGTCCGGCGGTGCAGTCGGTCGCCGCCCGCCAGGATCGCCGCCGCCAGCGCGTCCGCGGCGCCCTGCGCCGACGAAGCCTTGCGTCCGTGCACGAGCACGAAGTCGACCCGCCCCAGCTCAGGCATGCCCGCCCGTTCCGGGATCCGTACCAGGCCCGGCGGGATCAGGCCCCGTGAGTGCGCCATGACACCCAGGCCCGCTCGGGCCGCCGCGATGAGTCCGTTGAGGCTGCCGCTCGTGCAGACGATCCGCCAGGCCCGCCCCTGCCGCTCCAGCGCCTCCAGGGCCAGGGCGCGGGTGATGCCGGGGGGCGGGAACACGATCAGCGGGACGGGACGATCGGCGTCCAAGCGCAGCCGCTCCGCGCCGATCCACACCAGCTTGTCGTGCCACACCAGCTCGCCGCGCGGATCCTCGGGGCGGCGCTTGGCCAGCACCAGGTCCAGTTTCCCCGCGGCGAGCTGCTCGTGCAGGGTGCCCGACAGCTCCACCGTCAGTTCCAGGTCGACCTCGGGATGGTCGTGGCGGAAACCCTCCAGGATCTCCGGCAGCCGGGTCAGCACGAAGTCCTCCGAGGCGCCGAAGCGCAGCCGCCCGCGCAGCCGGGTGCCGGTGAAGAACGCCGTGGCCTGCTCGTGGACGTCCAGGATGCGGCGGGCGAACCCGAGCATCGCCTCGCCGTCCTCCGTCAGTTCCACCGAGTGCGTGTCCCGCGTGAACAGCGCCCGCCCGGTCGCGTCCTCCAGTCGGCGTACGTGCTGGCTGACGGTCGACTGACGCAGCCCGAGCCGTCGCGCGGCCTGCGTGAAACTCAGCGTCTGGGCCACGGCGAGGAAGGTCCGCAGATGGGAGGGCTCGTACACGCCGCCACTGTAACCGTTTGCCATCGCGTTTCATGATGACAGTGAGAGCGGTATACCGGATTCCCGATCACGATTCTGAGGAGGACGATGGAGAGGGCCCCTCCGGGCCCCGACGCACGCCCATCGAACAGCACGTGGAGCACCGTGAAACGCCTGCGCTGGCCCAGTTGGATGCCGGTCGACCCCTACATCCTGCTGTTGCTCGGGACCGTCGGGCTGGCGGCGCTGTTCCCGGCGCGCGGTGCCGCCGCCGATGTGGCCTCCGGCGCCTCCACGGCCGCGATCGCCTTCCTCTTCTTCCTCTACGGCGCTCGACTCTCCACCCGGGAGGCGTTGGACGGACTGAAACACTGGCGCCTCCATGTGACCGTCCTGGCCTGCACGTTCGTGATCTTTCCGCTGCTGGGCCTGGCGGCGCGCGGCCTGGTCCCGGTGTTTCTCACCCACCCGCTCTACCAGGGACTGCTGTTTCTCACGCTCGTCCCGTCGACCATCCAGTCGTCGATCGCCTTCACCTCCATCGCCCGCGGCAACGTTCCCGCGGCGATCTGCGCGGGTTCCTTCTCCTCGCTGGTCGGCATTGTCGTCACGCCGTTGCTGGCCGCCGCCGTGCTCGGCAACAGCGGCGGCGGATTCTCCGCGGACGCGGTCGTCGAGATCGTCCTGCAACTGCTTCTGCCGTTCGTCGCGGGACAGCTGCTGCGGCGCTGGATCGGCGGATTCGTCACCCGGCACAAGAAGGTGCTGGGACTCGTCGACCGCGGCTCGATCCTGCTCGTCGTCTACACCGCGTTCAGCGAGGGCATGGTCCAGGGCATCTGGCACCAGGTGAGCGCCGCACGGCTGGGCGGACTGCTCGTCGTCGAGGCTGTGCTGCTCGCTGTGATGCTCGCGCTGACCTGGTACGGCAGCAAGGCGTTGCGATTCAACCGGGAGGACCGCATCGCCATCCAGTTCGCGGGCTCCAAGAAGTCCCTTGCCTCCGGGCTGCCCATGGCGAGCGTCCTGTTCGGCGCGGACGCCTCGCTTGCAGTGCTGCCGCTGATGCTTTTCCACCAGATGCAGCTCATGGTGTGCGCGGTCATCGCCAAGCGGCGTGCGCGGGATCCGCTGGAGTCGTCCGGGGAACGCAGGGACGAGCCGGCGTCGGCCACAGCGTGAGATTGTCTGCCGTCTGCCGTCTGCCGTCTGCCGTCTGCCGTCTGCCGTCTGCCGTCTGCTGACTACGGTCTACGGTCTACGGTCTACGGTCGTCGACCGAGAGTCGACGGTATGCAGTATGCGAGGCGCTCGCCAGGGGCGTTCGCCGCGGCGTTCGTCGAGCTTGCCGAGCTGGCCCGGGCTGAGGCGGAGCCCCTCGGCGCAGGGGGCGCTCCCCGCCGGTCGGGGCCCCGCCGCCGTGCAGCGGGGAAACCGGGTCAGCCCTGGGCGGCCGCGGCCCGCAGAGCGATGCGGTCCTCGCCCGCGTACACGTTCATGGAACTGCCTCGCAGGAAACCCACCAGCGTCAGCCCGGTCTCCACAGCCAGGTCCACCGCCAGGGAGGACGGCGCCGAGACCGCCGCGAGCACCGGGATCCCCGCCATCACGGCCTTCTGTGCCAGCTCGAACGAAGCCCGGCCGGAGACCAGCAGGATCGCCCGGGACAAGGGCAGGTCCCCGTTCTGCAGCGCGCGGCCGACCAGTTTGTCGACCGCGTTGTGCCGACCCACGTCCTCCCGCACGTCCAGCAGTTCGCCGTCCTCGGAGAAGAGGGCAGCAGCATGGAGCCCCCCGGTCCGGTCGAACACCTGCTGGGCCGCGCGCAGCCGGTCGGGGAGGCTCGCGAGGAACTCGGGCTCGATCCGGAGCGGGGGAGTGTCGGCGATGGGCCAGCGGGTCGTCGTGCGGACCGCGTCCAGGCTCGCCTTGCCGCACAGGCCGCAGGACGACGTCGTGTAGACGTTCCGCTCCAGGGTGATGTCGGGAATCTTCACACCGGGGGCCGTCCGTACGTCCACCACGTTGTAGGTGTTGGATCCGTCGACGGTCGCGCCCGCACAGTAGACGATATTCAGTAGATCGGATGCGGTGGCCAGTACGCCTTCGCTGACCAGGAAGCCCGCGGCCAGCGCGAAGTCGTCACCGGGCGTGCGCATGGTGATGGCGAGCGGCTTGCCGTTGAGCCGTATCTCCAGTGGTTCCTCGGCGACGAGGGTGTCCGGTCGGGCGGAGACCACTCCGTCCCTGATGCGGATCACCTTGCGTCGTTCGGTGACTCGTCCCATGTCGTGATCAGCCCCGGTTCTGTACGTGCTGGTAGCCGAAGCGGCCCTTGATGCAAAGATTGCCGTGACTCACCGGGTTGTCGTGCGGTGAGGTGACCTTCACGATTTCATTGTCCTGCACATGGAGCGTGAGGTTGCAGCCCACCCCGCAGTATGCGCACACGGTCGTGGTCCGGGTCTGGGAGGACTCGTCCCAGGTCCCGGCCTCCCGTCGGTCGAACTCGGACTTGAACGACAGCGCCCCGGTCGGGCACACCTCGATGCAGTTTCCGCAGTACACGCACGCCGAATCGGTCAGCGGAGCGTTGTGCTCGACGGCGATCCGGGCGTCGAAGCCGCGCCCTGCGACGGAGATTGCGAAACTGTTCTGCCACTGGTCGCCGCACGCGTCGACGCACTTGTAACAGAGGATGCACTTGTCGTAATCGCGTACATAGAGATCGTTGTCGATCTTCGGTTCCTCGTTCAGCCGGGCCGCGTCCGGTCCGAAGCGGTCCGGCTTCGCCTCGTACTCCTTGATCCATTCCGCGGCCCCCGGCGTCGTGGACAGGTCGACCGAGGAGGCGAGCAGTTCCAGGACGATCTTGCGGCTGTGCCGGGTGCGCTCGGTGTCGGTGCGGACCTCCATGCCGGGCTCCGCCCTGCGGGAGCACGCCGGCACCAGGGTCCGGGAGCCCTCGACCTCCACCACGCAGACCCGGCAGGCGTTCTTCGGCGTGAGCGTGTCGCCCTGGCACAGGGTCGGGACGTCCTTCCCGGCCGCCCGGCAGGCGTCGAGGATCGTCGCCCCCTCGGGGACCCTGGCCTCCTGCCCGTCGATCGTGAACTCCACCAGCCGGCGGGGCACTCCCAGAGATACGGTGGTCATACGGCGGCTCCGGTGCGTCCGGTCGCGGTCATTCGTAGGCCCCCAGACGGTCGATGGCTGATTCCACGGCGTTCCACGCGGTTTGCCCGAGCCCGCAGATCGAGGCGTCGCGCATCGCGCGGCCCACCTCGCGCAGCAGGGCGATGTCGCCGGCGGCGTCGGCGCCGGTCCGTTCCGCGATCCGGTGCAGCGCCTCCTCCTGCCGCACGGTCCCGACCCGGCAGGGCACGCACTGCCCGCACGACTCGTCCCGGAAGAACTCGGCGATCCGCAACAGCAGTCGGGGCAGCGGGACCGTGTCGTCGAAGGCCATCACGACCCCCGACCCGAGCGTGGCGCCGGCCTCCCGGGTGCCCTCGAAGGTCAGCGGGATGTCGAGTTCGTCGGGCCGTACGAAGCCACCGGCCGCACCGCCGAGCAGCACGGCGCGCAGGCCCTCGCGGACCCCGGCGAGCGCGAGCAGTTCGCCCAGCGTCGCGCCGAAGGGGAGTTCGTAGACGCCGGGACGGGCGACGCTGCCCGAGACGCAGAACAGCTTGGGGCCGGTGGACCTGGCCGTGCCGATGGCCGTGTAGGCGGCAGTGCCCAGGGTGAGGATCGGCAGCACGTTGACCAGCGTCTCGACGTTGTTCTCGACCGTCGGCTTCCCGAACAGGCCCTTCTCCACGGGGAACGGCGGCTTCGAGCGCGGTTCGCCCCGGTAGCCCTCGATGGAGTTGAACAGGGCCGTCTCCTCGCCGCAGATGTACGCGCCCGCGCCCCGGCGGAGCTCGATGTCGAAGGAGTAGCCCTGGCCGAGGATGTCGTCGCCGAGGAGCCCGCGCTCCCGTGCACGGTCGACCGCATATTGCATACGGTGTATCGCACGCGGATACTCGCCACGGAGATACAGATAGCCCTTGTGCGCGCCGATCGCATACGCCGCGACCGTCATCGCCTCCACCAGGGCGTACGGGTCGCCCTCCATGAGCACCCGGTCCTTGAAGGTGCCGGGCTCCGATTCGTCCGCATTGCACACCAGATAGTGCGGGCGGTCGGGCTGGGACGCCGTGGCCTGCCACTTGCGGCCGGTGGGGAAGGCGGCCCCGCCCCGCCCCAGCAGCCCGGAGTCGGTGACCTCGCGGATGACCGCGGCCGGACCGAGCGCGAAAGCCCGGCGCAGAGCCGTGTACCCGCCGTGCGCCCGGTAGTCGTCTAGCGACGACGGATCCACCGCACCGACCCGGCCGAGCAGGGTCAGTGACGGGTCTCCGGCCTGGGGCACCGCCGTCGCCGCGGGCGGCTCCTCGGCCGCCGAGTCGGGCGCGCTCGCGGCGAGCACGGCCGACTCGACGCTCGCCGGCGCCGACACCGCCGTCCGCACCGGATCGCCCGCCTTGATCGAGAGGGCGGCCGGGGCGCGTTCGCACAGGCCGAGGCAGGGGCTGCGCTCGACATGGACGCCGCTGCCCGGGCCCAGGCGTGCCTCGATCCCGGCGCACAGCTGCGAGGCGCCCGCGGCCGTGCAGGCGAGGTCCGTGCACACGTGCAGCACCGTCGCCGGCCGCGGTCGGACCGAGAACATCGCGTAGAACGTGGCGACGCCGTACGCCTCCGCCGGGGGCACGGTCAGGCGGCGGCACAGATAGTCGAGGGCGCCCTCGCTGATCCAGCCGACCCGGTCGTTGACGGCGTGCAGCCCCGGCAGCAGCAGTTCGCGGCGGTCCCGGGCCTCGCGTCCGCCCCGTGCCCACCGGAGATCGGCGGCCCGCATCTCGTCACGGGCGGCGCCCTCCCAGGAGGACTCCGGTGGGCCCAACAGGGAGTCCACGGCGGCCCGTTCCTCGTCCGTCGGCTTGCTGTCGCCGAAGTGCAGGTCCACGACATCACCTCACCTGGGTCGTCGCCGGAAGCTTCTCGATCCGGATCGCCGACGCCTTGAACTCCGCCGTCCCCGCGATCGGGCAATTCGCCTCGATCGTCAGCTGGTTGGTGTCCACCTCGTCGGGAAAGTGCATGGTCATGAAGGCGAGCCCGGGTCGCAGGGCGGTGTCGACCCAGACCGGTGCCACCACGGATCCACGCCGTGACGTCACCCGGACCTCCTCGCCGACGACGATTCCGTAGCGCTCCGCGTCCTCCGGGCACAGCTCGACGAACTCGCCGCGCCGCAGCGGGGAGGCGAAACTCCCGCTCTGCACACCGGTGTTGTAGGAGTCGAGCCGACGCCCGGTCGTCAGCCGGATCGGGTACTCCTCGTCCGTGAGGTCGACCGGCGGATCGTGCCGGACGATCCCGAACGGCGCTCGCCTGCCGCGCCGCTCCGGCTCCTTGTCCCACAACCGGCCGTGCAAGTAGGTGGGTTCGAGCCGCTCGGTGCTCGGACACGGCCACTGGATGCCCTGGTGCTCCGCCAGCCGGTCATAGGTCATGCCGTAGTGGTCCGGGGACACCGACCTCAGCTCGTTCCAGACCGCCTCGGCGTCCGCGTACTTCCACTCATGGCCGAGCCGGGCCGCCAGGTCGCAGAGGATGTCGATGTCCTCGCGCGCCTCGCCCGGCGGGGTGACGGCTTGCCGCACCCGCTGAACTCGCCGTTCGCTGTTGGTGGTCGTGCCGTTCGTCTCCGCCCAGCCGGCCGTCGCGGGCAGCACGACGTCCGCCAACTCCGCTGTCTTCGTGAGGAAGATGTCCTGCACGACGAGGAAGTCGAGGGCCCGCATACGGCGTACCGCCTGCTCGCTGTCCGCCTCCGACTGCGCGGGGTTCTCCCCGATGCAGTAGACGGCCTTCAGCGAGCCCTCCTCCATCGCCTCGAACATCTCCGTCAGGTTCAGCCCGTAGTGCGGCTGGATGACGGTGTCCCAGGCCGTCTCGAACTTCAGCCGGGCATCCGGGTCGAGAATGTCCTGGAAGCCGGGCAGCCGGTTGGGGATCGCCCCCATGTCTCCGCCGCCCTGGACGTTGTTCTGCCCGCGCAGAGGCTGCAGGCCCGAGCCGTACCGGCCCACATGCCCGGTCAGCAGCGAGAGATTGATGAGCGCGCGCACGTTGTCGGTGCCGTTGTGGTGCTCGGTGATGCCGAGGGTCCAGCAGAGCTGGGCCCGCTCGGCGCGGGCGTAGGCGTGCGCCAACTCCCTTATGGCGGCCGCCGGTACGCCCGTCACCTTCTGCGCCAGAGACAGCGTCCACGGTTCGACCAGCGCCCGGTACTCCTCGAAGTCGCTGGTCGCCCGCTCGACGAACGCCTCGTTGACCAGACCCGCCTGGATGATCTCGCGGCCGATCGCGTGCGCCATCGGGATGTCCGTGCCCACGTTGAGGCCGAGCCAGCTCTCCGCCCACTCGGCGGTGGACGTCCGCCGCGGGTCGACCGCGTACATCCGGGCGCCGTTGCGGATCCCCTTCAGCGCATGCTGGAAGAAGATCGGATGCGCGAAACGGGCGTTGGAACCCCACATCACGATGACGTCGGTGTGCTCGATCTCCTCGTACGACGACGTACCGCCGCCGGAGCCGAACGCCGCCGACAGACCCGCGACACTCGGGGCGTGACAGGTGCGGTTGCAGGAGTCGACGTTGTTGGTGCCCATGACGACCCGGGCGAACTTCTGGGCCACGTAGTTCATCTCGTTGGTCGCGCGGGCGCAGGAGAACATGCCGAACGCGCCGCGGTTGCGCTGCAGGCCCCGCGCGGTGCGCTCCAGCGCCTCCTCCCAACTCGCCTCTCGGAACGGCTCGTTGCGGGAGTCCCTGACCAGTGGTCGAGTGAGCCGGGTGTAGGTCTTCGGGGTCCGGTCGCGTTTCCTCATGCGGCACTCCTCAGCGCGAGCAGGTCCGAGATGGCGTGCACGGTGCGCAACGTGGGCACCCGGACGCCGGTGATCTCCGCCAACTCGACGACGGCCGCGAGGAGTACGTCGAGTTCGAGCGGCTTGCCGCGCTCCAGGTCCTGGAGCGTGGAGGTGCGGTGGTCGCCGACCTTCTCCGCGCCCGCGAGCCGGCGTTCGATGGAGACGCCCACCTCGCAGCCGAGCGCCTCGGCGACGTCGAGCGTCTCGCGCATCATCGTCTCGATGACCTCGCGGGTGCCGCCGTGCAGACACATCTGCCGCATGGTCGCGCGGGCCAGTGCGCTGATCGGGTTGAAGGAGATGTTGCCCAGCAGCTTGAGCCAGATGTCGTTGCGCAGGTCCGGCTCCACCGGGCACTTCAACCCGCCGGCCCGCATGGCCTCGCTGAGCGCCAGACAGCGCACCGAGACGCTTCGGTCGGGCTCGCCGATCGAGAACCGGGTGCCTTCCAAGTGCCGTACGACGCCCGGGTCTTCGAGCTCGGTGGCCGCGTAGACCACGCAGCCGACGGCCCGTTCGGGCGCGAGCACCGCACTGACCGCGCCGTCCGGGTCCACGCTCTCGACGCGTCGGCCGTCGTGGGGGCCGCGGTGCCGGTGGAAGTACCACCAGGGGATGCCGTTCTGGGCGGCGACGACCGCGGTGGAGTCGTGCAGCAGGGGCTCGATCAGCGGCCCGCACGCCGCGTACGAGTGTGCCTTGAGGCCGAGGAAGACGAAGTCGACCGGGCCGATCTCGGCCGGGTCGTCGGTGGCGTGGGCGCGGGCGGTGAAGTCGCCGCGCGGACTGAGCACCCGCACCCCGCTGCGCCTCATGGCCGCGAGATGCGGTCCACGGGCGACGAGATGCACGTCGGCGCCTGCGCGGTGGAGCGCTGCACCGACGTAGGCGCCGATCGCACCGGCGCCGAGGACTGCGACTTTCATTGCGAGGGAGCTCCGTTCGGTCGAGGGTACCGAGGAACTGCCGAACTCTGTCGACGAAATATTGTCTACAGTATGGAGGTGGGGGCGGCAAGGGTTCGCGCAGCGCCGCCGACGGGGGCAGCGGCCGAGGAACCTCGGAAACCGGGCGGTCCGACCGTTCGTCGCAGCCGTCGTACCGTTCGGCGAACGCTGTCGACGCGCCGCCTTCTCAACGCCTGTACCGGTTCCTACTGTTCAGGATTTATGAGTCCCCCCGTCGCACCGCCGGGCTGGAGCCGCTGGCTCGTCCCCCCGGCTGCCCTTTCGGTCCACCTCTCCATCGGCCAGGCCTACGCGTGGTCCGTGTTCAAACCGCCACTGGAGTCCGCGCTCGACCTCAGCGGTACGCAGAGTGCGCTCCCGTTCCAGCTCGCCATCGTGATGCTCGGCCTCTCCGCGGCCTTCGGCGGCACGCTGGTGGAGCGCAACGGGCCGCGCTGGGCGATGACCGTCGCCCTGGTCTGCTTCTCGTCCGGCTTCCTGATCTCCGCGCTCGGCGCCGCGACCGAGCAGTACTGGCTGATCGTCCTCGGCTACGGCTTCGTCGGTGGAATCGGTCTCGGAATCGGTTACATCTCGCCCGTCTCCACGCTGATCAAGTGGTTCCCGGACCGTCCCGGCATGGCCACCGGCATAGCCATCATGGGCTTCGGCGGGGGCGCGCTCATCGCCTCGCCCTGGTCGGCGCAGATGCTGGAGTCGTTCGGCTCAGACAGCTCCGGGATCGCGCTCGCGTTTCTCGTACACGGTCTTTCGTATGCGGTATTCATGACGCTGGGCGTCCTGCTGGTGCGGGTGCCGCGCGGCGAGCGGCCGGTCGAGGGCGCGCCGAGCGCGGTCGAGGGCGTACAGGTATCGGCGCGCAGCGCCGTGCGCACCCCGCAGTTCTGGTGCCTGTGGGTCGTGCTCTGCATGAACGTGACCGCGGGCATCGGCATCCTGGAGAAGGCCGCGCCGATGATCGCGGACTTCTTCGCCGACACCTCCACGCCCGTGTCGGCGACCGCGGCCGCCGGCTTCGTCGCCCTGCTGTCCGCGGCGAACATGGCCGGCCGGATCGGCTGGTCGTCGACCTCCGACCTGGTCGGACGCAAGAACATATACCGCGTCTACCTGGGCGTCGGCGCCCTGATGTACGCCCTGATCGCGCTCATCGGCGACTCGTCGAAGCCGCTGTTCGTCCTGTCCGCTCTGGTGATCCTCTCCTTCTACGGCGGCGGCTTCGCGACGATCCCCGCCTACCTCAAGGACCTGTTCGGGACCTATCAGGTCGGCGCGATCCACGGCCGTCTGCTCACCGCCTGGTCCACCGCCGGCGTCCTCGGCCCGCTGATCGTCAACTGGATCGCCGACCGGCAGGAGGAGGCCGGAAAACACGGCTCGTCGCTGTACACCCTGTCCCTGTTCATCATGATCGGGCTGCTGGCCGTCGGATTCGTCGCCAACGAACTCGTCCGGCCCGTCGACGCCCGCCACCACGTTCCCGCACAGACGGAGGCCGCCGATGTCGCACGACACCAGCCCGAATCCGCAGCCTGACCGGCGGCCGCTGATCGCCTTCGCCTGGCTGTGGGTGGGCGCGCCGCTCGCCTACGGGCTGTATGAGCTGGTACGGAAGGCGACGCAGTTGTTCACCGGGTAACGGCAGCGGTGCGGCGCGTGTTCGGCGGGAAGACGTCGGCGGCTCCTCGGGCGGCCGAGGGCTATGGGGAAGCCGACAACCCGGGAACCGGTTTCCTGTCGCTTCACGCGCCCTCGTACCGGTGAGTCACTGATCAGACTGGTGGATCCCGCTACCCACGGCAACGAGGGGGACCCCCCAATGAACGGCTCACGCATCGCCGCCGTCGGCCATTACCAGCCCGCCAAGGTGCTCACCAACGAGGACCTGGCACGCATGGTCGACACCAGTGACGAGTGGATCAGGAGTCGGGTGGGCATCCGCACGCGCCACATCGCCGGCCCCGACGAACCCGTGGACGAGCTCGCCGCGCACGCCGCCGCCAAGGCCCTCGCGGCGGCCGGCCTCACGCCGGACGACATCGACCTGGTGCTGGTGGCGACCTCGACGGCCATCGACCGCTCGCCCAACATGGCCGCCCGGGTCTCGGCCCGCCTCGGCATCCCGGGCCCGGCCGCGATGGACGTCAACGTCGTCTGTGCCGGTTTCCCGCACGCCTTGGCCACCGCCGACCACACCCTCCGTGCGGGCGCCGCGACCCGCGCCCTGGTCATCGGCGCCGACAAGATGTCCGAGGTGACCGACTGGACCGACCGCACCACGGCCGTGCTGGTCGGTGACGGAGCGGGCGCCTTCGTGGTCGAGGCCTGTTCCGACGGCGTCGAGCCCGGCATCGCGCCCGTGCTGTGGGGTTCGGTGCCCGAGATGGGGCACGCGGTGCGCATCGAGGGGCAGCCGCCGCGGTTCGCGCAGGCGGGGCAGAGCGTCTACCGCTGGGCCACCACCCAGCTGCCGCCCCTGGCCCGGCAGGCCTGTGAGCGGGCCGGACTCAAGCCCGAGGACCTCGCGGCCGTCGTCCTGCACCAGGCGAACCTGCGCATCATCGAACCGCTCGCGCAGAAGATCGGCGCGGTCAACGCGGTGGTCGCGCGGGACGTCACCGAATCGGGTAACACCTCCGCCGCCAGCATTCCGCTCGCCTTCTCCAAGCTCGTCGAGCAGGGCGCCGTCTCCACGGGCGACCCGGTGCTGCTGTTCGGCTTCGGCGGCAATCTGTCCTACGCGGGGCTGGTCGTGCGCTGCCCGTGAACAAGGGGCGGGAGGCAGTCGGCGGACGGCCCTGCGGGCAGGCCGTGCGGGGTGGGCGCGGCATAGTGTGACGCGATCGACTGCTCCCGACTCTGGTCTACTGTGCGCCGTAGACTGTAGACGAAAGACAATCGATACTCGGCTGTAGACGGTCGTGCCGGTCGTGCCGGTCGGTTCGGCTGCGGACGGCCGATGCGTCGATCGACGTGTGGCTTTCCGGCTGCAGTTGTCCGGTGTTGCTCAGGAGGGGGACCGACCGATGTTGTCGCCAGGACTGCCACAGGGTGCGGTGCCCAAGCTCGAACGGCCGGGCCCGTTGCGCGACCGCGTCTACGAGGCGCTGCTCGAACTGATCACCACCCGCGCCCTCCAGCCCGGCCAGCACCTGGTCGAGAGTGAGCTCGCCACCCACCTCGGCGTCTCACGACAGCCGGTGCGCGAGGCGCTGCAGCGGCTGAACACCGAGGGGTGGGTCGATCTCAGGCCCGCCCAGGGCGCGTTCGTGCACGAACCGACCGAGGACGAGGCGGATCAACTCCTCACCGTTCGCACGCTGTTGGAGGCCGAGGCCGCGAGGCTCGCCGCCGCCCACGCGGACAAGGCCGGCATCGAGGCCCTCGACGAGATCGTCGCGCAGGGAATGATGGCCGTGGCCCGCGACGACGTGGACGCCGCCGTCGCCCTGAACGCCCGCTTCCACGCGAAGGTCATCGAGCTGGCGGGCAACGCGGTCCTCGCGGAGTTGGCGTCGCACGTCGACCGCCGGGTGCGCTGGTACTACACGCCCGTTGCGCGCCAGCGCGGCCATCAGTCCTGGATCGAGCACCGCGATCTGATCGCCGCGATCGTCGCCCACGACGAGCAGTTGGCCACCCAGCTGATGCGTGAGCACACCGAACACACCCGTCGCTCGTACCACGCCCGCGCCAAGTCCTGAACGCCCGCGGGACACACCGCGCACCGCACCCCATCGCCCGCCGCCGCACGCAACCTCACACTGCATCGCCGCGCACAGATCTTTGTCCTGGGAGTGGAGAAAGTTCGCGGCAATCCGTGCACATCTTCTTCCCAGGTTCGGCAGCCGCTGCTACGTTCCCTTCGAAAGCCCGACGCTGGTGGCCGAATTGAGGCGGGGAGGGGTTCGTGAGACGTATGACGGCACGACCCGCGAACGCTCACCAGGCCGCTCTGCTCAAGCTGTTGCGGGACAGCGGCCCCAACTCCCGTGCGCAACTGGGTGATCAGGTCGACCTCTCACGGTCCAAGCTGGCGGTGGAGGTGGACCGGCTCCTGGAGACGGGTCTGGTCGTGGCCGACGGACTCGCCGCCTCGCGCGGCGGCCGCCGCTCCCACAACGTCCGGCTCAACCCGGGACTGCGCCTGCTCGGCGTCGACATCGGCGCGACCTCGGTCGACGTCGCCGTCACCAACGCCGAGCTGGAGACCCTCGGGCACCTCAACCAGCCCCTCGACGTACGCGACGGACCGGTCGCCGTCTTCGAGCAAGTCCTGTCCATGGCCGCGAAGTTGAGGGCGACAGGGCTCGCCGAAGGCTTCGACGGCGCCGGCATCGGGGTACCCGGGCCGGTCCGCTTCCCCGAAGGCGTGCCGGTCGCGCCGCCGATCATGCCGGGCTGGGACGGCTTCCCCGTGCGGGAGGCGCTCAGCCAGGAACTCGGCTGCCCGGTCATGGTCGACAACGACGTGAACCTCATGGCGATGGGGGAGCAGCACGCGGGCGTCGCCCGTACCGTCGCCGACTTCCTCTGCGTCAAGATCGGCACCGGCATCGGCTGCGGCATCGTGGTCGGCGGCCAGGTCTACCGCGGGACGACCGGCAGCGCGGGGGACATCGGGCACATCCAGGCCGTGCCCGACGGCCGTCCGTGCGCCTGCGGCAACCGCGGTTGCCTGGAGGCCTACTTCAGCGGCGCGGCCCTGGCCCGGGACGCGGTGGAGGCGGCCCAGCAGGGCCGTTCGGCGGAACTCGCGGCGCGGCTGGAGGCGAACGGCGGCCTCACCGCCGTCGACGTCGCAGCCGCGGCCGCCGCGGGCGACGCCACCTCCCTGGAGATGATCCGGGACGGCGGCAATCGCGTCGGCCAGGTCATCGCCGGACTCGTCTCGTTCTTCAACCCCGGCCTGGTGGTGATCGGCGGCGGTGTGACCGGCCTCGGCCACACCCTGCTCGCCGCGATCCGCACCCAGGTGTACCGCCAGTCGCTGCCGCTCGCGACCGGCAACCTGCCCATCGTTCTGGGGGAGTTGGGCCCCACCGCCGGTGTCATCGGCGCGGCCCGACTGATCAGCGACCATCTGTTCTCACCCGCATAGACCAGCTGTCTCCTACCGCCACGCGCTACTCGACACCCGGTTTCGGCAAGCCCGCCGCCGATCCCGCCGTCGATCCAGTTGACACGGTTCACCGGCACGCGTCCTGCTCGACCCTGCCCTGAGAACGACGACTTGTTCTGCCCTGACTCCGGCCCGCCCGCCCGCCGAGGGGAACCCACATGGCATCACCACCACCGCTGCTCAACATGTCCGGCATCACCAAGTCCTTTCCCGGCGTACGGGCGTTGGACGGCGTCGACCTCGACGTCCAGGCCGGCGAAGTGCACTGTCTGCTCGGCCAGAACGGCGCCGGGAAGTCCACCCTCATCAAGGTCCTGGCCGGCGCGCACCAGCCGGACGACGGCGTCATCCGCTGGCAGGGCGAGCCCGTCACGCTCCGTTCCCCCATCGCCGCCATGCGACTGGGCATCGCCACCATCTACCAGGAACTCGACCTGGTGGAACACCTGTCGGTGGCCGAGAACGTCCACCTGGGACATGAGCCCACGGCCGCCGGGTTCGTCGTGCGGGGCAAAGCGGCTCGCGCCTCGACTGCCGTGCTGCTGAAGCGACTTGGGCACCCGGAGATCGATCCGGCGCGACTGGTGGGCGAGTTGTCGGCGGCGCAGCAACAGATCGTCTCGATGGCGCGGGCCCTCTCCCACGACGTACGGCTCATCGTGATGGACGAGCCGTCCGCCGCCCTCGACCCCGACGAGGTCGACAACCTGTTCCGCATCGTCGGCGGCCTGACCGCTGACGGAGTGGCCGTCGTCTACATCTCGCACCGCCTGGAGGAGATCCGCCGCATCGGCGACCGCGTGACCGTGCTCAAGGACGGCCGGGCGGTGGCGGGCGGGCTGCCCGCCAAGGAGACGCCGACACGCGAGGTCGTCGCTTTGATGACGGGGCGCAACGTCGAGTACGTCTTCCCCGAGCGGCCCTCGGACGACGCGGCAGCAGCCGCGGCCGGGACCGGGAAACCGGTGCTGGAGGTGCGAGGGCTCGCCCGGGACGGCGAGTTCGCGTCCCTCGACCTGACCGTGCGGCCCGGTGAGATCGTCGGGCTGGCCGGGTTGGTCGGCTCGGGACGATCGGAGATCCTGGAGACGATCTACGGAGCGCGAAAGCCCAGCGCAGGTCAAGTCCTGGTCGATGGACGGCCGTTGCGCCCCGGCAGTGTGCCCGCGGCCGTACGGGCCGGGCTCGGGCTCGCCCCCGAGGAACGCAAGGCGCAGGCCCTGCTGATGCTGGAGTCCGTCACCCGCAATGTCTCCGTCTCCTCCATGTCCCGTTTCTCGCGCGGGGGTTGGATCGACCGGCGGGCCGAACGGGGGGCGGCGCGGGCCGCGACGCGTGAGCTGTCGCTACGCCCCGACAACCCGTCCGTCCCCGTGCGCACCCTTTCCGGCGGCAACCAGCAGAAGGCCGTCCTGGCCCGATGGCTGCTGCGCGGCTGCCGGGTGCTGCTGCTGGACGAGCCGACGCGCGGCGTCGACGTCGGCGCCCGCGCCGAACTGTATGCAGTCGTCCGTCGACTGGCGGACGAAGGCCTCGCCGTGCTGCTGGTCTCCAGCGAGGTGCCCGAGGTGCTCGGCCTCGCCGACCGCGTGCTGGTGCTCCGCGAGGGCCGCGTCGTGCACACGGCGCCCGCCCGTGAGCTGGACGAACACCGCGTACTCGATCTCGTCATGGAAGGAAGTCCGGCGTCATGACGCAGCCCGTCTCCCCACCGCGGGACAGCACCGACAAGGTGCCGCAGCTCCCGCTTCCCGCCTGGCGCACCCTGATGGCCCGCACCGACGTCCGCACCCTCTCCCTGCTGGGCGTGCTCGCCGCGCTCGTCGTGATCGGCGGGATCACCAAGCCGGACGAGTTCCTCGACACCCGCAATCTGCAACTCGTCCTCACTCAGGCCTCGGTGATCGGCGTCGTCACCGTCGGCATGACGTTCGTCATCACCTCCGGGGGGATCGACCTCTCGGTCGGCGCGATCGTCGCCCTCTCCTCGGTGTGGGCCACCACGGTCGCCACTCAGGAATACGGTTTCGCGGGCATTTTCTTCACGGCGGTGATCGTCGGCGTGGGCTGCGGCCTGGTCAACGGACTGCTCATCGCGTACGGGGGGATGGTGCCGTTCATCGCGACGCTCGCCATGCTGGCCTCCGCCCGCGGACTGGCGCTGCAGATCACGGACGGCCGGACGCAGATCGTGACCGTCGACGGCATTCTCGACCTCGGCGAGCGCGACTCCTACGTGCTCGGTGTCCCGCCGCTGGTGATCGTCTTCGCCATTGTGACGATCATCGGCTGGCTGGTGCTGAACCGCACCACCTTCGGCCGCCGCGCGGTCGCCGTCGGCGGCAACGCGGAGGCCGCCCGACTCGCCGGCATCGACGTACGCCGCCAACGGCTCTACCTCTACCTGCTGTCCGGCCTGTGCTGCGGTATCGCGGCCTTCCTGCTGATCATCCTGTCCGGCTCCGGCCAGAACACCAACGGAAACCTCTACGAGCTCGACGCCATCGCGGCCGCGATCATCGGCGGCACGCTGCTCACCGGGGGGCGCGGCACCATCACCGGTTCCGTGCTCGGCGTACTGATCTTCACCACGATCACCAACATCTTCGCCCTGAACAACCTGCAGAGCGACGTCCAGCAGATCGCCAAGGGCGCGATCATCGTCGCCGCCGTGCTGGTCCAGCGCCGTACCGCGAGCACGACCTGAGGAAAGGGTTCACCGCCATGCCAGAGCCGACACCTTATCCGAGCCGCTTCACCAGTCGCAGAAACATGCTCTTCGGGGCCGCCGCCGTCTCCGCCGGCACCCTGCTCGTGGGTTGCACCAGCAACGAATCCAAGGACGACGAACCGGCGGCGAACGACCAGCCGGCCGCGGACGACAAGCCCGGCAAGAAGGTCACCATCGGCTTCGCCGGACCACAGGCCGACCACGGCTGGCTCAACGCCATCAACGACAACGCCACGAGCCGTGCAAAGAAGTACTCCGACGTGACCCTGGAGATCACCGAGGGCTCGAACGACACCGCCCAGCAGATCGGCCAGATCGAGACGCTCATCAACAAGAAGGTCGACGTCCTGGTCGTACTGCCCGCCGACGGCAAGGCCCTCACCCAGGTCGGCCTGAAGGCGATGCGCGCGGGCATCCCCGTGGTCAACCTCGACCGGATCTTCAACACCCCCCAGGCATACCGGTGTTGGGTCGGCGGAGACAACTACGGCATGGGGCTCAACGCAGGCCACTACATCGGCGAGAAACTCAAGGGCACGTCCGACGCCCGCGTCATCGAGTTGGCCGGCCTGGACAACCTGGAGCTCACCAAGCAGCGCACCAAGGGCTTCGACGACGCCCTGAAGAACTACCCCAACATCAAGAAGGTGGCCCGCCAGGCCGCCGAGTTCACGGTCGAGTCGGGACAGGCCAAGATGGCCCAACTCCTCCAGGCGCAGCCCAAGTTCGACGCCCTGTGGAACCACGACGACGACCAGGGCGTGGGTGCGCTGCGCGCCATCGAGCAGGCCGGACGCGACGACTTCATGATGGTCGGCGGCGCGGGCGCCCTGGCCGCCTTCCAGGCGATCAAAGCGGACAGCGGCGTACTGAAAGCAACCGTTCTCTACCCGCCCACCATGGCCGCCTCCGCGATCGACCTCGCCCGCGCACTGGGTCAGGGCAAGGGCGTCGGAGGTCTCGCCGAGTACGAGATCCCCGCCTCGATCACCCTGTACTCGGCGGTCGTCGACAAGACCAACGTCGACCAGTACATGTCCACCGGCTTCAAGTAGGACACGCCCGGTCCGACGGGGGCGGGACCGCGGCTTCCGGCGCGGGAGCCATCGGCACCAGGCGGACGCGTTCCAGGCCGCCGCGGTATCGGAGGCGGCGGGCACTTGCGGTAGGAGCCAGGGGCTGTCGGCATTCGTGCGCTGCCGGGCCGACCGAAGTGCTCGGCGGACCGACGCGCCCGACGGACCGAAGTGCTCGGCGGACCGACGCGCCCGACGGGCTGACGTGCTCGACGGACCGACATGCGCGAACGGGCTGGCGTGTCCATCGGCCATCGCGTCCATCGGCCGACGTGCTCATCGGCTGCGGCGGTCATCGACCGAGGCGGTCGAGGGCTCGAGCGATCGCGGCCCGTTCCGGTCGGGCCCCGCCCGAGCCGCCCGAGCGCCTCCCGGGCGGTGACACCGGCTCCTGCCAGGGGTCCGGCGGCGGACGGTCCGCCCCTGGGCCCGACGGCGTCCCACCCCCCACCGTGCCACGACGACGAGGAGGACAACCGTATGGAACAGCCGCAGCAGTCAGCGGGACCGGAGGCCGGCAAGCCGCCGCTCCGCGTGGGGATGGTCGGTTACGCGTTCATGGGCGCCGCCCACTCCCAGGGCTGGCGCACCGCGGGCCGCGTCTTCGATCTGCCTCTCCGCCCGGTCCTCGCCGTGATCTGCGGCCGCGACCCCTCCGCCGTGCGCGCGGCGGCCGACCGGCACGGCTGGGCGGCGACCGAGACCGACTGGCGTGCCCTGATCGCCCGGGACGACGTCGACCTCGTCGACATCTGCACCCCTGGCGACTCGCACGCCGAGATCGCCGTCGCCGCGCTGGCCGCCGGCAAGCACGTGCTGTGCGAGAAGCCCCTCGCGAACACCGTCGACGAAGCCGAGACGATGGCGCGAGCCGCCGAAACTGCTTACGGGTACGGTCAGTTGGCGATGGTCGGCTTCAACTACCGTCGCGTCCCGGCCACCGCCCTGGCCCGGCGGATGGTCGTCGAGGGACGGTTGGGAACGCTGCGCCATGTGCGGGTGACGTACCTTCAGGACTGGCTCGTGGACCCGGAGTTCCCGCTGACCTGGCGACTGCGCAGGGAACTGGCCGGCTCCGGAGCCCTCGGCGACCTCGGCGCGCACATCGTCGACCTCGCTCAGCACCTGGCGGGGGAGCGGCTCGCCGGAGTCTCCGCGCTCACCGAGACCTTCGTACGGCAGCGGCCGCTGCCCGGCGGGCCGACGAGCGGGCTGAGCGCGACGTCCGCCGACGGCGTCGGCACAGTCACCGTCGACGACGCCGCCCTCTTCACCGGCCGTTTCGCCTCCGGGGCGCTGGCCTCCTTCGAGGCGACCCGGTTCGCCACGGGTCGCAAGAACGCGCTACGACTCGAACTCAACGGTGAGCGCGGCTCGTTGGCGTTCGACCTGGAGCGCCTCAACGAACTGTGGTTCCACGACGCCACCGAACCCGGCACGCACGCGGGCTTTCGCCGCATCCTCGTCACCGAACCCGACCACCCCTACCTGGACGGCTGGTGGCCGCCGGGCCACGGCCTCGGCTACGAGCACACGTTCGTCCACCAGGCCCGCGATCTGGTCCACGCAGTCGCCGAGGGTCGCCGGCCCGAGCCGTCCTTCGCCGACGGGCTGCAGGTCCAGCGCGTCCTGGCGGCGGTCGAGGAGAGCGCCGAGAAGAACTCCGTCTACACCCCGATAGCGGACTGAGGACCGAGGAGGGCCTGGAGCATGCCGCGCACATTCACACTCTTCACCGGCCAGTGGGCCGACCTGCCTCTGGAAGAGGTCTGTCGGCTCGCCCGCGACTTCGGCTACGACGGCCTCGAACTCGCCTGCTGGGGCGACCACTTCGAGGTGGACAAGGCACTCGCGGACCCGGACTACGTGAAGTCCCGCCACCGACTCCTCGACAAGTACGGCCTCAAGTGCTGGGCCATCTCCAACCATCTGGTGGGGCAGGCGGTATGCGACGCCATCATCGACGAACGCCACCAGACCATCCTGCCCGCCCGCATCTGGGGCGACGGTGAGCCGGAGGGCGTGCGACAGCGGGCCGCCGCCGAGATCGCCGACACCGCGAGGGCCGCGGCGGCCTTCGGGGTCGACACGGTGATCGGCTTCACCGGCTCCGCCATCTGGCACCTGGTCGCCATGTTCCCGCCCGCCCCCGAGTCGATGATCGCGCGCGGCTACGAGGACTTCGCCGAGCGCTGGAACCCGATCCTCGACGTCTTCGACGCGCAGGGCGTGCGGTTCGCGCACGAGGTCCACCCCAGCGAGATTGCATACGATTACTGGACGACTGTACGCACGCTGGATGCAGTCGACCGTCGACCGGCTTTCGGCCTCAATTTCGACCCCAGTCACTTCGTGTGGCAGGACCTCGACCCGGTCGGCTTCCTGTGGGACTTCCGCGACCGCATCTACCACGTGGACTGCAAGGAGGCCCGCAAGCGCCTCGACGGCCGCAACGGCCGCCTCGGCTCCCATCTGCCCTGGGGCGACCCGCGCCGCGGCTGGGACTTCGTCTCCGCCGGTCACGGCGACGTCCCCTGGGAGGACGTGTTCCGTATGCTGCGCTCCATCGACTACCAGGGGCCGATCTCCGTGGAGTGGGAGGACGCCGGCATGGACCGACTGCAGGGCGCCCCGGAGGCCCTGACCCGCCTCAAGGCCTACGACTTCGAACCGCCGTCCGCCGCCTTCGACGCGGCCTTCGGTAACTGAGCTCGCATCGCCGCTCTCTGACTGTACGTCAGATCTGAGCGCGTCCCCTGACGCTCCACCAGTCTCCGGGATGACGGCGCATCCCGGCGTACGCACCCGCCCGTACAACCAGCCCCTTCCTGGAGGCATCCGTGCACGGGAACGACCCCACCACCGGCACCCGCAGAGCCGAGACCCCCAGACGACGCCCCACGCTGCGCAGAGCGATCGCCCTCCTGAGCGGCGCGCTGCTGGCCGGCGCCTCCCTCACCCTCACCACACCCCAGGCCGGCGCAGCCGTCGCCGACCCGGTGGTCGCGGCCGCCGAGGACTTCCAGCAGGTCACCCTGGCCAAGGGGGAGGCCGAGGTCGGCGAGCCGATGTCGCTCGCGGTGCTGCCCGACCGCTCGGTCCTGCACACCTCACGCGACGGCGAACTCCGTATCACCGACGCGGCCGGCAACACCCGACTGGCCGGCAAGCTCGACGTCTACTCGCACGACGAGGAAGGTCTCCAAGGCATCGGCGTGGACCCGGAGTTCACGGCCAATCGCTTCATCTACCTCTACTACGCACCGCCGTTGGACACCCCGGCGGGCGACGCTCCCGAGACCGGAACGGCCGCCGACTTCGCCGCCTTCGACGGCGTCAACCGCCTCTCCCGCTTCGTGCTGAAGACGGACGGCACCCTCGACGCCGCGAGCGAGACGAAGATCCTCGACGTGCCCGCGTCGCGCGGCCTGTGCTGCCATGTCGGTGGTGACATCGACTTCGACGCGGCGGGGAACCTGTACCTGTCCACCGGGGACGACACCAACCCCTTCCAGTCGGACGGCTTCACGCCCATCGACGATCGCGAAGGCCGCAACCCCGCTTTCGACGCCCGCCGTTCCTCCGGAAACACCAACGACCTGCGCGGCAAGATCCTGCGCATCAAGGTGAACGCCGACGGCTCCTACGCCATCCCCGACGGCAACCTCTTTGCGCCCGGCACCGACAAGACGCGGGCCGAGATCTACGCGATGGGGTTCCGCAACCCGTTCCGCTTCAGCGTCGACAAGGCCACCGGCATCCTCTACGTCGGCGACTACGGTCCCGACGCCGGCGCCGCCGATCCGGCCCGTGGACCGGCCGGCCAGGTCGAGTTCGCCCGCGTCACCGGCCCCGGCAACTTCGGATGGCCGTTCTGCACGGGCGACAATGACCCGTATATCGCATACGATTTCGCGACCGGTGTCTCCGGCGCGCCCTTCGACTGCGCCGCCCCGAAGAACACCTCGCCGCACAACACCGGCCTCACCGACCTGCCCCCGGCCCAGCCCGCCTGGATCCCCTACGACGGCCCGTCGGTGCCCGAGTTGGGCGACGGTTCGGAGTCCCCGATGGGCGGCCCCGTCTACCACTACGACGCCTCGCTCGACTCGCCCGTGAAGTTCCCGGAGGCCTACGACGGTGACTTCTTCGCCGGGGAGTTCGGCCGCCGCTGGATCAAGCGCATCGCCAGCGACGCGAACGGCGGCGTGCAGTCGATCAATTCCATCCCGTGGACCGGCACCCAGGTGATGGACATGGCGTTCGGGCCCGACGGCGCGCTGTACGTCCTCGACTACGGCACCGCCTGGTTCGGCGGCGACGAGCACTCGGGTCTGTACCGCATCGAGAACGCCACCGACGGCCACTCCCCGGTCGCCCAGGTCGCGGCCGACCGCACTTCGGGGCAGGCCGCTCTGAAGGTGCGTTTCTCCTCCGCCGGCACCACCGACCAGGACGGCGACGCGCTCACCTACAGCTGGGACTTCGGCGACGGCGGCACCTCGACGGCGGCGAACCCCACCCACAAGTACAAGAAGAACGGCACGTACACCGCGACCCTGACCGCCCAGGACGCCTCCGGCCGCACCGGCGGCGCGAGTGTGCAGATCGTCGTGGGAAACACGGCGCCCAAGGTGGTCCTGGAGACCCCGAAGGACGGGCAGCTGTTCAGCTTCGGCGACGCCATCCCGTTCAAGGTGAAGGTCACCGACCCTGAGGACGGCAGGGCGATCGACTGCGCCAAGGTCGAGGTCACCTTCGTCCTCGGGCACGACAGCCACGGCCACCCGGTGACGTCGGCGACAGGCTGCACCGGAACCCTCCAGACCAGTGCCGACGGCGGGCACGACGAGGACGCCAACATCTTCGGGGTCCTCGACGCGCAGTACACCGACGGCGGAGGCGGCGGCCAGGCCGCGCTCACCTCGCACGACCAGAGCGTCCTGCAGCCGCGCCACCGTCAGGCCGAGCACTTCGGCGACTCCTCCGGTGTCACGGTCATCGCCAAGGACGTCGCCCACGGCGGCAGGACGGTCGGCGACATCGACAACGGCGACTGGATCTCCTTCACGCCGTACGTCGTCAGCAACGCCAAGAAGATCACGGCACGGGTCTCCTCGGGCGGCTCGGGCGGACGGCTGGAGATCCGCGCCGGCTCGCCGACCGGCACCCTGCTCGGCAAGGCCACCGTCCCGGTGACCGGCGGCTGGGAGACCTTCCAGGACGTCAGCGCCGACCTGTCCCGCACGCCGCGTGGCACCACCACGCTCTACCTCGTCTTCAAGGGCGGCTCCGGAGCTCTCTTCGACGTGGACGACTTCACCTTCACGACCGGCTGAGAGGAGGGCGCATGATGCCCGCAACCCGCAGACTAGCGACCGTGGCGGTGGGCGCGACGCTGCTCCTCGGCAGCGTCTCGGGCCCGGCCGCCTCGCACTCCGGACCCGACGGGAAGGGTGACGGCGGGAAGCGCGTGCTGGTCTTCTCGAAGACAGCCGGTTTCCGGCACGACTCGATCCCGGACGGCGTCACGGCGGTGCGGGAACTGGGCGCGACAAACGGTTTCCGGGTCGACGCGACGGAGGACGCCGGCGCGTTCACGCCGGCGAACCTGCGGCGCTACGACGCCGTCGTGTTTCTGTCGACGACCGGGGACGTCCTGAACGTCGCCCAACAGGCCGCCTTCGAGGGCTACATCCGACAGGGCGGCGGCTACGTCGGAGTCCACGCGGCGGCCGACACCGAGTACGACTGGGCGTTCTACGGCGGCCTCGTGGGCGCCTGGTTCGAGTCGCACCCGGCGATCCAGTCCGCGACGATCGATGTGGAGGACCGGGCCCACCCGGCGACCTCCGGACTCGATCGCACCTGGAACCGTACCGACGAGTGGTACAACTACCGCTCCAATCCGCGCGAGCGGGTGCACGTCCTGGCCTCGCTCGACGAGTCGTCCTACACGGGCGGCACCATGGACGGCGACCATCCGATCGCCTGGTGCCAGAACTACCGGGGCGGCCGCGCCTTCTACACCGGGGGCGGCCACACGAAGGAGTCCTACGCGGATCCTGTATTCCGTGGACACCTGCTGGGCGGGATCCTGTATGCAGTCGACGGGATGCAGGCGGACTGTCGACCGGAGAACGGATACCGTCCACTGTTCGACGGTGCGTCCCTGGAAGGCTGGCGACAGGCCGGACCGGGTTCCTTCACCCTCTCCGACGACGGGACGTTGACGTCGACGGGCGGCATGGGCCTGCTCTGGTACGCGGATCGGAGCTTCGGGTCGTACTCCCTGAAGCTCGACTGGAGGACCACGGCCGGCGATCCGGGCGGCTCCGGTGCCAGTTCCGGTTCCGGTTCCGGTTCCGGTTCCGGAGAGGACAACTCCGGTGTGTTCGTGGGCTTTCCGCTGTCGGACGACCCGTGGTCCGCCGTGAACAGCGGATACGAGATCCAGATCGACGCCACCGACGTCCCCGAGAAAACCACCGGGTCCGTCTACGGCTTCCAGTCCGCCGACCTCGGGAAGCGGGACCGTGCGCTGAACGCGCCGGGGGAGTGGAACACGTACGAGATCCGCGTGGAGGGCGAACGCCTGCGCGTCTGGCTCAACGGCGTGAAGATCAACGATTTCACCAACACCGATCCGGCCCGCAGCCTGCGCGACGGACACCTCGGCCTGCAGAACCACGGAGCCGACGACCAGGTGTCCTTCCGCGACGTCCGGATCAAGGAACTGCCCAGCAGGGAACTGCCCGGCGGAGAACCGTCCGGCGGGGAACGGCCCGTACAGGGCGACTGAACGGCGGCGGGCGGGGGACGCCGGACCCCCGCCCGCCGTCTCCACCGTGCCCCTCCCCAACTGCGGACCTCCGGCTCGCCTGCCCGCCCTTCCTCCTCGTTCTCCGGGGTTCGCGCACGACAAGGAGGCTGCTCATGTCCGCGTCCCTCTCCCGTTCCCGTACCGCGCGCGTCGGCGTCTGGCTGATCGGGGCCCGCGGTTCCGTGGCCACGACCGTGGTCGCGGGGCACGCCGCCGTCACGGCCGGTCTGCATCCGCCGACGGGCCTGGTCACCGAGACGCCCGCCTTCGCCGACAGCGGCCTGCCGGCCCTGTCCCGTCTGGTATTCGGCGGCCACGACACGACCGACTGCCCCCTGCCCAAACGCGCCGAGCAGCTCGCGGCCGGCGGAGTCCTCCCGTTCGGCCTCCCGGCGGCGGTCGACGCGGAACTCGTCGCCGCCGACCGGGAGATCAGACCGGGTGGCCCCGTCCCGGGGGACACCCGGACCGAGGAACAGCTGATCGCAGCCTTCGCCGCCGACATCCGGGATTTCGTGCGACGGTCCGGGCTGGCCCGTGCGGTGGTCGTGAACGTGGCCTCCACGGAACCCGCGGCGACCGGCCTCGCGCTCCCGCCGAGCTCGCTGTACGCGGCGGCCGCCCTGCGCGCGGGCTGCCCGTACGTGAACTTCACCCCGTCCACGGGGCTGCACCACCCGGCGCTCGCCTCCCTGGCCGAGTCGAGCGGGCTCCCGTACGCGGGCCGCGACGGCAAGACCGGCCAGACGCTCCTGCGCTCCGTCCTCGGTCCGATGTTCGCCGGGCGGGCGCTCGCCGTCCGGGCCTGGTCCGGCGTCAACCTGCTGGGCGGCGGCGACGGAGCCGCCCTGGCCGACCCGGCCGCGGCCGAGGCGAAGAACGCGGGCAAGGAACGCGTCCTCGCCGACACGCTGGGCGCCGTTCCCGAGGGCCGGGTCCACATCGACGACGTCCCCGTCCTGGGGGAGTGGAAGACGGCCTGGGACCACGTCGCCTTCGACGGTTTCCTCGGCGCCCGCATGGTCCTCCAGACCATCTGGCAGGGCTGCGACTCCGCGCTCGCCGCGCCCCTCGTCCTCGATCTGGCCCGCCTCGCGGCCCGGGCCCACGAGGCGGCGCTGTCCGGACCGCTCACCGAACTCGCCTACTTCTTCAAGGACCCGGTGGGCGACGCACCGTCGGCCCTTGCCGAGCAGTACACGGAACTGGCCCGGTTCGCCCAGCGGTTGAGGGGCGGACCCACCGGGCCCAGCGAGTCCGACGAGCCCGACGACTCCGGTGAACGCGACGCATCCGGAGCAGCCGCCGAATCTGCCGCATCCGCCGCATCCGCCGCATCCGGCGAAGGCGGCTTCGGCGAGGGCGGGGGGAGCGGCGGCCGCGGCGCACGGGAGACCCCCGATGCGCAACGCGGGGCCGGGACGAGGTCCGGCGGGGAGACGGGGTGAGCACGAATCGGAGGGCGGCGCGGGGAGCCGTCGGATACGCGGAGGCGGAGAGCGCCCGGCCCCCGCTCCGCTTCGGCTACGGCACCAACGGCCTCGCCGATCTCCGCATCGACGACGCCCTCGGCCTCCTCGCCGACCTCGGCTACGACGGCGTCGGACTGACGCTCGACCACATGCACCTCGACCCGCTCGCCCCCGACCTCGCCGCCCGCACCCGACACCTCGCGCGGCGACTGGACGCGCTCGGGCTCGGCGTCACCGTGGAGACCGGCGCCCGCTACGTCCTCGACCCGCGCCGCAAGCACGGTCCGTCCCTGCTGGACCCGGTGCCGGACGACCGCGCCCGCCGCGTCGACCTGCTGCTGCGCGCCGTCCGGATCGCCGGCGACCTCGGCGCGCACGCCGTCCACTGCTTCAGCGGGACGATGCAGCCGGGCACCGACCCGGACACGGCATGGCAGCGCCTCGCCGACACCCTCACCCCCGTCCTGGACGCCGCCGCGACCGCAGGCATCCCCCTCGCGATCGAACCCGAACCCGGCCACCTCCTCGCGACGCTCGCCGACTTCCACCGGCTGCGCCGCAGCCTCGACGACCCGGCGTCCCTCGGCCTCACCCTCGACATCGGCCACTGCCAGTGCCTCGAACCACTCCCGCCCGCCGACTGCGTCCGCGCCGCCGGCCCCTGGCTGCGGCACGTCCAGATCGAGGACATGCGCCGCGGGGTCCACGAACACCTCCCGCTCGGCGAGGGCGAGATCGACTTCCCGGCCGTCCTCGCGGCCCTGGCCGCCACCGGCTACCGCGGGCTGACGGTGGTCGAACTGCCCCGCCACTCCCACGCCGGCCCGCACTACGCCGAACTCTCCCTCCCGTTCCTCCGCAGCGCGGCGGAGACAGCCACCGAGACCACCGCCCGCCCGCCCACCGCCCGCCCGCCCACCGCCCGCCCGTCCACCGTCCGCCCGCCCACGCACCTCCCATCCGTCGCCCGCACGTCCGTCACCCCGCCTCCAGGCCGCCCGCACCCGGCCGCGAACCCGCCTGCTGCACCACCCGGCGAGCCCTCCGCCACCCCGGAAGGGAGCACCAGCACCCCATGACGCAGCCCCACCCCACCCCGGCGACCCCGGAAGCGGAACAGACGGGCCCCACCCCCGCCCGCACCTCCCTCGACGCCCTGCGCGGCCAGCTCGACACCCGGCTCGATGCCGCCGCCTCCGCCTGGTTCGGCCAGGCGCTCGCCGAGGCGGCCGCCCACCCCGGCACCCACGGACCCATCTCCGTATGGGAGTTGAGGCTCGCCGAGGCCGGACGCCGCTGCGGCAGCCGGCACGCCGACGCCGCCCGCGTGCTCATCCTCCACGCCGCCCGCGCCGACCCGGCCGCCCTGGCCCGCGTCTACTACCAGGGCACCGCCGACGAGCGTCGCGCGGTCCTGCACGCGCTGCCCCACCTGGTGCCCGGCGCCGAGGCCCGCCCGCTCGTCGAGGACGCCCTGCGCACCCACGACACCCGGCTCATCGCCGCCGCGGTCGGCCCCTACGCGGCCCGCCACCTCGACGCCCACGCCTGGCGGCACGCCGTGCTGAAGTGCCTGTTCGCGGGAGTGCCCGTCGACGAGGTGGCGGGCCTCGAACAGCGCGCCCGCGCCGACGGCGAACTCGCCCGCATGCTCGGCGACTACGCCGCCGAACGCACCGCCGCCGGCCGCCCCGTACCCGCGGACCTGCAACGCGTCCTGACGCTGACCGACCCGGACACGCCGACCCCGCCCACCACACCGATCACGCCCGCCACGCCCTCCCGCACGACAGGCCCGGACGAGGCAGAAAGCCCCAACAGCCCTGATCTCCACCGCACGGACCCCCACGGCACGGGAAGTCTCCACCGCCCGGCCCACCCCCACGGCAAGGAGTCCTGATGCGCATCTTCGACCCCCACATCCACATGACCTCGCGCACCACCGACGACTACCAGGCGATGCACGCCGCCGGCGTCCGCGCCGTCGTCGAGCCGGCGTTCTGGCTGGGCCAGCCCCGCACGTCCCCGGCGTCGTTCTTCGACTACTTCGACTCCCTCCTCGGGTGGGAGCCCTTCCGGGCCGCCCAGTACGGCATCGCCCATCACTGCACGCTCGCCCTCAACCCGAAGGAGGCGAACGACCCGCGCTGTGCGCCCGTCCTCCAGGAGCTGCCCCGCTATCTGGTCAAGGACCACGTCGTGGCCGTGGGCGAGATCGGCTACGACTCGATGACCCCCGCCGAGGACACCGCCCTCGCCGCCCAGCTCCAGCTGGCCGCCGAGCACGCCCTGCCCGCGCTCGTGCACACCCCGCACCGCGACAAGCTCGCCGGCCTGCGCCGCACCCTCGACGTCGTGCGGGAGTCCGCCCTGTCCCCCGACCGGGTCCTGCTCGACCACCTCAACGAGACCACCGTGAAGGAGGCCAAGGACGCCGGCTGCTGGCTGGGCTTCTCCATCTATCCCGACACCAAGATGGACGAGCACCGCATGATCGAGATCCTGCGCGTGCACGGCCCGGAGAAGGCGCTGGTGAACTCGGCCGCGGACTGGGGCCGGAGCGACCCCCTCAAGACGCGCAGGGTCGCCGACCTCATGCTCGCGGAGGGCTTCTCCGAGGACGACGTCGATCTCGTCCTGTGGCGCAACCCCGTCGCCTTCTACGGCCTCAGCGGCCGACTTCGTCTCGACGTGGCCACCGTCGACGCCACTCACGAGGGCAACTCCATCCTGCGCGGCGGGGAGTGAGCGATGCGCTTCCGCCATCCCGACGGCACGACCGTCCACCTCGCCTACTGCACCAACGTCCACCCCGCCGAGACCGTCGACGGCGTCCTCGCGCAACTTCGCGACCACTGCGAACCCGTCCGCCGCCGGCTCGGCCGCGACCGGCTCGGCATCGGCCTGTGGCTGGCCAGGGACGCCGCGCGTGCGCTCGACGCCGACCCGGCGGCGCTGCGCGGGCTGCGCACCGAACTCGACCGGCGCGGCCTGGAGGTCGTCACCCTCAACGGCTTCCCTTATGAGGGCTTCGGCGCCGAGGAGGTCAAGTACCGGGTGTACAAGCCGGATTGGGCCGACCCCGAACGGCTCGACCACACCACGGCCCTGGCCCGGGTGCTCGCCGGACTCCTCCCCGACGACGTCACCGAAGGCACCGTCTCCACCCTTCCGCTGGGTTGGCGCACCGCCTGGGACGCCGACCGCGCCGAGACGGCCCACACCGCCCTGCTCACCCTCGCCGAACGCCTCGACGCGCTGGCGGACCTGACCGGCCGCTCCGTCCGCGTCGGACTCGAACCGGAACCCGGCTGCATCGTCGAGACCACCGCCGACGCCCTCGCCCCGCTCACCGCGATCGCGCACGACCGCATCGGCGTCTGCGTCGACACCTGCCATCTCGCCACCTCCTTCGAAGACCCGGACACCGCCCTGGACGCGCTGACCGAGGCCCGCGTCCCCATCGTCAAATCCCAGCTGTCGGCCGCCCTGCACGCCGAACACCCCCGTCTCCCAGCCGTCCGCGAAGCGCTCGCCAAGTTCGACGAACCCCGCTTCCTGCACCAGACCCGCACGCTGACCGCCCCCGCCCCAGCCACCGTCGCCGGAACGGCCACAGCCCCGGCCCCCGCCGCCGGAACGGCCACCGCCCCCGCCCCGGCCACGGCCGCCGGATCGGCCACCGCCACCGCCCCGGCCCCCACCGCCGGAACGGCCACCGCAACCCCCACCGCCACCACCACCCGCCTGCACGGCACCGACGACCTCGGCGAAGCCCTCGCCGGCGGCGCCCTGCCCGACGGGACGCCCTGGCGCGCCCACTTCCACATCCCCCTGCACGCGGCCCCCGTCGCGCCCCTCACCGCGACCCTCCCGGTGCTCAGGGCCGCGCTGGCCCGCCTCGTCGGCGGCCCGCACCCGCTCACCCGGCACCTCGAGGTCGAGACCTACACCTGGCAGGCCCTCCCGCCCGAGCTGCGGCCGCGCGCCCGCTCCCAGCTCGCCGACGGCATCGCCGCCGAACTCGCCTTCGCCCGCGACCTCCTCACGGACCTCGGCCTCAAGGAGCTGCCATGACGGCCCCGGCCCCCGGCACAGCGGCGGCCCCCACCCCCCTCCTCGTCCTGGACGTCGTAGGCCTCACCCCCCGTCTCCTCGACCACATGCCCCACCTCCGCTCGCTCTCCCGATCCGGCTCCCAGGCGTCGCTCGGGACCGTCCTGCCCGCCGTCACCTGCGCCGCCCAGTCCACCTTCCTCACCGGCGCCCACCCCGCCGAGCACGGCATCGTCGGCAACGGCTGGTACTTCCGCGGACTCGGCGACGTCCTGCTGTGGCGCCAGCACAACGGGCTCGTCGCCGGGGACAAGCTCTGGGACGCCGCCCGCCGCGCCCACCCCGGCTACACGGTCGCCAACATCTGCTGGTGGTACGCCATGGGCGCCGACACCGACATCACCGTCACCCCCCGTCCGATCTACTATTCCGACGGCCGCAAGGAACCCGACTGCTACACGCGGCCCGCGGCTCTGCACGACGAACTCACCGCCGAGTTCGGCACCTTCCCCCTCTTCCGCTTCTGGGGCCCCGGCGCGGACCTGACGTCCAGCCGCTGGATCATCGCCGCCACCCGCCACATCATCCGCACCCGCCACCCCGATCTGACGCTCTGCTACCTCCCTCACCTCGACTACGACCTGCAGCGCCACGGCCCCGACGACCCCCGCTCCCTGAAGGCCGTCGGCGACCTGGACCGGGCCCTGGCCCCGCTCCTGGCCGACGCGCGCGCCGAGGGCCGTACCGTCGTCGCGCTCTCCGAGTACGGCATCACCCGGGTGAGCCGGCCCGTGGACGTCAACCGCGCCCTGCGCCGCGCCGGACTGCTGGAGGTGCACACCCAGGACGGCATGGAGTACCTGGACCCGATGGCGTCCCGCGCGTTCGCCGTCGCCGACCATCAGATCGCCCACGTCTACGTGCGCCGCCCCGAGGACCTGGACGCCGTCCGCACCGCGCTCGCCGAGCTGCCCGGCATCGAGCGACTCCTCGACGACGAGGGCAAGAAGGCCCACCACCTCGACCATCCGCGCTCGGGCGAACTCGTCGCCGTGGCGGAGCCGGACGCCTGGTTCACGTACTACTACTGGCTCGACGACGCCCGCGCGCCCGACTTCGCGCGCCTCGTCGAGATCCACCGCAAACCCGGCTACGACCCGGCCGAGCTGTTCATGGACCCCCGTGACCCCTACGTGAAGGTCAAGGCGGCCACGGCGCTGGCCCGCAAGAAGCTCGGCATGCGCTACCGCATGGCGGTCGTGCCTCTCGATCCCGCACCCGTTCGCGGCAGCCACGGCCGCCTCCCCACGAGCGACGACGACGGTCCGCTCCTCATCTGCTCCACCCCCCATGCAGTAACCGGCCGCGTCGCGGCCACCGAAGTGAAATCCCTGCTGCTCGACCTGGCCGGCCTCGGCTGACGAGACCTGACGAGCCGTGACGAGCGACTACGGAAAGTGAAACACGCGCCACTGACAACGCGTCCGCCGCAAGGCATCCGCCACCGCTGAACACCGACCCGAAAGAGAGAAACCGTGACCGCGTTCAACGACGAATCCGGAACCGGCGACGCCCTGCGTCGCGCTCTCGGCGTCAACCGCCGCCGTTTCCTCAGCACCTGCACCGCCGCCGCGACCGCGGTGATCGCCGCCCCCGTCCTGGGCGCCGCACCCGCCGTGGCACAGGACCGGGGCAGAGGCCACGACCACGGCGGCGAGGCACTCGTCCCCGCGCACCGGCGCGGCATCATCCTCTACACCGTCCGCGACGCGACGGGCCGCGACCCGCTCGCCACCGACCTGCCGTCCGGCTTCCGCGAGGTCTTCAAACAGCTCTCGCGATTCGGCTACCGGCAGGTGGAGTTCGCCGGATACGGCCAGCACGCAGGCGCCCCGGGCGGCGCGAGCCTGGAATCCGTCGCGGGCGCCAAGCTGCTGCGCGGGTGGCTCGACGACTACGGGCTGCGCGCCCAGGGCAACCACGGCTTCATACCGCCGTCCTGGCCGCTCACCACGGCCGACCTGGACACCTTCAAGAAGCACCTGGAGATCGCCAACATCCTCGGCATGGCGCACATGGGCACCGGCGGCGACCCCACCGGCAGCTCGTATCGCGCCGACTGGGACGTGGCCGCCGACAAGTGGAACGCTCTGGGCCGGATCGCCCGCCGCGAGGGCGTCAAGCTGTACACCCACAACCACGACGCGGCCTACGGCTTCCTGCTCGACGGGGGCCCGCCGGACGCCCAGGGCCGCCCGACCCGCAGCTCCGGCATCCGGAAGCTGGAGTACTTCCTGAAGGTCACCGACCCGAAGTCGGTCTGGCTGGAGATGGACGTCTTCTGGGCGCACGTGGCCCAGTACAAGTTCCACACCTACACCGCCCACGACGGATCCACCCGGGAGAAGGTCTTCGACCCGGCGGGGCTCGTCGCCCGCAACAACCAGCGCTACCCGCTCTTCCACGCCAAGGACGGCACGGTCAACACGACGAACGGCATGGGGTACGACATGGTGCCGTTCGGCGCCGGCGTCATCGACTACCGGACGTTCTTCTCGCGCGTCGGCGAGCGGGACTACCACAACCCGATGGTCGAGCAGGACAACGCCCCGAGCACCACCGACCCCGGGCAGTCCCTGGCGTACGCGAAGATCGGCTACGACAACCTGGCGGCCCTGCGCAAGAAGCGCTGCTGACGACGCGCCACTGACGACGCGCCGGAGGGCCCTCCCCGCGAACGTGCCCACGCGGGGAGGGCCCTCCGGCCGTCCGGCGGTCTGCTCGGGGTCGCCGCCGTCAGGTCACCGTCTCCTCGCCGAGCGGGTGCGGGTTGGGTGCGACGCTCCGGGATTTCGGCCGGCCCGGCGCCTTCAGGAAGGTGGCCAGGACGGCGGAGGCGAGACCGATGGAACCGGCGATGACGAACGCGCCCTCGTAGTCCCACACGCCGACCACGATCGAGCCCACGCCGGAGCCGACGAGACCCGAGATCAGCTTGGAGCTGTAGACCATCCCGTAGTTGGTGGCGTTGTTGTTCTCGCCGAAGTAGTCCGCCGTCATGGCCGCGAACAGCGGGAAGATCGCGCCGCCGCCGAAGCCGGAGACCATGGAGCAGAACAGGAAGAACGGCATGCTGCCCATCTGGCCGGAGATCAGCACGCCGAACTGCGCGCTGCCGAGCACGATGCACACGATGATCAGCGTGTTGCGCCGCCCGTAGCGGTCCGAAATCCAGCCGATGACACCGCGCCCGGTGCCGTTGACGATGGCCTTCAGGGACATCGCCGTGGCCACGATCCCGCCCGCGAAGCCCATGTCCTTGCCGAACGGCACCTGGAAGGCGATGCCGAAGATGTTGATGCCGGCCGTGCACAGCAGGCAGAACCACATCATCCACAGGACGGGGGTGCGACGGGCCTCCTTGGGGGTGTACTGCTTGACCGCCGGCGGGTTCTTCTCCAGCGCCCGGCGGATCTTCGGGTCGTCGGTGGCCCGCAGCGGGTCCACGTGCGGCGGCCACCAGTTCTTCGGCGGGTCCTTGAAGAACCACCCGGCGAACGCCACGACGGAGCAGCAGATGACGCCCACCATGACCAGGACGCCCTTGTAGTTGCTCAGGTCCATGTACGAGGTGAACAGGAAGACGAAGGGCACCGAGCCATAGGCGAAACCGCCGTTGACCATGCCGGTCTTGCCGCCCTTGCGCTCCGGGTACCACTTGCCGACCATGTTCACGCACGTCGCGTAGACGAGGCCGGCGCCGATGCCGCTGAACATGCCGAAGCCGATGTAGGCGACGATCACATGCGGCGCGAAGGCGAGCGAGAGGTACCCCAGGATCGTGCCCAGCGCGCCCAGCAGCATCGCGTACCGCGCGGGGAGCCTGCCGCTCTCCCGCAGCTGCCCGGCGGGGAAGGCGACGGCGGCCTGGAAGAACACCCAGACGCCCATCAGCCAGAAGATGTGCCCACTGCTCCACAGATGGGCCTCGTGCAGGGTGTCCTCGGCGGACGTGAACGCGTACTCCGAAGAACTGATGCCCAGCATGCCCATCCACGGGAAGAGCACCATGGTCCATCGTGGCCGTCCCATGATGTCCCGGTCACTCTCCCCGACCCGGTACACGCGGCCGTTGCGGTCCGCCACCTCCCGGTAGGGGAGGGCTGTCGAGATGTCGGTGGTTGTCATGTGTGTCGCACCCCTAGCGTCGAAAGTTCTGGCCAGCGCCCCCTGTCCATTGCCTTTCGTGCGCGCACGGGTCCCGGGGGCGGCCGACGCGCACCCGTCGGCCGCCCCCGCCCTCGCTCACCTCATGACGGCGCTCCCAACAGTCCTGCCGCCCGCGCCCAGCGATACTTCGCCCCGAGCACGGCCACCGGCTTCTCGGTCGTGTACGGGTACGCCACGACCCCCCGCTCGTACAGGTACTGGCAGGCCTCCTCGACCTCGACGTCACCCGCGAGCGATGCCACGACGGGCTTCTCTATGCCGCGTTCGCGGAATTCGGCCACCACGCGCGCGGTGAGCTCCGCGAAGACCATCGGGGGAGTGACGATCGTGTGCCAGTAGCCGAGCACCAGCGCATGGATGCGCGGGTCCTCGAGCCCCAGCCGGATCGTCGCCTCGTACGTGGACGGCGGCTCGCCCCCGGTGATGTCCACCGGGTTGCCCGCCGCGCCGAAGGGCGGGATGAACTTTCTGAAGGCCGCGTCGAGATCCGGCGGGATCTCCATGAGCGTCAGCCCGTTGTCGGTCACCGCGTCCGAGAGGAGCACGCCACTGCCGCCGGCCCCGGTGACGATGACGATGTTGTCCCCCTTGGGGGTGGGAAGCACCGGCAACGCGCGCGCGTACTCCAGCATGTCGTTCAGCCCGGGAGCCCTGATGACGCCGGCCTGTTTCAGGATGTCGTCGTACACGGCGTCGTCGCCCGCGAGCGCGCCCGTGTGCGAACCGGCCGCCTTGGCGCCCGCCGCCGTGCGGCCCGCCTTGAGGACGACGACCGGCTTCTTCGGCACGGTCGCCCGCGCGGCCTCGACGAAGGCGCGCCCGTCCTTGAGGTCCTCCAGGTGCATCGCGATGCAGTCGGTGTGCGGGTCCTCGCCGAACCAGGTCAGCAGGTCGTCCTCGTCCAGGTCCGACTTGTTGCCGAGCCCCACGATCGCCGACACGCCCGTCTTCGTGGTGCGGGCGAAGCCCAGGATGGCCATCCCGATGCCACCGGACTGCGAGGTCAGCGCGACCCCGCCCTTGACGTCGTACGGCGTGCAGAACGTGGCGCACAGGTCCTGCCAGGTCGAGTAGTAGCCGTAGATGTTCGGCCCGAGCAGCCGGACGCCGTAGCGCTCGGCGATCGCCACGATCTCGTCCTGGAGCGCGTGTTCCCCGGTCTCCGCGAACCCGGAGGGGATCAGCACGGCGTTCGGGATGTTCTTGCGTCCCACCTCCTCCAGGGCCGCGGCCACGAACTTGGCGGGTATCGCGAAGACCGCCACATCCACCTCTCCGGGAACGTCGGTGACACTCTTGTACGCCTTGCGGCCCACGATGTCATCGGCCCGGGGGTTCACCGGATGGATCTCGCCGGCGAAGCCGCCGTCGACGAGGTTGCGCATCACCGAGTTGCCGATCTTGCCCTGCTCGTTGGAGGCGCCGATCACCGCCACGGAACGCGGCTGCATCAGCCGGCGCATCGAGGCGAGGATCTCCACGCGCGTGTAGCGTCGACGTTCCTTGACGGGCGCGTCGGACAGGATCACCCGGATGTCGGCGGCGACCGCGCCCTCGGGCGTGGCGATCACCGGGTTGAGGTCCACCTCGGCGATCTCCGGGAAGTCCGCGACCAGTTGCGACACCCGCCGGATCTGCTCGGCGATCGCCCACCGGTCCACGGCCCGCTGTCCGCGCACCCCGCGCAGGATCTCCGCCGCGCGGATCGAGTCCAGCATCGACAGCGCCTCGTCGGCGTCCACGGGAGCCAGCCGGAACGTGACGTCCTTGAGCACCTCCACGAGCACCCCGCCGAGCCCGAACGCCACCACCTTGCCGAACGTCGGGTCGGTGACCGCGCCGACGATGACCTCCTGGCCCGGCGGCAGCAACTCCTGGATCTGCACGCCCTCGATCCGGGCCGCGGCGTCGTACGCGCGCGCGTTGTCGACGATTGCGTGGAACGCCGCCCGCACGTCCGACGCGCCCTGTACCCCGACGACCACTCCGCCGGCGTCGGTCTTGTGCAGGATGTCCGGCGAGACGATCTTCATCACCACGGGCCCGCCGAAGCGCGCCGCGTACGCGACGGCCTCGTCGACGTCCCTCGCCAGCTCCTCGCCCGGGACGGCGATCCCGTACGCGTCGGCGATGACCTTGCCCTCGGGCGCGGTCAGCGCGGTCCGCCCTTCGGCCCGCACCGCGTCGAGCAGGGCGCGCACCCGCGGCGCGCGGTCCTCGGCCATCACGTCAGATCACCCCGTTCGACTTGAGCAGGCGCAGTTCCTCGTCCCCGAGGCCGAGCTCGCCGATGTAGACCTCTTCGTTGTGCTCGCCGAGCAGCGGTGAGCCGGTCACCTCGACGGGGGAGTCGGAGAGCTTCAGGGGGCTGCCCACGGTCACGAACTCGCCGCGCTGCGGGTGCGGCACCCGGACCACCATCTCGTTGGCGGCCAGCGACTCGTCCTCGATGATCTCCCTGGTGGACAGGATCGGCCCGCACGGGATGTTGTGGGAGTTGAGCTTCTCCAGCACCTCCCACTTGGGCAGGGTCGAGGACCACTCCTCGATCAGCTGGAACATCTTGGTGAGCTTGGGCAGCCGGGCCTCGGGCGTCGCCCATTCGGGGTCGTCGGCCAGCTCGGGCCGGCCGACGAGCTCGCTGATCGGCCGCCAGCCGACGGGCTGCACGATGACGTACACATAGTCGTTGGGGCCGCCCGGCGCGCACTTGACCGCCCAGCCGGGCTGGCCGCCGCCGGACGCGTTTCCGGACCGGGGAACCTCGTCGCCGAAGTCGTCGTTGGGATATTCGGCGAGCGGTCCATGGGCCAGGCGCTGCTGGTCGCGCAACTTCACCCGGCAGAGGTTGAGCACGGCATGCTGCATGGCCACGTTGACCCGCTGCCCGCGCCCGGTGTTCTCCCGCTGGTACAGCGCCGCGAGAATCCCCGCCACGGCGTGCACACCCGTCCCCGAGTCCCCGATCTGGGCTCCCGTCGCCAGCGGCGGCCCGTCCTCGAAACCGGTGGTCGACATCGACCCGCCCATGGCCTGAGCGACGACCTCGTACGCCTTGAAGTCGGTGTACGGGCCGTCCCCGAACCCCTTGATGGAGGCATAGACGATCCGTGGATTGATCTCCTGGATGCGGCCCCAGGTGAAGCCCATCCGGTCGACCGCGCCCGGTCCGAAGTTCTCGACCATGACGTCGGAGCGCCGGATCAGCTCGGTGAGGATCTCCTTGCCGCGTTCGGTCTTGGTGTTGAGGGTGATGCTGCGCTTGTTGCAGTTGAGCATCGTGAAGTAGAGGGAGTCGACGTCCGGGAGGTCGCGCAACTGCTTGCGGGTGATGTCACCGGAGGGCGCCTCCAGCTTGACGACGTCCGCACCGAGCCAGGCGAGCAACTGGGTCGCGGACGGGCCCGACTGGACGTGCGTCATGTCGAGGACGCGGATGCCTTCGAGAGCCTTGCCGGCCGTCGCCGTCCTGGCTGTCCCGGCCGTCGTGGAGGTCATGGGGGTCATCGGGGGCACCTCACTTGTACATCGTCTGGTTCATCGTTCCGGGGGCGTACGCGTCCGGGTCGACCCAGACGTTGATCAGCGACGGCTTGCCCGACTCGCGGGCGCGCCGCAGGGCGGGGCCGATGTCGGAGGGGTCGCGCACCTCCTCGCCGTAGCCGCCCAGCAGCTGCGCGAACTTGTCGTAGTGGACGTCGCCGAGGGTGTTGCCGACCCGTGCGCGCTCGGGGCCGTACTTGGCGGCCTGGCCGTAGCGGATCTGGTTCATGGAGGAGTTGTTGCCGACGATGCCGACGAACGGGAGGTCGTAACGCACGAGGGTCTCGAAGTCCCAGCCGGTCAGGGAGAACGCGCCGTCGCCGAAGAGGGCGACGACCTCCTTGTCGGGCCGCGCCTGCTTGGCGGCGAGCACGAAGGGGACGCCGACGCCGAGGGTGCCCAGCGGGCCCGGGTCCATCCAGTGGCCCGGCGACTTGGGCTGCACGACCTGCCCGGAGAAGGTGACGATGTCGCCGCCGTCGCCGATGTAGATCGAGTCCTCGGTGAGGAAGTCGTTGATCTCGCTGACCAGGCGGTAGGGGTGGATCGGCGAGGCGTCGGACCTCAGGCTGGGCAGCCGCTTGTCGAGGGCGCTCTGCTCGGCGGCGCGCAGCTCGTCGAGCCACTCCTTGCGCCTGGACGCCCCGCCGTTGACGCGGCCGGAGGCGGCCTCGGCGACGGACTTCAGCACGAGTCCCGCATCGCCGACGATCCCCAGGTCGATGTCGCGGTTCTTGCCGACGGTGCGGTAGTCGAGGTCGATCTGGACGACGGTCGCGTCCGGCGACAGCCGCTTGCCGTAGCCCATGCGGAAGTCGAACGGCGTGCCGACGATCACGATCACGTCGGCGTTCGAGAAGGCGTAGCGGCGCGACAGCTGGAAGTGATGCGGGTCGCCGGGGGGCAGGGTGCCGCGGCCGGCGCCGTTCATGTACGCCGGGACGTTCAGCGTCCGGACGAGGTCGATGGCCGCCTCGGTGCCCCGGGTCGTCCACACCTGGCTGCCCAGCAGGATCGCGGGCTTCTCGGCGTGCACCAGCAGGTCGGCGAGCTTCTCGATCGCCGCCGGGTCGCCGGCCGAGCGGGTGGAGGCACGGTAGGCGCCGGGCCTGGGCACGCGCGCCTTGGCCACCGGCACCTTGGCGTCCAGCACATCGCGCGGGATCTCCAGGAAGGAGGGCCCGGGCGCGCCGTGGTAGCACTCGCGGAACGCCATCGACACCATGTCCGCCGCGCGTGCCGTGTCCGGCACGGCCGCCGCGAACTTGGTGATCGGCGTCATCATGTCGACGTGCGGGAGGTCCTGCAAGGAGCCCATCTTGTGCTGGGTGAGCGCCCCCTGGCCGCCGATGAGCAGCATCGGGGACTCCGCGCGGAAGGCGTTGGCCACGCCGGTGACGGCGTCGGTGGTGCCGGGCCCGGCCGTGACGACCGCGCAGCCGGGCCGGCCGGTGATGCGTGCGTAGCCGTCGGCGGCGTGGGCGGCGACCTGTTCGTGGCGTACGTCGACGACTTCTATGCCCTCGTCCACGCAGCCGTCGTAGATGTCGATGATGTGGCCGCCGCACAAGGTGTAGATGCGGTCGACCCCCTCTGCCTTCAGCGCCTTGGCAACGAGATGACCACCGGAAATCATGTCCTGGGTGTCGTCGGGCATGGCGAAGTCCCGTCCCTTCGTAGGGGGTTGGCAGGCTCTCGCGGTACATTGCATACAGTCGACGAATACTGTATGAAGCTTGTTATCCCGCATCCGATGGGTGGTGTCCAGGGGGCGTGCGGCACTTTTAGGTCAGGAGCCGAGATGGACCTGTTCGAGCACCAGGCAAGGGAACTCTTCGAGGAACACGGCATAGCGACGCCCAGGGCGGAGGTCACCGACTCGGCCAAGGAAGCGTGCGAGATCGCCCGCCGGCTCGGCGGCCGCGTGGTGGTGAAGGCCCAGGTCAAGACGGGTGGCCGCGGCAAGGCGGGAGGGGTGAAGCTCGCCGCGGACCCGGCCGCCGCCGAGCTGACCGCCCGTCAGATCCTCGGCATGGACATCAAGGGGCACCGGGTCGGCACCGTCATGCTGGCCCAACCCGTCGACATCGAGAGCGAGTTCTACGTCTCCTACGTCCTCGACCGCGCGGCAGGAGGCTTCCTCGCGATCGCCTCCGCGGAGGGCGGCATGGACATCGAGGAGGTCGCCGCGAGCCGTCCGGAGGCCGTCGCCCGGATCCGCGTCGACCCGGCCGAGGGCGTCACCTCCGCCCGGGCGGGCGAGATCGCCGACGCGGCCGGACTCCCGCCGCAGACCGTCGACGTCCTCATGCGGCTGTGGCAGGTACTGGTCCGCGAGGACGCCCTCCTCGTCGAGGTGAACCCGCTCGTGCGCACCGCGCAGGGGCGGATCCTCGCCCTCGACGGCAAAGTCGCCCTCGACGACAACGCCCGCTTCCGGCACGAGCGTTGGGGAGCCGAGAGCGCGGCGCACGGCGACCCGCTGGAGGCGGCGGCCGCGGCCAAGGGCCTCACCTACGTGAAACTCGACGGCGAGGTCGGCATCATCGGCAACGGCGCCGGCCTCGTCATGTCGACCCTGGACGTGGTCGCGGGCTGCGGCGCCCGCCCCGCGAACTTCCTCGACATCGGCGGCGGGGCCTCCGCCGAGACCATGGCCGACGGCCTGTCGGTCATCCTCTCCGACCCGGCCGTGAAGTCGGTCTTCGTCAACGTCTTCGGCGGCATCACCGCGTGCGACGCGGTCGCCGAGGGCATCGTGCGCGCCCTGGACGCCGTACGGCCGACCAAGCCGCTCGTCGTCCGGCTCGACGGCAACAACGCCGCCCGGGGGCGCGCGATCCTCGACGCCCGCCGGCACCCCCTGGTCGAGCAGGCCACCACCATGGACGGCGCGGCCCGCCGGGCCGCCCGACTCGCCACCGCAGCCTGAGGAGACCGACGCCATGGCCATCTACCTCACCAAGGAGAGCAAGGTCCTCGTCCAGGGCATGACCGGCGGCGAAGGCATGAAACACACCCGGCGCATGCTCGCGGCCGGCACGAACGTCGTCGGCGGGGTCAACCCCCGCAAGGCCGGCCGCACCGTCGACTTCGACGAGCGGGCCGTGCCCGTGTTCGGGTCGGTCGTCGACGGTATGCAGTCGACCGGCGCCGACGTCAGTGTCGTCTTCGTACCGCCCGCCTTCGTCAAGGCGGCGGTGACCGAGGCCGCCGACGCCGGCATCGGCCTCGTCGTCGTCATCACCGAGGGCGTCCCGGTCCACGACGCCGTCTCCTTCACCGCCCACGCCGCCGCACGCGGGACGCGGATCATCGGCCCCAACTGCCCCGGCCTGATCACCCCCGGCCAGTCCAACGCGGGCATCATCCCGGCCGACATCACCAAGCCGGGCCGCATCGGACTGGTCTCCAAGTCCGGCACGCTGACCTACCAACTCATGTACGAGCTGCGTGACATCGGCTTCTCGACCTGCGTCGGCATCGGCGGCGACCCGGTCGTCGGCACCAGCCACATCGACTGCCTGGCCGCCTTCGAGGAGGATCCCGACACCGAACTCGTCGTCCTCATCGGCGAGATCGGCGGCGACGCGGAGGAACGAGCCGCCGCCTACCTCCGCGAGCACGTCACCAAGCCCGTCGTCGGCTACATCGCCGGCTTCACCGCGCCCGAGGGCAAGACCATGGGACACGCGGGAGCGATCGTGTCCGGTTCCTCGGGGACCGCACGGGCGAAGAAGGAGGCGCTGGAGGCGGCGGGCGTCCGCGTGGGCGCCACGCCCACCGAGACCGCCCGCCTCGCGCTCGCCGTACTCGAACACCGAGCGTGACATCACTCGACGGCATCACGTACGCACCCCGCCCCCGACTGTGCACCGAGAGCGGAGCAGCACGATGCAGACCACCACTGCCCTCACCCTCAAATCCGGCACGTCCTGGTCCGACGCCTGGCGGCGCTGCCTCGCCGTCGCCCCGGAGGCCTTCCGGGACGACCGCGTCCTCAACCTCTGGAACGGCTCCTGGCAGGCGGACGGCCGGACGCTGCCGGCGACGAGCCCGGTCGACGGCGGCCGCGTCGTCGGTCCGCCCCGCCTGGACGGGGCCACCGCCGACCACGCCGTCCGCGCCTGCCTGGACCGGCACCGCGCCTGGCGGCACGTTCCGCTCGAAGAACGCCGCGCCCGTGTCGCGGCGACCCTCGACGCCTTCGCCGAGCACCGGGAACTGCTCGCCCTGCTCCTCGTCTGGGAGATCGGCAAACCCTGGCGGCTCGCCCAGGCCGACGTCGACCGCGCCGTCGACGGCGTGCGCTGGTACGTCGACGGCATCGAACCCATGCTCGACGGACGGGCCCCGCTGGACGGGCCGGTCTCCAACATCGCGAGCTGGAACTACCCGATGAGCGTGCTCGTTCACGCATTGCTGGTACAGGCACTGGCAGGCAACGCGGTCATCGCCAAGACCCCGACCGACGGCGGCGTCGCCTGTCTGACCCTGGCCTGCGCACTGGCCGCGCGGGAGGGCGTCCCGATCACCCTCGTCAGCGGCGGCGGGGGCGAGCTGTCGCAGGCGCTGGTGCGGGCGCCCGAGATCGGCTGTGTCTCCTTCGTCGGCGGCCGCGACACCGGCGCCGCGGTGGCCACGGCCGTCGCCGACCTGGGCAAGCGCCACATCCTCGAACAGGAAGGACTCAACACCTGGGGCATCTGGAACCACTCCGACTGGGACGCGCTCGCCGCGGTCCTCCCCAAGCTCTTCGACTACGGCAAGCAACGCTGCACGGCCTATCCGCGCTTCGTCGTCCAGCGCGCGCTGTTCGACGAGTTCCTCGCCGCCTACCTGCCCGCGGTGCGCACCCTGACCCTCGGGCATCCGCTGGCCGTGGAGAAGCGCGACGACCCCTACCCGCGGCTGGACTTCGGGCCGGTGATCAACGCCGCCAAGGCCAAGGAACTGCACGACCAGGTTGCGGAGGCCATCGACCGGGGCGCGGTCCCGCTGCACCGCGGCCACCCGGCCGACGCCCGCTTCCTGCCCGGCCAGGACACCTCGGCGTACGTCCAGCCCGTCACGCTCCTCGGGCCGCCGCCGTCCTCGCCGCTGCACCACGCGGAGCCGTTCGGCCCGGTCGACACGATCGTCCTGGTCGACACCGAGGCGGAGCTGCTCGCCGCCATGAACGCGTCCAACGGCGCGCTCGTGGCCACCCTGTCCACGGACGACCGCGGCACCTACGACCGGCTGGCCCCGCAGATCCGTGCGTTCAAGACCGGCCACGGCACGCCCCGCTCCCGCGGCGACCGCGACGAGCTGTTCGGCGGCTTCGGCGGGTCCTGGCGGGGCGCGTTCGTCGGCGGCGAGCTGCTGATTCGCGCGGTGACCCAGGGACCGGCGGGGGAGAGGCTGCCGGGGAACTTCCCCGAGTACCAGCTGATGCCCTGACCGGCGGCCCGGCGGCTGCAGTGATCGTCCGGTCACCCGGCGTGAGGTACCCGCGCCGGGCGGCCCGGCAGCCGCTGGGCCAGCGGTTATGCAGGTGAAACGCACCCTGAAAGCTTGGTATTGTTGTCCATGTCGCCGCGGGGAACACGCGTGGCGGCAGACACCTGGTCCGGGTGGCGGAATGGCAGACGCGCTAGCTTGAGGTGCTAGTGCCCTTTATCGGGCGTGGGGGTTCAAGTCCCCCCTCGGACACTTTCACTCTCCGTGTCGAGCGGATCCCGCTCGGTGAGCACTCGATGCTCGCATTTGATACCTGCATTCGGCGTTCGCCGGGTGCGGGTTTCTCTGTTTCTGTTCCCTTTTCTATTCCCTTGCTGCCGAATGTCGCGGAAGCCCGTTTATCGGTTGTCCTGTCCCGCCGTTCGACGCCCCTGTTTCAGGGTCGCTTCCCGGTCGCCGGACGGTCCCTCACGGGTCGCTCACGGGTTACTCACAGTCTTTGCTGACGGTCCGTCAATGTGCATCCCAGTCAGCATATTGACGGTCTGTGACGACTTCTTGTGGTGATACGATCACGCTCGCTTGTAGAGCGGGCGGATGGGTGCAAGACGACATCTCCGACTACGGGGACAGTCCGGGCGGTCACCCCGGTGCGGGCGGTCCGCCGGTCCACCCGCATTGACGGGAATTCAGCAACTGGCCGTCAGTCGCCTGAAGAGAGTCTTATGACTGATTACATACAGAACCCGGCACTCTGGGCTCTCCTCGTCGCCCTGCTCATCGCAGTCGCCCTCATTGTTCGTCAGCGCAGGGCGGCGCGTGCCTTGAGCCAGGAGATCGCGGGGCTCAGGACCCACTACTCCGCCTTGGAGAACGAGTACGCGCAATCCGTCGAGGCAGCTCAGGAACGAGCCGAAGACGCCACGAAAACGGTTCTGAAGTCCGCGATGCGGACCCTTCAGGGCCTTGCCGCGGAACAGCAGTTGATCGTCTCCCGGCTGCAGAACAAATATGGCGAGTCGGTCATCCTCCAGGACCTCCTGGAGATCGACCACACGAACTCGCAGTTCGGCCGACGCGCCCAGTCCATCGCCGTCCTGTGCGACGGCTGGCTGGGCCGCGCACGCGATGTCGCGTCCGTGTACGACGTGGTGCGCAGCGCACAGGGCAGGGTCCGGCATTACCGACGGGTGGAGATTCTCTCCCAGGTCGACTTCGGCATCACGAGCCGTTCCGTCGAACCGGTCGCACTGGCCCTCGCCGAACTGCTCGACAACGCCACCAGCTATTCCAGCCCGGACACCGTCGTCGAAATCAACATTCGTACCGTGCCCAAGGGTATTTGCATCGTCGTCGACGACGCCGGCGTCGGTATGAACGACGAAGAGCGCGCCCGCGCCGACCGACTCCTGACCAGCGACCGGGTCTCGGGCGTCTCCGCGCTCGGCAACCCGCCGCAGTTCGGCTTCGCGGTGATCGGCGTGCTCAGCGAGCGCTTCGGCTTCGAGGTGTCCGTGGACTCCACCTCCCCCTACGGAGGTGTCCGGGCGGTTCTCCTGCTGCCGCACGATCTGCTCACCAGCGCGCCCGAGCAGAGGGAGCCGGCCCCGGTCGCTCCCGCCGTCACCGCCACCGGCCTCAGTGGCGCAGAAGGCGCGCTCCCCGCCAGCACCACCGCCGACGGCCTGCCGAAGCGGCGTCGCAAGCGGCCCATGGCCATCGTGCCGGGCAGCGCGTCCGCCGCCGCTCCCGGCCGCTCGGGCGCCGAGACGGCGGCGATCATGGGTGCCTTCCAACGGGGCACCCAGTCGGGCCGGGCCACGCCTGCGAATCCCGCGGAAAAGTCGAGCAACACACGTGGTGCGAGCAGCGAAGGGCATGAGGTCTCGTGAACGACGATCTGTCATGGATGCTTGACAGCGCCTTGGAGATTCCCGGGGCCCTGCATGCCGTTCTGATATCCGCCGACGGCCTGCTGATGGCACGGACGCAGGACTTCGGCAAGGACGACGCGGACCGGGTCGCCGCGGCGATGAGCGGTGTGCAGTCGCTCAGCCGCTCCCTCGCGTTCTTCTGCGAGGACCCGCAGATGCGCTGGCGGCAGACGCTGGTCGAGTTCGACGGCGGCTGGGTCTTCCTGATCTCCGCCGGCGAGGGCGCCTACCTCGGCGTCTCGGCCTCGCCCGACGTCGACATGCAGGACATCACCTTCCGGATGCAGCAACTCGTCGGGCAGCTCGGCAAGGCGCTCACCACGCCGCCGCGCGAGAACCTCGGCGCACGGTCATGACCGGTTTCGACGAACTGGAGCCCCAGACACCGGAGTTAGTGCGTCCGTACGTCATCACCAAGGGGCGCGGGCTGCCCGACGAGGGACAGCTCTCCCTCATCACGCTGGTCACGGCGACCACCGACCACCAGCAACGGCCCACCCGCCTGTCCCCCGAGGAACAGAACCTGTTGGACCTGTGCGCCGCCGGCTACCTCTCGGTCGCCGAGATCGCCGGGCACACCCAACTGCCCCTGGGCGTGGTGAAGATCCTCCTCGCCGCCCTCACCGAAGGCGGCTACCTCATCACGCGTCCCCCCGTGCAGCGGGCTCCACTCGCCGACCGGGACATCCTGGAGGAGGTGCTGAATGGTCTCAGGGCCAAGTTTGGATGAGCAGGCCTACGTCCGCGGCGGCGCGACGCAGACGGCGGTGAAGATCCTAGTCGTGGGCCACTTCGCGGTCGGCAAGACCACGTTCATCGGGGCGATCTCCGAGATCGAGCCGCTGACCACCGAAGAGACCATGACACGGGCCGCTGAGTCGGTCGACGACCTCAAGGGCGTCCAGGGCAAGACCACCACCACGGTCGCCATGGACTTCGGCCGGCTGACCATCAGCGACCGTGTCGTGCTCTACCTGTTCGGAACGCCGGGCCAGCAGCGCTTCGTGCAGATGTGGGAGGACATGGCACGCGGCGCGCTCGGCGCGCTGGTGCTCGTCGACCCCGAGCGACTCGCGGACTCCTTCGCCGTGATCGATCTGATCGAGCAGTACGGACTCGACTACGCCATCGCCGTCAACCACTTCGACGGCGCCCCGCCGCGCGACGAGACGGCTCTGCGCGACGCACTGGACCTGCTCGACGACACCCCCGTCGTCACCTGCGACGCGCGAGACGAGAAGTCTTCGGCCGAAGCGCTGATCACTCTCGTCCGCCACCTGCAGGACCGTGCCCACTAGGAGCAGACATGGACGCCCAACCCACCGCCCCCGTGCCCCCTCCGGGCTGCCCGGCGCACCAGCCCGGCGGCAGAGTCCCGCTGTACGGGCCGGAGTACGCGGCCGACCCGCAGGCCTACTACACCTACCTGCGGCACTACGGGCCCACCGCACCCGTGGAGATCACCCCGGGAGTCGAGGCCACCCTCGTCACCGACTACGCCACCGCCCTCCAACTCCTGCAGGACTCCGGCTCCTTCCGCAAGGACGCACGCCGCTGGCGCGACCTCAACGAGGGCCGGATCGCCCCCGACAGTCCCGTCCTGCCCGTGCTCGCCTACCGGCCCAACTGCATGTACACCGACGGTGCCGAACATCTGAGGCTGCGTCAGTCCATCACGGACAGCATGTCGCGCATCGACCCGATGCGGCTGAGCCAGAGCGTCGAGCGGATCTCCGACTTCCTCATCTCCCAGTTCGCCGAACGCGGTTCGGCCGACCTCATCGGCTCCTACGCGAAGCAGCTGCCGCTGTTCGTGTTCAACGAGCTGTTCGGCTGCACCGCCGACATCGGCGACCGCGTCTTCTTCGGCATCTCCGGCATCTTCGACGGGGTCAACGCCGAGAAGGCGGGCGAAGTCCTCTTCCAGGCCGTCGGCGAGCTCGTCGCCCTCAAGCGGCGCAAGCCCGGCGAGGACGTCACCTCCTGGCTCCTGCAGCATCACACCGAACTGACCGACGAGGAGATGCTGCACCAGGTCGCCCTGCTGCTGGGCGCGGGAGCCGAGCCCCTGGTCAACCTCATCGGCAACACCCTGCACCGGCTGCTCACCGACGACCGGTACGCGCACGAGGGCGGGCTGATCGAGGAGGCGATGGACGACACGTTGTGGGAGAACCCGCCCATGACCACCTTCGCCGCCCACTATCCGGTGGCCGACATGGAGTTCGCCGGCCAGAAGCTCACCGCCGGCGACCTGATGCTGGTCGGCTTCGGCGCCGCCAACACCGGACCCACGCTGACGGCGGCCCGCAAGTCCGGCAGCAACCGGGCGCACCTCGCCTGGAGCGCAGGCCCGCACGCCTGCCCCTCGAAGGAACCCGCCCGGCAGATCGCCGTGTCGGCCATCGAGAACCTCCTCAACCGGCTGCCGGACATCGAACTCAGCATTCCCGAGGCGAGTCTGACGTGGCGTCCGGGAGCGTTCAGCCGCGGTCTCGCCACGCTCCCCGCGCGGTACACCCCGATCAAGCCGGTGGCCCGGCCGACCCGGCAGACCACCGCGCAGGCGCCGGCGCGCCCGAGTCCGGTGGCGGCCCGCCAGCCCGAACAGTCCGGTGTGTGGAGCAAGTTCCTCAACTGGCTGACCAAGTAGGCGCACTCGAGCAGGCCGGATGCCCGCCCTTCGGGGCGGGCATTCCTCTGCCCCGGGCGTCTTCGCGCTGTATCTGGGGGCGGTCACCGGGAGGAGTGCTCCTCCCGGCGACGGGACGAGTGCTCCTCCCGCAACTCCTGCAGATACGGCGCCATGTCGACCTGGATCGACGCCCCCTCCCGCTGCCCGTACTGACCCGCGACACCGCTCAGATACGTCGCGATCTCCTTGCGCATGACCTCCGGCTCCGGCAGCACCTCGTCGCCGGTGACCAGCCGCGCGATCCACCGCGCCTGGGCCTCCACCAGCCGGGTGATCGAACCGACCGGCCGGATCAGACCGGCGAAGAACAGACCGGGACGATCCGGGGCGACGACCCGCTTGTACAGCTCGACCGTGCCCTGCGCGCCGACCGGGCAGCCGGGCTCCAGGAACGGGAAGGTCATCTGGTAGCCGGTGCAGTAGACGATCGCGTCGGCCCTGGCCGACGTGCCGTCGGTGAAGGAGACCCGGTCGCCCTCGACGGCCTCGATCGCGGGCTTCGGCGTGACCGCGCCATGGCGGATACGGCTGAGGATCTCGTCGGAGATGGTGATGGCCGAGGCGAAGAGCGGGTGGTCCGGCTCGGGCAGGCCGTAGTCGCCGAGCTTGCCGCGGGCGACCAGCAGGGCCTGTTCGATGAAACGGCGCTGTTCGGACAGGGACATGCTGATCCACCAGGGGGCGTCCGCGATCTGGTCGAGGGCCATGCCGAACAACTGCTTGGGCACGATGTGCAGTCCCCGGCGCACCGAGATCATCGTCTGCTCGGCGTACCGGGACACGTCCGCGGCGATGTCCACCGCGGAGGGGCCGAGTCCCACGATGATGACGCGCTGCCCGGTGTGCTCGCTGCCGTCGAGGTAGTCGATGGAGTGACGAATCGTTCCCGTGAACGTCTCCGCGCCCCTCGGCAGCGCGGGCATCGACGGCTCCGAGTTGTGCCCGGAGGCGACGACCACGTGAGTGAAATCGCGGGACGAGACGGTGCCGTCGGCATCCCGGCTGACGACCGTCCACCCGCCGTCGGCCTGCTGCCGTACGGACTCCACGGTCGTCCTCAGCTCGACCCGGTCCAGTACGTCCGCCCACTCGGCGAACGCGCGTAGATACACGGCGATCTGACTGTGTTTCGGATACAGCGGATAGGAGTCGGGCATCGGGTAGGCGGCGTAACCCGTCAGCTGCTTGGCGGTGTTGAGGTGCAGCGACACATAGCCGGGGCCGCGCTCGCCCGCCTGCGGACGCCGCCAGATCCCGCCGACGTCGTCCGACTGTTCCAGGCAGACGAAGTCGACACCGGCCGTCTTCAGAGTGTGTGCCGTCATCAGCCCCGACAGACCCGCACCGATCAGACACAGACGCACGGATTCCCCCACAGGTCGGACGTCATTCCTTTCGCGCACGGGCAATTGAATGCCCGTGCGACGCACTCCTCACTCTTCGCACACCGGCGACAAGGATCACAGGGGCGATCCCCGGACCGAGGTGGCGGGAGAGGAGGAGCCGGGTATGGGGCCCATGGGGGACTTCACTGGACGATCCGCCCGCTGCGGGGCGAGTCGCTGCAGACCGACCGCTACGGACCCACGGGTGAATCGCCGGAGGCCGACCGCTACGGGCGACCGCTACGGGTGAGTGCTGCGAGCGAGTGCTACGGGTGGGCGGAGGCCCACAATCCCCGCACATGCCCCAGGTGCCGCGTCATGACCTCGCGCACGGCCCGCTCGTCACGCGCCGACAGGGCGTCCAGCAGCTCCAGGTGCTCCTCGGCGGAGGCCAGCAGCCGTCCCGACGCGGACAGCGCGGTCAGCCCGTACAGACGGGCGCGCCCGCGCAGTTCCCGGACGACTTCGACGAGATGCGCGTTTCCGGCGAGCGCGAGCAGCCCGAGGTGGAAACGCGTGTCGGCCTCGACGTAGGCGATGAGGTCCCCCGCGACCGCGGCGGCGACGATCTCCCGGGCGGCCGGACGCAGCGCCTCCAGCGACACCGGGTCGGCGGTCGTCGCCAACGCCACCACCGTGGGGATCTCGATCAGCGCGCGGACGTGCGTGTACTCGTCCAGCTGCCGGTCGGAGACATCGGTGACCCGGAACCCCTTGTTGCGGACGGCGTCGACCAGGCCCTCCTTCGCGAGGTCCAGCATCGCCTCGCGCACCGGCGTCGCCGAGACGCCGAACCGGGTGGCCAGGGCGGGCGCCGAGTACACCTCGCCGGGCCGCAGTTCGCCCGCGATCAGCGCGGCCCGCAGGGCGTCGGCGACCCGCTCGCGATAGCTGCTGCGTCGCCCGCCGAGCACGGGCAGCGACGGCTCGGCGGGTGGCTGGCTGCTGCTTGCGGGCAGGGCGGCCATCGTGGATCTCCTCGGATGCGGGCGGTGCCGTGTCACCGTGACATCGGCGCCTGTGCCATGTCACGTACCACCAGTATCTACGGTGCCGGCGCCTGCCGTGTCACAGCACGAACCCGGCCGGGAACGGGTCCGTCGGGTCGAGCAGGTACTGGGCCGTGCCGGTGATCCAGGCGCGGCCCGTGAAGCTCGGCAACACGGCCGGACGGCCCGCCACTTCGGTCGTGCCGAGCAGTCGGCCCGTGAACCGGGTGCCGATGAACGACTCGTTCACGAACTCGGTGTGCAACGGCAGTTCGCCCCGCGCATGCAGCTGCGCCATGCGCGCACTCGTCCCCGTGCCGCAGGGCGAGCGGTCGAACCAGCCGGGGTGGATGGCCATCGCGTGCCGGGAGTGGCGGGCGGTCGCGCCGGGCGCGTACAGGTGGACGTGGTGACAGCCGCGGATGGACGGATCCTCGGGATGGACCGGCTCCGCCCGGGAGTTGATCGCCTCCATCAGCGACAGGCCGGCCGCGAGGATGTCGTCCTTGCGGGCGCGGTCGAAGGGCAGCCCGAACTCCTCCAGCGGCAGGATCGCGTAGAAGTTGCCGCCGTACGCCAGGTCGTAGCGCACCGTGCGGCCGTCCGCCAGCGTCGCCTTGCGATCCAGCGCGACCGCGAAGGAGGGTACGTTCTGCAAGGTCACCGACGTGGCCGCGCCGTCCTCGACGGCCACCTCCGCGACGACGACCCCGGCCGGGGTGTCCAGCCGGATGGTGGTGACCGGCTCGACGACCTCGACCATGCCCGTCTCGACGAGCACGGTCGCCACCCCGATCGTGCCGTGCCCGCACATCGGCAGATAGCCGGAGACCTCGATGTAGACGACGCCCCAGTCGCAGTCCGGCCGGGTCGGCGGCTGGAGGATCGCGCCGCTCATCGCGGAGTGCCCGCGCGGCTCGTTCATCAGCAACTGCTTGACGTCGTCGCGGTGTTCACGGAAATACAGCCGACGCTCGTTCATCGTCGCGCCGGGGATGACACCGATGCCGCCGGTGATCACGCGGGTGGGCATGCCCTCGGTGTGCGAGTCGACGGCGTGCAGGACGAGCTTGCTGCGCATGAAGTCCCCTTCCGGACGGCGGAGTCGGTCGGCGGTCGGCCCTGATGTGTCACGCCAGACCCGCGGCGACGGCCTTCTCGGTGGCCGCGCGGACGGCCGCCTCCTGCTCCGGCAGCAGCGGGACCCGTGGCGGGCGGCAGGCGCCGCCGTGGCGGCCCACGACGTCCATCGAGAGTTTGATCGCCTGGACGAACTCGACGCGCGAGTCCCAGCGCAGCAGCGGATGAAGCTGCCGGTAGAGGGGGAGCGCGACGGCCAGATCGCCCGCGACGGCCGCCCGGTACAGGGCAGCCGACGCGTGCGGCAGCGCGTTGGGGTAACCGGCCACCCAGCCCTTGGCGCCGGCCACGGCCAACTCCAGCAGCACATCGTCGGCGCCGATCAACAGGTCGAGTTCGGGGGCGAGTTCGGCGATCCGGTAGGCGCGACGGACGTCGCCCGAGAACTCCTTGACGCCCTGGACGTACCCCTCGCCGTGCAGTCGGGCCAGCAGTTCGGGCACGAGATCGACCTTGGTGTCGATCGGATTGTTGTACGCCACGACCGGCAGACCCGCCCTGGCGACCTCGGCGTAGTGGGCCACGACGGCACGCTCGTCGGCGCGGTAGGCGTTGGGCGGAAGCAGCATCACCGCGCCGCAGCCCGCCTCGGCCGCCTGCTCGGCCCAGCGCCGGGCCTCCGCCGAGCCGTACGCGGCGACCCCGGGCATCACCCGCGCGCCGCCGATCGCGGCCACCGCGGTCTCCACCACTCTGGCGCGTTCCTCCGGCGTCAGCACCTGGTACTCGCCGAGGGAACCGTTCGGTACGACGCCGTCGCAGCCGTTCGCCACCAGCCAGGCGCAGTGCTCGGCGTACCGGTCGTAGTCGACGGAGAGGTCGTCGCGGAGCGGGAGCGCGGTGGCCACGAGGACACCGCGCCAGGGTCGGCGCGGGTCGGCGGTGGGCGCCGAGGATGTGGTGGGTGCCGAAGAAGTGGTCGGTGCCGAGGCGATGGTGAGTGCCGGGGACGGCGTGGGGGCGGTCATGCGCGGAGGGTCCCTTCGATGCGTACCATGTGACATATCACCGGTGTGAGCGTCACTGCGGAGTCGTGGGATCGGTCGGGGCGGCCAGCACCCCCAGAGGCACGGGGCGTGCCAGCAGCCGTCGAGCCGGGACGAGCGCACAGCCCGCGACGCCGGCCACCCCGGGTTCGCACATTCGGCCCTGGCACCAGCCCATCCCGGCCCTGGTCAGCAGTTTCACGGTGCGCAGATCACCCGCGCCGAGCGCGCCGACGGCCTCGCGGACGGCGCCGGCGCTGACCTCCTCGCAGCGGCAGACGACCGTCTCGTCGGTCACCTGCTCCGTCCACCGGACGGGAGCTGCGGCGTAGGCGTCGTCCAGTGCCGCGAAGAACACCCGCAGCCGGGCACGGGCCCGGGCGGCCGCAGTCCACTGCCGGGGGTCGGGCACGGAGCCCGTCAGCCGTGCCGCCGCCGACCGTCCGGCGATGTGTCCCTCGGCGAGCGACAGGGCCGCACCGCCGATCCCCGTGGTCTCGCCGGCGGCCCAGACGCCGGGGACGTCGGTGCGCTGTTCGTCGTCGACGCGCACGTCCGGTCCGTCGAGACGGCAGCCGAGCCCCTCGGCGAGGTCGGTGTGCGGCAGCAGACCGTGGCCCACGGCGAGCGTGTCGCAGGGCAGGCGTCGCTCGTTGCCGGGCACGGGCCGCCCCGCGGCGTCCAGCGCGACGACGCCGACGGACTCCAGCCGCCCGTTCCCGTGCGCCTCCAGCACGGCATGACGAACCATCACCGAAACCCCATGGCGCAGGAGTTGGGCTCCGAACACGGCCCCCTCGGCGAGCTTGACCGGGGCCGCGGCCCATGCCGTCGTGCGCCGTACGAAGTTCCGCGGATCGGCGGACTCGACGAGTGCGACGACCTTGGCCCCTGCGGTCGCGAGCCCGGTCGCGACGGGCAGCAGCAGCGGGCCCGTGCCCGCGACGACCGCCGTACGGCCGGGCAGCGCGAGTCCGCCCTTCAGCAGGGCCTGTGCGCCGCCTGCGGTGACCACGCCGGGCAGTGTCCAGCCGGGGAACGGCAGGACCTTCTCGTAGCCGCCGGTAGCCAGCAGCACGCCGTCGGCGCGGACCGCGACGGACTCCTCCTGCAGCGGACCGAGCAGCGCATGGACGGTGAATCCGCTTGCCGCAGAGCCGTCCGACTCCCGTTCCACGCACCACACATGATGGTCCCTCAGATGAGTCACGCGGTCGGCGGCCAGGTGGTCGTCGAGCCCTGCGCGCAGGCGCTCCCAGGTACGCCACTGGTGGTGGAGGGCCTGGGGACGCCGGGCGCCGAGCCCGGCCGCGGGCTGCCGGTAGAACTGCCCGCCCGCCTCGGCGGCGGAGTCGATCAGCACCACGCGCACTCCCCGCGCCGCGGCCGCCAGAGCGGCGGCGAGCCCGGCCGGGCCGGCCCCGATCACCGCGAGCACCGGACGGTGTTCAGCCGTCGTGGTCATCGTGGCCCGTCCCCTCCTGCGTACGGACGTCCGCGCCCGGCAGGGCCGGCACCAGACAGGCCCGCTGGTTGGGGCGGCCGTCGACGGTCACCAGGCAGTCGAAGCACACGCCGATCCCGCAGAAGACCCCGCGCGCACGCCCTCCGCCCCGGGTGGTGCGCCACGCGCTGACGCCCGACGACCACAGGGCCGCCGCGATCGTCTGACCGGGCAGCGCCTCGATCTCCCGGCCGTCGAAGGTGACGGTGAACGGGGCGCCGGGACACGCCCCGACCAGCTTCAAGGGGTTCACCTGGCAGCCTCCTCGGCGAAGCGGTCGGGGCGGAACGGCGTCAGGTCCAGCTCGGGGCTCTTGCCGGTGAGCGTCTGCGCGATCAGGTGTCCGGTGCCGGTCGCCAGGCCGATGCCCGCGCCCTCGTGGCCGCAGGCGTGGAACAGCCCGGGCACGCGGGGGTCGGGCCCGACGGCGGGCAGATGGTCGGGCAGGTAGGGGCGGAAACCGACGTATGTGCGCATCGCCCGGACGTGTTCCAGGAACGGGAACAGCCGCGTCGCGCCCGCCGCCAGGGCGCGGACCACCGGCAGCGAGAAGGACCGGTCGAAGCCGACCCGTTCACGGCTGGCGCCGATCAGGACCGGCCCGGCGGCGGTTCCTTCGACGACCGGCGAGGTCTGCAGGGCGGCCGAGTCGCTCGCGACGTCGGCCACGTAGTCGGCGGCGTACACCTTGTGCCGCACCCGGAGCGGCAGCGGCTCGGTGACCAGGACGAAGCCGCGGCGGGGGAGCACCGGCAGTCCGACCCCCGCCAGCGCGGCGACCTCCGCACCCCACGTCCCGGCCGCGTTCACCACGGCCGCCGCGAGGATGTCGCCCCGGTCGGTCCGCACACCCCGTACGGCTCCGTCGGCGCCGCGCAGAACGCGCGTCACCGTGCGCCCGGTCTCCAGCCGCGCACCCGACGCCTTCACCAGGTGGGCGGCGGCGAGGGTGGGCATCACCTGGGCGTCCTGCGGATACAGCACGCCGCCCGCGAGTCCGGGCGCCAAGTACGGTTCCAGATCGATGAGTCGGTCCGCGTCGACAGGGACCGTCTCCACCCCGGCCGGGCCCTGTCCGGCCGCCAGGTCCGTCAGAGCGGCGAGCGACTCGGGCGTGGATGCGACGACGAGCCCGCCCTTGGCCTCGAACTCGACGTCCGTTCCGAGCTCTTGGGCCAGCTCGCCCCACAAACGGCGGGACAGCAAGGCCAGTTGTAGCTCCGGTCCGGGCTCCTTGTCGGAGACCAGCAGATTGCCCTCGCCCGCGCCGGTCGTGCCACCGGTCACCGGCCCGCGGTCGACCAGGATCACGTCCAGCCCGGCCCGTGCCGCGTACAGCGCGCAGGCGGCGCCCACCATGCCGGCGCCGACGACCACGACGTCACCGCTAGGTCGCTTGGTCACATCAGTAATATGTCACATTGCTCTGAGGGGAGGAAGAAGGCGTCGGGGGCCGGGCGGCGACGACGACGGGACGGGGGGCGGGCTGGGGCGGGCGGTGGCAGCGGCGGCTGCGGTGGCGAGGTGGCGCGCGTTCAGTCGAACTCGCTGGGCTCAGGGGCCGGGGTGCGGCCTTCCCGGACGTCCTTGAGGCGTGTGGTGCCGTGGCTCACCGCGTCCTTCGTGCTGTCGTGGTCCGCGCCGTCGAGTCCGCCGTTGGTGACGGTGATCGCGTCGTCCCCGACCCGGACGACGGCGACGTCGAGGGTGAGCGTGATCGGGGAGCCGCCGGAGACGCCCTGCATGGTCATGGTCAAGCCGTAGCGGGCGTCGCCGACCTTGGGCAGGGAGTTCTCGATGACCTGCACGGTGCGGGTGGAGCCGTCGGTGCCGACCGCGTTGAACTGGTCGCACTCGGTCGGGAGCGACTCCAGCCAGTCCAACTTCGAGTCCAGGGCGGCCCGTTCGTAGGCGGCGACCTGGTAGAGCAGACGGGAGTCGCCCTCCTGGAAGCCGGTGAGCGCCGACGCGCCGGACGGCTTCCCCAGCAGGTCGTCGTCGTAGAGCCCGTCGAGGAACTGCTGGCAGTCGTCGGACTGCGTCTTGGCCGTGACGAACTGGGCCGCGTCGACCGTGTCGATGAGCAGTCGGTCCTGCCAGCTCCCCGCGGTCTTCACCTGCGTCCAGTTGTCCTCCAGGTCGCCCTCCGTGATCAGCGCCGTCCGCGCGCCGGCCTGTGTGAGCGGCTCGATGGGGGACGCGGTCGCGGACTTGGTCGGGGATGTGGTCGGAGACGTCGTGACGGCGCGTTCGGCGACGGGCGAGGCCGTCACGCCTGCGCCGCTCGACGCCCTGTCGTCCCCGCCGGAACAGGCTGCCGTGGTGAGCAGCGTTCCGGCGGCCAGGACGGCGGCCAGCACCCGGGTCGGCCCGGCCGGGCGGGCCGGACGGTTCGGACCGGCCGGGCCCGAGGGACGGGGCGGGGAGGGCGGACGGGACGACGGGCGAGGGCTGGTCACGAGTACCTCCTGAGGACGGGGGTCGGCTGCCCCTGCTCTCCACCGCACCACCGGCCGGGCCGCTCGACCAGCGCAAGGAGCCGTACGGGTGAAGCGCGACGGGGGCGGCGCGAGAAGCGGGGTGGGCGGATCGGGTGGAACTGGGTGGAGCGGGTCGCGCGCAGGGGCGGTGCCGGAAAATGCGAGGTGGCGCGAGCCGGGGCCGGGGCATCATGGCGTTTCCGTCGTCGGCCGCGGCGCCGGGTGATCATCGTCGGGGGAACGACCGGGGGCACCTGTGACCGTCACCAACATCCTGCTGTCCGGCATCGTCGGCTCGACCGCCTACGGGCTCGCCCACGAAGGCTCGGACATCGACCGCCTCGGCATGTTCGCCGCCCCCACCGAGGAACTGCACGGTCTGCACGGGCCGAAGGAGTCGCACGTCAGCACGGCGCCCGACCGCACCCTGCACGAAGCCGCGAAATGGTGCCGACTCGCCCTCGGCGGCAACCCGACCGTGATGGAACTCGTCTGGCTGCCCGACGAGTTGTACGAGGTGCGCACCCCACTCGGCGACGAACTCATCGCCGTCCGCCAGACGTTGCTCGGCGCTCACCGGGTCCGCGACGCCTACCTCGGCTACGCCACGCAGCAGTTCCGCAAACTGCACAACCGCAGTCAGGGCCCTCTCTCCGAGGAGGTCCGCAAACGGACCGCCAAGCACGCACGACACCTCAAGCGCCTCTGCACCCAAGGCTATGAGCTGTACGCCACCGGGCAGTTGACGATCCGGGTCGAGGACCCGGAGAGCTACCACCGGTTCGGCGACCGGGTCGCCGCCGATCCCGAAACCGCGCTGCCGCTGCTCCGCGGCTTCGAGGAGGCGTTCGCCGAGACCCGCAGCGTGCTGCCCGAACACCCCGACGACACGGCCGCCGAAGCATGGCTGCGCCGAGTGCGCCGGCAGTTCTACACCGCCCACGAGGAGCAGCCGCCCACACGATAAATCAGGTGCCGCGCACGATCGTTCGCCCCTACACTCGCCGAAGACCGAGCGCAGCCCACGACATGACGCGGCTGTCCGGTACCGAGACGAACGAGGGGAGCCCGGCCATGCGTGACCACACCGCTGTCGTCGCTCCCCGCTCCCGCTACGAGGTGATCCTCGTATCCACGTCCGTCCGGTGCTCGCTGCGCGGCCGGCATCGGATGTCCTGACGAACGCCTGAGCACCCCGACGCGCCGTCGACACGTCATGTCTGACGGCGCGTCAAACAGGTCTGATCCGAACGCATTCACAGACCTTGACGCTCATCGCGTCCGGCGGGAAATCGCGCTGCCCGTTCTCGGAACACCCCGAAAGGCCAAGGGCCGTGCGCAACAACCTCGACCGTCAGCTCGCCGCCGTGCGCAACCTGGGCATCCTCGCCCATGTCGACGCGGGCAAGACCACCGTCACCGAGCGGATCCTGTACGCGACCGGGACCACGCACAAGCGCGGTGAGGTCCACGACGGCACGACCGTCACCGACTTCGACCCTCAGGAGCGCGACCGCGGGATCACCATCTTCGCCGCGGCCGTGAGCTGCGACTGGGACGGCCACCGCATCAACCTGATCGACACCCCCGGACACGTCGACTTCGCCGACGAGGTGGAGCGATCCCTGCGGGTGCTCGACGGGGCGGTGGCGGTGTTCGACGCGGTCGCCGGAGTGGAGCCGCAGAGCGAGTCCGTGTGGCGGCAGGCCGACCGGCACGGCGTACCGAGGATCGCCTTCGTCAACAAGCTGGACCGGGCCGGCGCCGACCTCGACGCCGCGGTGGCGTCGATCCGGGCACGACTCCATCCGGTCCCGCTGGTCGTGCAACTGCCGATCGGCGCGGAGGACGACTTCACCGGCGTCGTCGACCTCCTGCGAATGCGGGCGCTGACCTGGAACGACGACGGCGACAGCGCCGTCGAAGGGGCGGTGCCCGAGGAGCTGCGGGAGGAGGCGCTGCGTCGGCGCCGCCTGCTGGAGGAAGCCGTGGCGGAGCGGCACCCGGCCGCGCTGGAGGAGTTCTGCGACCGGGAGACACTCTCCGCGCAGACTCTCTCCACAGCCCTGCGCGACCTGACCCGGACAGGTGACGGGGTGGTCGTGCTGTGCGGCTCGGCCTACCGCAACCGGGGCGTCGAGCCGCTGCTCGACGCGGTCGTCGCCTATCTGCCGTCGCCGCTGGACGTGCCGCCGGTGTGCGGTATGCACGAGGGCGTCGACGGTATGCGAAATGCGGGCGGCGGTAGGCGCGAGGTCGTCGACCGTATACAAAATGCTTCCCGCGGTATGCACGACGGTGTCGACCGTATGCAGGATGTCGTCGGCCGGCAACGGCCCGCCGACCCCGCCGCGCCGTTCGCGGCACTCGCGTTCAAGGTCAGCGCGACCCCGACGGGTCGGCTCACCTATCTGCGGGTGTACTCGGGCACGATCGAGAAGGGAGACGCGGTATGGGAGTCGGGCGCGCGACGCACCGAGCGGATCGGCCGGATCCTGCGCGTACAGGCCGACCGGCACGCCCAACTGGAGCGCGCGGTCGCCGGTGACATCGTGGCTGTGGTCGGGCTGAAGTCGGCCCGCGCGGGCTCGACCCTGTGTGCGCCCGACGCGCCCATCGTCCTCGAACCGCCGGGGGTCCCCGACCCGGTCGTCTCCGTGGCGGTCGAGGCGCGCACGAGCACCGACGCCGACCGGCTGGCCTCGGCGCTCGCCCGGCTCGTGGAGGAGGACCCGTCGCTGGTCGTCAGGACCGATCGGGAGACGGGTCAGACCGTGCTGTCGGGCATGGGCGAACTGCATCTGGAGGTCGCGGTCGAGAAGATCCGCCGCAGCCTGGGGCTGGAGGTCAACGTGGGGCGTCCGAGGGTGACGTACCGGGAGACGGTCGTCCGTGGGGTGTCCGGCCTGGTCTTCCGCCACGTCAAACAGGACGGCGGCGCGGGCCAGTTCGCCCATGTCGTGCTCGACGTCGAACCGCTCGGCGACGGCGACGCGGGCGGTGACGCCGAAACCGGGTTCGCGTTCCGCTCGACCGTCGTCGGTGGACGAGTGCCGCAGGAGTATGCGCGTGCCGTCGAGGCCGGCTGCCGGGACGCCCTTGCCGAGGGCCCCCTCGGCGGGCACCTGGTCACCGGACTGCGGGTCACCCTGACCGACGGGGCGACCCATGTGAAGGACTCCTCGGAGATGGCCTTCCGCACCGCAGGCCGGCTCGGGCTCCGTGAGGCCCTGCGCGGCTGCGTGATGGCCGTGCTGGAACCGGTGGTCGAGGTCACGGTGACCGTGCCCGAGGACGCCGTCGGCGGGGTCCTCGGCGACCTGGCCGGCCGACGCGGGCGGATCACCGACTCGGCCGTGCGTGGTGGTTCGGCGGTGGTCACGGCCACCGTGCCGCTGGCCGAACTGTTCGGCTACGCAACCCGGTTGCGCAGCCGAACACAGGGCCGAGGCACTTTCTCGGCCCGCCCGACGGGATACGCCCCGGCGCCCACGGCGGCGACGACGCGGTAGGCCCCGGCAGCGGGGTGCGGTCCCCGGAACCTCGGCCCGAGGTTCCGGGGACCGGCCTGAGGGCGCGCGTCAAGTGGCAGGGTCGGTGTTCCGGCGAGAACCGGGTTGCCAGCCCTGCGAGCCACTGTGAGGCTCAACCCCATGCCCACCTTCAACGCCCCTGACGGAACACGCCTCGCCCACCATGAGTCGGGGCACGGAGCGCCCCTGATCTGTCTCCCCGGCGGACCCATGCAGTCCACCGCATATCTGGGGGACCTCGGCGGCCTCACCTCACACCGCCGCCTCATCGGGCTGGATCCCAGGGGCACCGGCGAGTCGGCGGCCCCTGCGGACACGGCGTCATACCGCTGCGACCGCCAAGTGGACGATGTGGAGGCGCTGCGCGCGCACCTCGGGCTCGAACGGTTCGACCTGCTCGCGCACTCCGGGGGAGCCAACCTGGCGATCCTCTACGCCGCCCGCCACCCGGACCGCGTCGCACGCCTCCTGCTGATCACCCCGAGCGTGTACGCGGTCGGGGTCGAGATCACCGCCGAGGACCGGCTGTCGACAGCTCGACTGCGCCGTGACGAACCCTGGTTCGGCCCCGCCTACGCGGCTCTGGAGGAGGTCACCGCCGGACGGGCCACGGCCGACTCCTGGCAGGCTGTCGCCCCCTTCTTCCACGCCCGTTGGGACGACGAGGCCCGGGCCTTCGACGCGGCCGGCGAGAAGGAGAAGAACCATGAGGCAGCGGCCGTGTACACGGCCGAGGGCGCCTTCACCCCGGCCGCCACCCGGCAGGCCCTCGCATCCTTCCCGTCCCCGGTCCTGATCCTGGCCGGTGAGGGCGACCTGGCGGCTCCCCCACGGGCGATGCGGGAGTTCGCGGATCTGTTCCGCGGCGGACGGACCGACACCGAGCTCGTCGTGCAGCCGGGGGCAGGGCACTTTCCGTGGCGGGACGATCCCGAGCGCTTCGTGACAGCCGTGAACGGGTTCATGGAAGGCGGACGCTGATTCCCCGGCGAAGGAGTGGTGTACAGCAGACCAGCGGGCGGGGTGCCCGCGGCGGCTTCGTCACCGGCGAGCGGTGTCGTCACGCGAACGGGTGATATCCCGGAGCGAGGGCACGCGGGACCAGGGCGGGCCGTTGTGCGGGTGACGGGATCTTCCCGCTCATGACGACCACGGGGGTGGCTGTGAGCCTGCATTTCCAGCGCGACACAGACGGTACGACGACAGGGCACCACGACGAGACCGGCTTGACGGCCACCTCGGCCGACGAGGACGAGGTACGGCGGGCCGACGAGGACGAGGACGAGGCGCGTGGGCCGGCGCACGAGGATGCCGGCTGGGAGCATGCGGCCCCGGCGCCCTCACCTGCGCCGACACCGCCGTCGGCCCCGGGCGTGCACCGATTCGCCTTGGTGCACGAGGAGTTCGGCGGTGACTTCCGAGACGAGCGCTACGAGAGCCTGCGTACCCATCCGCCCAGCGGCTGTCAGCCCGTCGACTTCGGCTGCTTCGCTCTGCAGTGCGAGCGGTCAGGGGCCACGCTTCTGGGCGCCGTGTCCGACACCGTCGCGGAGATTCGCCGCGAACACGGCGTGGTGATGAACAGCCTCGGCATCGAGGAACCCGACGAGTGGTCGCGGAACGATCCGGATGGATACGGGGCACAGACCGTGGCGCAGCTGCTGCTGACGGTGGCCCATCGCGCCGCCCTCCTCGGATACGGACGAAAGGATCTGGTACGGCTGCTCGACGCGGCGGGTGTCCGGTAGCCCGATGCCCGGCGGTGCGGGTGCCCGGCGGTGCGGGTGTCCGGGGATCGGGAGAGGCAGCCGATCGGCCCGAGCGGCTGCCCGATCTCCCCAGCACCCACTGCCCGACATGACGGCGTGCCGGAGGACCGATGACCGGGTGTCAGGACGAGCTGTCCGCAGGACCGCGCGCACCACCGACGGATGCGTGACAAGTGCGCGTTTTACGCGTTCGGGTCCCAGTCTGCGAGCTGCTCCATCGGCTTGGTGTCGCCGGTGGTCTCCAGGACGTGGAGCGGGACGCGTGCGTAGAAGTAGAGGACCAGTTCGCTCGCTTCGCCTCGCATGGCCATGTCGCCCGGCTCGGCGTCAGCGGCGAGGGCGTCGCAGCGGACGCCGTCGGCGTTGAGGGTCAGGCGCCAGGAGCGGCCCTCGGTTGCGTGCAGGTCGATGGTTGCCGGCTTGAACGGCCAGGGGACGGTCGTCGCCGAGACGGTCGTCAGGAACTCGTCGACGCCCTCGACCGCGACGTCCGTCGGCAGCGGCTGTGCGGCGCCCTGGGTGAGCTGGGTGTCGTAGGTGTGGACGGCGATCTCCTGGATCTGGTGCCGGGCCACGGCTCCGCTGGTCTCCGGGGCCTGCGAGCGGCCCCACCAGGTCCAGCAGCCGCGGTCCGGGCCGGCCTCGCGCAGCGCGTCGAGCATGAGCTCGGTCGACTCGGCGAGCCAGGCGTCCAGGGCTTCGCGGTCGCGGGGCGCGGTCGGGGCGCCCTTCGGGTCCGTCCTCGCCGGGGGCTCAGCGCCCGGGCCCGCCGCGACGATGGCGGCCTGGCGGCGGCGACCGTCGCCGAGGTGCTGCGCCAGTTCGCGCAGCGTCCAGTCCGGGCAGGTCGGGACCTGGACGTCGAGGTCGGGGGCGGACGCGATCGCGGCGCGGAACGCGGCCGAGCGCTCTTCTATCAGCCGCAGGACCTCGGGGAACTCCAAGATGTTTTGCACGGCGGTTGTGTATCACGACGCTCCGGCCGCCGGGTAGCGAATTTGTCGGACGAACGCGTCGACGGTCGGGCGGAGCTCCGGTGCCTGGACGCGGGATCCGGTACGTCATCCCGGAGAAAGCCGACCAAGCGGCCGGCCGTCTGCGGCGCGGGAGCGCCGGTGGCCGGCCGCCACCCGGCTTCGGCAAGGAGCGGTACGCCAAGCGCAACAGTGTCGAGCGGGTGATCAACAAGCTGAAACAGTCCGCGTGGTTGCGACGGAGACGACAAACGCGCCGTCACCGTCACCGCCGCAGCACTCGTCATCCGGCTCCGCTCCTGATCGCCAGGACAGTCGGCCCTAGCAGTCCCGCAGCACTGCGGACTGGTTCAGTACCTGTGCCCGCGTCGATGTGAAGCGGGTGAAGGTCTCGCCGTCGCGCGCTCCCGGGCGGAACGCGGCGACCCGGTGGCAGTTCTGGAAGGCCAGCGTGACGTCGAAGTGGCGTTCCAGGCTGCTGCGGATGGCGTCGCTGGCGAGGGCGCGGAGCAGTTGGCCGCGCTCCTGCTCGGACGCGGGAGGGATCTGGTTGTCGGTGAACTCGCCGATGCCGGCGTGCAGTTCGGAGGCGAGGGAGGCCACGAGGTCGTAGGCGTAGGGGAGGGACGTGCGGACCGTGTCCACGAAGTCCTCCTCACGGATGTCACCGGCTTCGGCCTCGGCGAGGAGCTTCGGGGAGACATCGAGAGACATGGGTGTCGTTCCTGTTCTGGGGGAGGGGAGGGGGAGGGGGGAGGGGGAGGCCCCCCACCTTCGGTTTCAGGTCAGTGCGTCCGGGCCCGGCACGAACTCCGGGTCCACCTGCCCCGCCAGGTCCCGGCCCGTTGCGTCGTTGGCCCAGGATTCGGCGTTGCGCAGGTGGAAGTGGACGGTGTGGCGGTGGAGGGTCGGCCAGTCCTTGGGGCGGGCGTCGACCGTGTCGCGCAGGATGTCGAGGGCGTGGCGGTTGGTGTCCTCCAACTCGCCCCGGGGGCTGCCTCGTTCGGCGGAGCGGACCCAGGGGGAGAGGGCGAGGTGGGTGAGGAGGTCGTCGCCGACCTGTTCTTTGAGGAAGAGGAGGTCGTCCTCGCCGGTCACCTTGTTGCCGACCACCGCGAGGGGGATGTCGAACTCGCGGGCGTGGTCGCGGTACTGGCGGTAGACGGAGACGCCTCGACGGGTGGGTTCGGCCACCAGGAACGTCATGTCGAAGCGGGTGAACAGGCCGGAGGCGAAGGCGTCTGCGCCGGCGGTCATGTCCATCACCAGGTACTCGCCGGGGCCGTCGACGAGGTGGTTCAGGTAGAGCTCGACTGCGCCCAGTTTGGAGTGGTAGCAGGCCACGCCCAGGTCGCTCTCGTCGAACTCGCCCGTCACCATGAGCGGCACGCCGCCGACCCGCTGGACGTGGCGGGTGTGCAGTTCGTCGTCGCCGAGCAGGCGCAGCAGTCGGGAGCCGCGGCCCGGCGGGGTGGTCTTGACCATCGCCTCGCGGGAGGGGATGCGCGGGTTGGCGCCGCGCAGCAGGTCCTTGATCTCGCCCAGGTGCCCGGCGAGGGGCGGGGCGGTGAAGGGCGGTGTGGCGGCTGTCGGGTCGAGGGCCTCGGACAGGTGCTGGTTGATGTCGCCGTCCACGGCGAGCACCGGTGCGCCGGACCGTGCCAAGTGTCGGGCGAACAGGGCCGACAGTGTCGTCTTGCCGCTGCCGCCCTTCCCCACGAAGGCGATGCGCATCACCGCACCGCCTTTTTGAAAATGAATGTCATGTGGCTAAGATTCGGGGCGTGAAGTGATCTCTGTCAAATCCCCGAGGCGAGGCGGTCGGGTGATCGAATATTCGCCACTTAATGCATAGGATGTGCAAGTGCGCGACTACTGCATAAGGCCCGCGGGCCCAGAGGACCTCGACGGCGCCCGCGCCGTCATGCTCGACACCGTCTACCGCGACTTCGGTACCGGCTACGTGCCCCGCTGGCACGGCGACATCATCGATCCGGTCGCCGCCTATCTGGTCCCCGCCCGCCATACCCTGCTGGTCGCGCTCGACGCCGAGGGGCAGGTGGTCGCCACCGGCGCCCTGGACTCCCGCGGCCCCCTCCACCCGCCGAACCCCCGGCAGGTGGCCGAGCGCTATCCCTCCGGCGAGAGCGCCCAGTTGCGCCGCATCTACGTCCGGTCCGAGCACCGGCGGCGGGGCCTCGCCCGGCGGCTGGTCGCCGAACTGCTCGCCTTCGCCGCGGCGGACGGCGGCTACCGGGCCGTGTATCTGCACACCGACCCCGCCGTGCAAGGCGCCGAAGGGTTCTGGCGGTCGATCGGCACGGTCGTGCACGACGAGCGTGCGGACCCGGGCGGCGGTCAGGGGATCGTGCACTTCGACGTCCCGCTCGACGCCCTCGTCTCCCACCGCCCCACCGCCGTCTCCCCCCATCTCTAGGCCGGTAACCACCCATGCACCTGTCCCACCGCCCGCTCTCCTCCCGCCTGCCCCGCCCGCCGCGCCGTCCACGGATCCTCGCCGCGCTCCTCCTCACTCCCGTCCTCGCCGGCTGCTTCGCCTCCTCCGGCGGTGACGACGGCGAGGGGGCCGCAGCCGAAGACGGCTCCCGGCTGCGGGTCGCGCTCGCCTTCCCGCCCGCCGAGAACCTCTCCCCGTACGGCGCCGACGCGACGATCCTCAGCCGACTCGGCGTCACCGAAGGACTCACCGCCCTCGACGCCAACGGCGCCGCCGCGCCCGCGCTCGCCGCGTCCTGGCGCCGCGAGGACGACCGCACCTGGCTGTTCACCCTGCGCGAGGCCGCCTTCCAGGACGGCACCGACGTCACGCCCGCCGCCGTCGCCGCCTCCCTCACCCGGGCCACCGAGGCCGAGCCCGCGCCGGCCGCCCTCGCCGGCGTCGGCCTCACGGCGAAGGCGGTGGGCAGCACCGGTGTGCGCGTCACCACCGCACAGCCCGACCCCGTACTGCCGCTGCGGCTCTCCAGCCCCAGCCTCGCCGTCCTCGCCCCGAAGGCCTACGCGAAGAAGGACGCCGTCGACCCGGTCGGCACCGCCACCGGCCCCTTCGAGCTCACCAAGGTGACCGGCACGACCGTCGCCGACCTCGACCGCTTCGACGACTACTGGGGCGGCCGCGCCCAGGCTTCTGGCATTGACGTGCGGTTCGTCGCCGACGGCACCGCCCGCGCCAACGCCCTGCGCACCGGCCAGGTCGACCTCGCCGAGGCGATACCCGTGGCCCAGGCCGCCACCTTCGACGCCAAGACCCGCCGCGAGACCGCCACGACCCGTACCACCAGCCTGCAGCTCAACACGAAGTCCGGCGTCTTCCAAGACCCGGCACTGCGCGCCGCCGCCCGCGCGGCCGTCGACACCTCCGCCCTCGCCGAGGGCGTCTACGAAGGGCACGCCGACGCAGGCGCCGGGATCTACGGCCCCGCCGTCACCTGGGCCGCCGGCAAGCGCGTCCAGCCCGTCGGACGAGCGAAGGCCGCCAACCCCGGCGGCGCCTCCATCACCCTCGCCACCTACGACAACCGGCCCGAACTCCCCGAAGCGGCCCAGGTGTTGAAGCAGCAGCTGGAGAAGGCCGGCTTCGCGGTGAAGCTGGAGGTGCGTGAGTACTCGCGGCTGGAGAGCGACGCGCTCGCCGGGAAGTTCGACGCCTTCGTCGGCGCCCGCAACAGCCTCCTCGACACGGGCGACCCCGTCTCGGTCCTGGCCGGCGACTTCACCTGCGACGGCGGCTACAACCTCGCCCTGCTGTGCGACAAGGGAGTCGACGCCGCCGTCGCCACGGCACAGACGGTCGCCGACACCGACAAGCGGCAGGACGCCGCCATGGCCGCCGAGGCGAAGATCCTCGGCGCCGACGCCGTCGTCCCGCTGGTCCACCAGCGCGTCATCACCGGTGTCGCGGCCAAGGTCAGCGGCGTGCTGCTCGACCCGTACGAGCGCACCCTCGTCGGCATCGGGACCCGGCGCTGACGGCATCCGGCGCCGACGGCATGCGGAGCAGGGTGGGCGCGCTGCTGTGGCGTGCCGCACTGGCCGCGCTGCTGGTGTGCGGGATCGGGCTGCTGCCCTGGCTCTCGCACACCGATCCGGCGCTGACCGTACTGAAGGCGCGATCCGCCGACCGTGACGCCACCCCCGAGGTGCTCGCCGCCATCCGCGCCCGACTGGGGCTGGACGACGGACCGTTGCACCTCCTCGGGCAGTGGCTCGCGGGCCTGCCGCGCGGTGACGCCGGACAGTCCTGGATCTCCGGCGCCGACGTCCTGCCCGGCGTCCTCGACGCCCTGGGCGTGTCGCTGCTGCTGATGACGGTGGCGATGACGGTCGCCGTGGCCACCGCCGCCGGAGTGTGCGCCCGCACCCTGTACCTCGGCTCGCGGCGACGGCTCGACGGTCGTCCCGCCGGCGGATCCGGCTCCGCCGTGCTCGCCGCGCTGCCGGAGTTCCTCACCGCGTCCGTCCTGGCCACGGTGGTCGGTGTGCAGTGGGGATGGCTGCCCGCCCTCGGCTGGTACGGCCCGCAGTGGACCGTGCTGCCCGCGCTCGCCCTCGGCCTGCCCGCCGGCGCGGTCCTCGGGCGGCTCCTCGACGATCAGTTGCCCGCCGCCTTCGCCGAGCCCTGGGCGCAGGCCGCCGCCGCGCGCGGACTGCCCGGCCGAAGCATCGCCCGTAAGGCGCTGCGCCGTTGCGTGCCCGGACTGCTGCCCAACCTCGGGCTGTTCGTCGTGGGGCTGACCGGCGGATCCGTCGCCGTGGAGCAGATCTTCGACATCCCCGGGCTCGGCCGGACCACCCTCCAGGCCGCGATCGCCCAGGACCTGCCCGTCCTCCAGGCCGGCGCCCTGGTGCTCGTGATCCTCGCGGCCCTCGCCACCGGTCTCGCCCGGCTCGGCGCGCGGTGGCTGATCGGCCCGGCGCTGCGCGACGGCGCTTTGCATACACTCCACGGGCCGCCGCCGACCGCCCGCAGGATCCTGCCTATTGCATACAGTCTTCTGCTGTCGGTCGTCATCGGCCTCGGCCTGCCCCGCGACCCGCTCGCCCTCGACACCGCCGCCCGTCTGCAACCCCCCTCCGCGGCCCACCCCTTCGGCACCGACGCGCTCGGCCGCGACGTTCTCGCCCGGGTCGCGCACGGCGCGCTCGACACGCTGCTCCTCGCGCTCGCCATCAGCGCGATCGCACTCACCGCCGGGGTGCTGCTCGGGCTGCTGCCCCGGCTGTCCGGGCCGCTCGTCGACACCGTGAACGCCGTGCCGCCCGTCCTTGCCGCGCTGCTCGTCGCCGCGGTCTGGGGCAGCGGGCCCACCACGCCCGTCCTCGCCGTGGCGGTGGTGGCCTGGGCGCCGCTCGCCGCGCACACCTCCGCGCTGCTGCGGCAGGAGCGGGCCACCGTCCACCTCACCGCCACCCGCGCCCTCGGCGCCGGTCCCTGGTACCTGCTGAGCAGCGAACTCCTGCCCGCCGTCGTGCCGCCGGTGGCGCGTCACGCCCTCCTGAGGCTGCCGGGCATCGCCCTCGCCCTGGCCTCTCTCGGCTTCCTCGGCCTCGGCGCGCAGCCGCCGTCCCCCGAGTGGGGTCTGCTCCTCGCCGAGAACCAGCCCTACGCCGAACGTGCCCCCTGGGCCGTCCTCGCCCCCGCCGCGGTCCTGGCGCTGCTCGGCGCGCTCGCGGTGACGGCGGCGGGAGCGGTGCGACGGCCACGACGGCGTCTTCGTACGGCGGACCCGGACGGCGCGAACGGCCTGGACGGCCTGGACCGTCGGAGCGGCCTGGACGCCACCGAACTGCCCTCCTCTCCACTGGAGTCGGTGAGATCCCGGTGAAGGCGACCCGTCTCTCCCCGCGTCGGAAAGCGAGCGAAGCCGCCCGACTCTCCCCGCTGTTGCGGTTGTTGATCCTCACTCAACTCGCCTTCAACATAGGCTTCTTCGCCGTCCTGCCCTTCCTCGCCGAGCATCTGGGCGGCGCGGTCGGCATGGCGGGCTGGCTGGTCGGGTTCGTGCTCGGGCTGCGGACCTTCAGCCAGCAGGGGCTGTTCGTGGTCGGCGGCGCACTGGCGGACCGGTACGGCGTCCGGCCCGTCGTCCTCGCCGGGTGCGTGCTGCGGATCGCCGGGTTCGGGTGGCTCGGGTATGCCGGGCAGGTCTGGACGGTCGTCGGGGCGGTGCTGCTGATCGGGTTCGCGGCCGCGCTGTTCTCGCCTGCCGTCGAGTCCGAGGTGGCCCGGCAGGCCGTCGTGCACGAGGAGTCGGGCGGCGGGTCGCGGACCCGGGTGCTGGCGCTGTTCACGGTCGCCGGGCAGGCCGGGGCGTTCGTCGGGCCGCTGCTCGGCGCGCTGCTCCTCGAAGTCGACTTCCGTGCGGTGTGCTTGGCCGGGGCCGGGGTCTTCGTGCTGGTCCTGGCCGCTCACGCGTGGCTGCTGCCGCAGCACATTGCCGGCCGGACCCGCGTCCAAGTGCGGGGCGGTGTGGGCCCGTTGCTGCGCAACCGCCGCTTTCTTGCGCTGGCCTGCGCGTACGGCGCTTACCTCCTCGCCTACAACCAGCTCTATCTCGCCCTGCCCGCCGAGGTGGAGCGGGCGGCCGGTTCGCAGGCACCGCTGGCCTGGCTGTTCGCGCTGTCCTCGCTGCTCGTGGTGACCGCCCAGCTGCCGGTCACCCGGTGGGTGGGGGAGCGGCTGAGCCCGCGCCGCTCGATGGCGGCGGGGCTCGCGCTGATCGCCGCCGGGTTCGCCGTCGTGGCCGCCGCGCTGCCCGCCGGGCGCACCGGGACGGCCGGGCTGCTGCCCGCGGCCGGGTTCGTCGTGCTGCTCACGTTCGGCCAGATGCTCGTCGCGCCCGCCGCCCGCGCCTGGGTCCCCGACCTCGCCGAAGAGGGCCGACTCGGCCTGTACACGGGGGCGTTGTCCTCGGTCTCCGGGCTGATCGTGCTCGTCGGCAGCGCGGTCTCCGGCAGTCTGCTCGACTCCGGGCTGCCGTCGGCCGTGCCGTGGTTGGTCCTGGCCGCGGTACCGGCTGCCGCGGTCGCCCTGCTGCCGCGCGGGGCGCGGGGCGCGTAGCGCGTAAAGGTGCAGGGCGTGAAGGCGTCGTGCCCGCGTTCGTTCCGCTGGAGGTGCCGGGATGTGCCGTCGTTTTGCTGCGGCGCCGTCGTGGCTGGTCGCGCAGTTCCCCGCGCCCCTTCAGGGCGCTGCCGAAACCGCCGCCGACATCGCCCGACCGGCTCAGGGCCGGGCCGCCACCCCCGCTTGCGCTGCCGCCCAGTACGGCCTGCCTGCCGCGGGGCACGGGCTGCATGCTGCGCACGGAACTGCCCGCCTGGCTCGGCCTGCACGTCCCGCTCGGCCTGCACGTCCCGCTCGGCCTGCACGTCCCGCACGGGCCTGCGCGCCCCGCATGGCATGAATGCCGCAGGCACGTCCCGCGCGTCCCGCACGGCCTGCACGCCGCAGGCACGGGCTGCATGCCGCGCACGGGCTACACGCCCCGCAGGACCTGTATGCCGCAGGCACGGCGTGCACGCCCCGCACGGGATACCCACCCCGCACGGGATACCCACCCCGCACAGCCTGAACGTCGGCGTGGTCGGCGGCGTATCTGTCGGGCGTGGGAGGATCCCGCTTCATGAGCGCGTCCCCCGCGGTCCGGAGTCTGCGCGCCGCGGTGTTCGCCGCGGTGTGCGTGCTGCTGGCCGCCGCCGGGCACGGACTCGCCACGGGTGACGCGCCGCCGCCGTGGGCGGACGGCGCCGGATTCCTGGCGGTCTTCGCCGCCGGGTGGCTCCTGGGCGCCCGGGAGCGCTCGCTGCCCGGGATCGGCGCGGCCATGCTGGTCACCCAGGCCACTCTGCACGTCGCCTTCGACGCCGCCGTCCGCTCCCGTGCGGCCGCGCGGACCGTGCCGCCGATGTCCATGACGTCCGCGCACCACGTCATGCACCTGCAGCACGCCCACCCCGCCACGGCGACCGCGACCCCGCACGCCACCGCGGCTCACGTCCTCGCCGCGATCGTCGCCTCCTGGTGGCTGCGGCGCGGGGAGGCCGCCCTGTGGTCGCTGCTGCGCTGGGCGGTCGCGTTCCTGCCGGGCCTCGCGGCCTGGTGGCGGGACGCCCGGGTCCCGTCACCGTCGCGGCCGTCCGTCCGCTCCGCCGCCCCGGCTCCGGGCCCGGCCCGGCAGTTGCTGCTCCGGCATGCCGTGAGCCGCCGTGGCCCGCCCCCGCCGATCCCGTACGCGATCTGACCCCGAACCGGCCCCGTGCCGGGCCCACACCTTCCTGTACGGAGATCACTCGCCCATGTCCACGACCACACCCACGACCACACCCACGACCACACCCATGTCCCCGCCCCTGTCCTCCCCGCCCGTGTCCGAGAACCGCTCCGTCCCGCGCCTGGTCGGTCTCGGTGTCGTGCTCGCCGCCGTCGGGGTCCTCTCCGCGGCCGGCGTCGCCTCCGCGCACGTCACCGTCCATCCCGAGAGCTACGCCAAGGGCGCCACCGACGGCGTCCTCGACTTCCGGGTGCCGAACGAGGAGGACACCGCGAGCACCACCGAGGTCCAGGTCTTCCTGCCCACCGACCACCCCGTGCTCGGCGTGCTGGTCCGCCCGCAGGACGGCTGGACGCCGAAGGCGACCACCACCAAGCTCAAGACGCCGGTCAAGACGGACGACGGCACCATCACCGAGGCCGTCACCGAGATCACCTGGACCGGCGGGAAGATCGCCGCCGGCCAGTACGAGGACTTCGACGTCGCCTTCGGTCAGCTCCCCGACGACACCGGCCAGTTGGCCTTCAAGGCCCTGCAGACCTACTCCGACGGCAAGACCGTCCGCTGGATCGAGGAGGCCGCGGCGGGCGCGGACGAGCCGGAGAACCCGGCACCCGTACTGAAGCTGACCAGCACCAAGAGCACCGCCGCGAGCAGCGCGCAACAGGCCACCGCCAGTACAGCCACCGCCGCTGACCCCGCCGACTCCACCGCCCGTCGTCTCGGCGTCGCCGGGCTCGTCGTCGGGGTGCTGGGTCTCGCGGCCGCCGGCTTCGCCGTCGTACGGACGCGGGCGAACCGCACCTGACCCGGCCGCACGCAGGGGGATGGGCCCGGACCAGAACTTCTGGTCCGGGCCCATCCCCCTGCCTGCCGGCCACGTGCTAGACGAGCTCGAGCGTCTTCTCCTCCGGCGCCTGCGCCGTGACGCGCGAGGTCCGCCACAGCCAGAGCACGTCGCGGCCGAAGGACCACACCAGCGAGCCCAGTGCCAGCAGTACGACGGCGAAGTTGCCCGCGTGGGGCATCAGATCGGCGCCCGCGACCAGGAGCAGGACGCCCTGGAGGGCGGCGACCGTCTTGCGGGCGATGCTCGGCGGGAGCGGGGCGTTGAGCCAGGGGGCGACGCGGGCGGCGGCGACGAACGCGTAGCGCATGCCGCCGATGAGGAGCACCCACGGGCCCTGCGCCATCGAGACGTAGACGCTGAGCACCAGGATCAGGAAGGCGTCGACCTCCATGTCGAAGCGGGCGCCGAGCGCGGTCGAGGTGCCGGTGCGGCGGGCGACCTTGCCGTCGACGCCGTCGAGGATCAGGGCGACGGCCGTCAGGCCGACCAGGAGCGTCACCGGCGGGGTGGACTCGAAGGAGTCGGCGACCAGCGCGGTCACTCCGCCCACCAGGGTCGCCCGGCCGAGCGTGACCCGGTTGGCCGGGCCGAAGGAGCGCAGACTGGATCGGTGCAGCGCCCGGGAGAGGACCGCCCAGGTGGCGATGGCGAAGACGAGACCGGTCACCCAGCCCGCCGGCCCCAGGCCGATCGCCGAGCCGAGCAGGGCCAGCAACAGGATCTGAACGCCCGCTCCCACAGCGGTCTCCTGCTGGACCAGCCTTGCGTCGTAAGTGTTGTTCAGGGCCACCGCACATTCCTCCGGCCAGATGACAGAGATGATCAGTGCCGCGTACTGTGCGCGGACTGTGCACACCTCGGTACGTGAACAGGTTCCCGATCGTTCAGGAGGATCCCGATGAACCGCACCGCTCGTGCGTTCTGGATCGACTCTCCGGGTGAGGGCGGGATCCGCGATCTCACCCTTCCCGACCCCGCCGAAGGCGAGGTGCTGGTCCGCTCGCTGTACTCCGGCGTCAGCCGTGGCACGGAGACGCTGGTGTTCCGCGGCGGGGTCCCCGCGAGCCAGCACGCCGTGATGCGGGCGCCGTTCCAGGAGGGCGAGTTTCCGGCGCCGGTGAAGTACGGCTACCTCAACGTGGGCCTGGTGGAGGAGGGGCCGGCGGACCTCGTCGGACGGACCGTGTTCTGCCTCTATCCGCACCAGACGCGGTACGTCGTCCCGGCCGCCGCCGTGACGGTCGTCCCCGACTCCGTGCCCGCCGAACGGGCCGTCCTCGCGGGCACGATCGAGACGGCGGTGAACGCGTTGTGGGACGCGGCGCCGCTGGTCGGCGACCGGATCGCGGTGGTCGGCGGCGGCATGGTCGGCTGCTCCGTGGCCGCGCTGCTGGCCCGCTTCCCGGGTGTGCGCGTGCAATTGGTGGACGCCGACCCGGCGCGGGCGAAGACCGCCGAGGCGCTCGGCGTCGACTTCGCCGTCCCCGAGGACGCCCTGGGCGGCTGTGATCTCGTCGTGCACGCCAGCGCCACCGAGGCGGGACTCGCCCGCTCCCTGGAGCTGCTGACGGCGGAGGGCACGGTCCTCGAACTCAGCTGGTACGGCGACCGGAAGGTCTCCCTGCCGCTCGGCGAGGAGTTCCACTCGCGTCGTCTCGTCATCCGCAGCAGCCAGGTCGGCGCGGTCTCCCCGGCCCGCCGGTCGAGTCGTACGTATGCCGACCGGCTCGCCCTCGCGCTGGAGCTGTTGGCCGATCCGGCGCTGGACGCGCTCGTCACGGGGGACAGCGCTTTCGAGGAGCTGCCGGACGTCATGCCGAAGCTCGCGTCGGGCGAGATCCCGGCCCTGTGTCACCGCGTCAGGTATGCACAAGAGGGCCTGACCTGAGAAAAGAGTGAGATCGGGCTGAACACGGGGAAGCGAAGGTCCGTACTACACGGCATCCCCCGGCGGCCAACTGCCGGAGGAGCCAGACGCGCCGCACCTGGAGGGTCGTCCGTTGTTCAGTGTCACCGTCCGCGATCACATCATGATCGCCCACAGCTTCCGCGGCGAGGTCTTCGGACCCGCGCAGCGCCTGCACGGAGCGACGTTCCTCGTGGACGCCACCTTCCGCCGCGAGCAGCTGGACGACGACAACATCGTCGTCGACATCGGACTCGCCACGCAGGAACTGGGTGCCGTCGTCAGCGAGCTGAACTACCGCAACCTCGACAACGAGCCGGATTTCGCCGGGATCAACACCTCGACGGAGTTCCTGGCGAAGGTCATCGCGGACCGGCTCGCGGAGCGGATCCACAAGGGGGCGCTCGGCGAGGGCGCCCGGGGTATCGCGGCCATCGCGGTCTCCCTGCACGAGTCGCACGTCGCCTGGGCGAGTTACGAGCGTGCGCTGTGACCGACGTGACCCTGGAGAAGACCGTGCACACGGCCCCGCTTCCGTACGTGCCCTCGCAGGCGGCGCTTCCCAAGATGGGCGGGATCATCCCCATGTCGCTGCGCTCGGTGCACTTCGTGATGCCCGGCGGGGTCGACGACCCGGCGAACCCGAGCGGCGGCAACGCCTACGACCGGCGGCTGTGCCTGGATCTGCCCGGCTTCGGCTGGCAGGTGCACAAGCATCTGGCGTCGGGTTCCTGGCCCCGTCCGGAGGCCGCGGCCCGCGCGGAGCTGGCCCGCACCCTGCGGGAGTTCCCCGACGGGACGGTCGTCCTCATCGACGGACTGGTGGCCTGCGGGGTGCCGGAGATCATCGCGCCGGAGGCGGAGCGGCTGCGGCTCGCGGTGCTCGTCCACCTTCCGCTGGGCGACGAGCGCGGTCTCGCGCCCGAGGTGGCGGCCGAACTCGACGCCAAGGAGCGGGCCGTGCTGCGGGCCGTGCCCGCGGTGATCGCCACCAGCGAGTGGGCGGTCCGCCGGCTCGTCTCGCACCACGGTCTCGCCCCCGAGCGGGTGCACGTCGCGGCCCCGGGCGCGGACATCGCCCCGCTGGCCTCCGGCACGGACGGCGTCTCCCGGCTGCTGTGCGTGGCCGCCGTCACCCCGCGCAAGGGCCAGCACCGGCTGGTCGAGGCGCTGGCCGCGGCCCGGGACCTGCCGTGGAGCTGTGTGTGCGTGGGCGGCCTCGGGCAGGACCCGGAGTACGTCACCCATCTGCGCGGCCTCATCGCGAAGTACGGCCTGGAGGACCGGCTGCACCTGGCGGGCCCGAAGGCCGGCGCCGAACTCGACGCCGCCTACGCCTCCGCCGACCTGATGGTCCTCACCTCGTACGCGGAGACGTACGGCATGGCCGTCACCGAGGCGCTCGCCCGTGGCATCCCGGTCCTCGCGACGGACGTCGGCGGGCTTCCCGAGGCGGTCGGCCGCGCCCCCGACGGCGGTGTCCCCGGCATCCTGGTCCCGCCGGAGGATCCGGCCGCGCTCGCGGTCGAACTGCGCGGCTGGTTCGGCGAGGCCGATGTGCGGCGTCGCCTCAAGGCCGCCGCGCGCGGCCGGCGGGCGGCTCTGAACGGCTGGGCGAGCACCGCCCAGAGCCTGGCCGGGGTGCTCGGCCGGCTTCCCGGCGAACCCCGGAGGGCGGCATGAGGAAGACGACGGCGACCCCGGCCGACGTGGCACGACGGGTGGGCGGCATTCCGACCCAGCCGGTCCGGAAGGAGGCTGGTCTCATGACCGAGGCAGTGGTTCCCGACAGCACGGGCGCGGGCACCGGCGCGGGCGCCGTGGCGCAGGCCGTCATCGCCGGCGCCGGACCGGTGGTGCGCCCCGGTGAGCGGCCCACCGTGCGGCTGCGCGACGCCGGGCCGGACGAGCAGCCCCGCTACGCCCCCGAGTGGCTGGAGCTGCGCGAGAGCGCCGACGCCGCCGCCCGGGCGCTGGATCTGCTGGACCCGCTGCGGATCCGGCTCGCCAACCTGCCCGGCCGCAGCGGGCTCGCCATCCACGACCTGGGCTGCGGCACCGGCTCCATGGGCCGCTGGCTGGCCCCCCGGCTGGACGGCGCGCAGCACTGGGTGCTGCACGACCGCGACCCCTACCTCCTGCACTTCGCGGCCGTCGCCTCCCCGCGGGCGGCCGCCGACGGCAGCCGGGTCACCGTCGAGACGCGGCGCGGCGACGTCGCCCGCCTCACCCCGGACGCCCTGCTCGGCGCCTCGCTGGTCACCGCCTCCGCCCTGCTGGACGTCCTCACCCGCGAGGAGGTCGAGACGCTCGCCTCGGCCTGCGCGGGCGCGGGCTGCCCGGCGCTGCTGACGCTGTCGGTCGCCGGCCGCGTCGAGTTCTCCGCGCCGGACCCGCTGGACGACGAGATCGCCGCCGCCTTCAACGACCACCAGCGGCGCGACGGCCTGCTCGGCCCGGACGCGGTGAGCGTGGCCTGCGAGGCGTTCGCCGACCACGGCGCGACCGTCAAGGTCCACCCGAGCCCCTGGCGGCTGGGCTCGGAGAACGTGGGCCTGACCGCCCAGTGGCTGCGCGGCTGGGTCGGCGCGGCGGTGGAGGAGCGCCCGCACCTCGCCGAGCGCGCCGAGGCCTACCTGGCCGGCCGGCTGGCGGCGTGCGCGGCGGGCGAACTGCAGGTCACCGTCCACCACAGCGATCTGCTGGCACTGGCCCGGCCGACGGGCGGGGCGTGATGAGCGCGGAGACGGTCGGACCACGGGTGCGCACCGCCGCGCCCGTGGTGTGGGGCGAGGGGGCCGGGCCGGTCGTCCGGCGGCCCCTGCGCAGCCCGTCGGTGGGCCGCACCGGCGCCGCCGTGTCCGAGGCCCGCATCGGCGTCATCGTGACCCGGACGCGCACGAAGGGGCCCTCGCGGCTGCGTGCCCTGCTCGGCAACCGCGCCCTGCGCACGCACTTCGGGACCGTCGCCGGGGTCGTCATCCTCACCGCGCTGCTGTGGAAGCTGGGCACCGGCGTCTTCCTGGACGGGCTGCGGCGGATCGACGCCCCGACCGTCCTGGTCGCGCTCGGGATCGGCGCGGTCACCACCGTGTTCAGCGCCTGGCGGTGGGCGCTGGTGGCCCGTGCGCTGCGCATCCGGCTGCCGCTCGGCCCGGCCGTCGCGGACTACTACCGGTCGCTGTTCCTCAACGCGGCGCTGCCCGGCGGCGTCCTGGGCGATGTGCACCGCGCGGTGCGGCACGGGCAGAGCGCGGGCGATGTGGGACGCGGCGTGCGGGCCGTCGTCCTGGAGCGCACCGCGGGGCAGTTGGTGCTGGCCGTGGCAGGCGTAACGGTCCTGCTGACCTTGCCCTCGCCGGTCATGGCGGACGCCCGGCAGCTCGCCCCGCTGGTCCTGCTGGCCGGAGTGGGCGCGCTCGCCGTCGTCGTCGCGGTCCGGATGAACTCCTCGACGGCGCGTCGGGGCGGACGGCTGCGGGCGGTGCTGGCCGAGGCGCGCGAGGGACTGCTGTCGCGGCGCAATGGGCCGGGCGTCGCCGTGTCGTCGGCGGTCGTGCTGGCCGGCCACCTCGGCATGTTCGTGGTGGCCGCCCGGGTCGCCGGCTCCTCGGCGTCCGTCCTGGCGCTGCTGCCGATCGCCGTCCTCGCCCTGCTCGCCATGGGCCTGCCGCTGAACGTCGGCGGCTGGGGGCCCCGCGAGGGCGTCACCGCCTGGGCGTTCGGCGCCGCCGGGCTCGGTGCGAGCACCGGCCTCGCGGTCGCGGTCGTGTACGGCGTGCTGAGCTTTGTGGCGGCTCTGCCGGGGGCGGTCGTGCTGGTCGTCCGCTGGTACGCCGGAGTGCGGGCGGGGGCCGCCGAGACGGCCGGACCCGAACTCGGCGCTCCCCGGCCGCATTACACGGAGCCGGTCGCCGGGCCTGTCGTCGATTCGGACGTCGATCCGGTCGTCGAGTCGGCTTCCGGAGTGGGCTTCGAGGCCGCCGAAGTCAGCAGCGAGAAATACGCGCCGAAGGAATCCGCCAGGCTCGCCAGGAGTTCCTTCCCCTTTTCCGCGGACCCCAGGGAAGGACGGCCGATGACGCCTGAATCGGTATAGGCGGACATTCCCAGAGTGAGCAGATGACGGCGGTCGTCCGCGACGAAATCGGCCGACTCATAACCGGGCCGGACGAGTTCGGGATGGGCGTGCAGCAGGATCGAGGTCTCGATCTCCCCGGCGTGCATGTCGGTGAGCAGCGAGGTCGACACCCCGGACCGCTCCCGCGCCGTCTCCCAGTCCTCCGGGGCCGGGAAGAGCGCCATCCGCTCACCGCGGGCGGAGGACTCCTGGACGACGTTGCCCAGGACGTAGTTCCCGCCGTGTCCGTTGACCAGCACCAGGGCCTCGACGCCCGAGCGGCGCAACGACGCCGCGATGTCCCGTACTACCGCGTGAAGGGTCACGGAGGAGATGCTGACGGTCCCCGGCCAGGCCGCGTGCTCGTGCGAGCAGGCGATGGTCACCGGCGGAAGGAGGTGCACCGGGTACGCCCCGGCGATCTCCCGGGCGATGGCGCACGCGACCAGTGTGTCGGTCGCCAGGGGCAGGTACGGTCCGTGCTGCTCGAAGCTTCCGACGGGAAGGACCGCCACCTGCGTCGGGACGCCGGCGCCCCGGGTCCGTACGTCTTCGGCGGTGTCCGTCGGCACCAGCCCGTACGCCGCCGACCGTATTCCCGAAACACTCATCTTTCCCCGGCCCTTCGTCTCTGCTTAGGAACCAGATCATGACAGAAAAAATTGGCGTACTCGGCAAGAAGACCCCCCAGCGCACCGGTGTGGAACGCGTGGTGAATGCGCCCTTGCCCACCGTGTACGGCAAATTCCAGGCGATCGGCTACATGGACCACGACCGCGGTGACGAACAGGTCGCACTGGTCTACGGGGAGATCGGCGAAGAGGACGTGCTGACCCGGCTGCACTCGGAGTGCCTCACCGGCGACGCGTTCGGCTCCCAGCACTGCGAGTGCGGCGACCAGCTGGAGTCCGCGCTGCGGGCCGTCGTCGCCGAGGGCCGCGGCATCGTCGTCTATCTGCGCGGGCACGAGGGGCGGGGCATCGGGCTGCTCGGCAAGCTGCGGGCGATGGCGCTGCAGGCGGAGGGCCTGGACACCGTCGAGGCGAACGTCGCGCTCGGCTTCCCCGTCGACGCCCGCGACTACAAGGTGGCCGCCGACATCCTGCGCGACCTCGGCGTGCGCTCCGTCCGGCTGATGTCGAACAACCCGCGCAAGCGCGAGGCGCTGGTGGACAACGGCATCAAGGTCGCCGAGGAGGTGCCCCTGCTGATCGAGCCGTGCGAGAACAACATCACCTACCTGCGCACCAAGCGGGAGCGCCTGGACCACCGGCTGCCCCATCTGGACGCGGTCGCCCACTGGTCCTGAGGTGCTTCGGACCGCCGCCCGACCGGGTAGGGATCACGGCGGTCAGGGCGTACGACAGCCTCGGCGCCGGCGTCAGGGCCGGGGCCGCCGCGCATAAGGAGCCGCTCGCGTGAACACGCATGCCTCGGTCGTCGTCATCGGCGGTGGGGTGATGGGCACGAGCATCGCCTACCACCTCGCCGCCGCCGGTGTCCAGGACGTCCTGCTGGTCGAGCGGGACGAACTCGCCGCCGGCTCGACCTCGAAGGCCGCCGGAGGGGTCCGCGCCCAGTTCTCCGACGAGCTGAACATCCAGCTCGGGGCGCGCAGCCTGGAGGCGTTCGGCCGGTTCGGCGAGGAGATCGGGTACGACATCGGGCTGCACCGCGTCGGCTACCTCTTCCTGCTGTCCACCCCGCAGGAGGTCGCCTCCTTCGAGGCGGGCGTGCGGCTGCAGAACGCGCTGGGCGTGCCCAGCCGGATGATCGACCCCGCCGAGGCGCAGCGCCTCTCCCCGCTGATCAGGACCGACGGGCTGCTGGCGGCCGCGTTCTCGCCCGACGACGGCCACTGCACGCCCGAAGCCGTCGTCCACGGGTACGCGGCCGCCGCCCGCCGGTGCGGTGCGCGCATCCTGCGGCACACCGCGGTCACCGGCATCGAACGACGCGGCGCCGAGATCACCGCGGTGGAGACGACGCTCGGCCGCATCACCACGAACACCGTGATCTGCGCGGCCGGCGCCTGGTCCAAGGCGGTCGGCGCGATGGCCGGCGTGGAGCTGCCGGTGCAGCCGCTGCGCCGGCAGATCGCGGTCACCGAGCCGGTCCCCGGTCTGCCGCCCGGCCTGCCCATGACCATCGACTTCAGCAGCACCCTCTACTTCCACACCGAGGGCCCCGGACTGCTGGTCGGTCTCTCCGACCCGGACGAGCGTCCCGGCTTCGCCACCGACACCCACGAGCGGTGGATCCCGCGCCTGGCCGACGCCATGCAGCGCCGCGCCCCCGCCCTGCTCGACCTGCGGCGCACGGGCGGCTGGGCGGGACTGTACGAGGTCAGCCCGGACTGCAACGCCCTGATCGGCGAGGCGTCTTCGGTATCCCGTTTTCTGTATGCGACCGGCTTCTCGGGCCACGGTTTCCTCCAGGGACCGGCCGTCGGCGAGGTCGTGCGCGACCTGTATCTGGGCCGCGTACCCTTCGTGGACGTCACCCCCCTGAGCGCCGACCGTTTCGCGGCCGACGCCCCGCGTCCGGAGGCCAACTGCGTATGACCGAGCCGCGTACGACCGCACCGCGTACGACCGAGCGGGGCAGGCCCGACTTGCACCTGTGGCTGCGCCACGAGACCCGCTCCACCGAGCGGCGCACCCCGGTCGTCCCGCAGGACGCCCGCCGCCTCGTCGAGGCCGGCGTGCACCTCACGGTCGAGGACTCCCCGCAGCGCGTCTTCCCCACCCAGGAGTACGAGGCCGTCGGCGCCCGGATCGCCCCCGCGGGCTCCTGGGCGTCCGCGCCGCACGACGCGCTGATCCTCGGCCTGAAGGAACTCCCCGGCAATCTCGATGAATTGACGCATCGTCACATCTACTTCGGGCACGCCTACAAGCAACAACCGGGCGCAGCCGACCTGTTGCAGCGGTTCGCCGCCGGGGGAGGGGCGCTGCTCGACCTGGAGTACCTGGTCGACGACGACGGCCGTCGCCTCGCCGCCTTCGGCTTCTGGGCCGGCTACCTGGGCGCCGCCCTGGCGGTCCTCCAGCACCGGGGCCGGCTCACCGCGCCCCTGCGGCCCACCGACAAGGGGGAGTTGGACGAGGCGCTGCGCCCGGCGGCCGGTGACGAGGAGTTCACGGCGCTCGTCGTCGGCGCCCTGGGCCGCAGCGGCCGGGGCGCACGCGCCGCGCTCACCACGGCCGGCGTCGAACCCACCTGCTGGGACCTCGCGGAGACCCGCGGCCTGGACCGCGCGGCCCTGCTGGCGCACGACGTGCTGGTCAACTGCGTCCTCGCCACCACGCCGGTGCCGCCCTTCGTCCGCGAGGACGACCTGGACGCCCCGGCCCGCCGGCTGCGCACCCTCTCCGACGTCACCTGCGACGTGGGTTCGCCCCTCAACGTCCTGCCGGTGTACGACCGCACGACCGAGTGGACGGATCCGGTGCGCCGCCTGCACAAAGAGCCCCCACTCGATCTGATCGCCATCGACAACCTGCCGTCCCTGCTGCCGCGCGAGTCCAGCGCCGACTTCTCGGCCGCGCTGACCCCGCTGCTGCTGGAGTACGGCGTGAACGCGGCCTGGCAGCGGTGTCTGAACCGGTTCCGTGAGACCTGCGACGAACTCGGCGTCAAGGAAGGCGGGTTCGACCGTGAGCGGCGCTGACCTCGTTCCCGCGACCGGCACCGTCCACTGGATCGGCGCCGGACTGTCCACCGGCAGCGGCCTGGCCGACCTGTGCGAGCGCGCCGCCCGGGTGCGGGTCTGGCACCGCACGGCGGACCGCGCCGCCGAGGCGCTCGACCGGCTCGGCCTCACCGGACGGGCCGCACCGCGCGCCTTCACGCTCGACGCCCTCACCGCCGAACTCGCCCCCGGCGACGTCGTGGTGTCGATGCTGCCCGCCCCGGAGCACGCCCCGCTGCTGGCCGCGTGCCTCGCCCGGCGCGCCCACTTCGCCTGCTCCAGCTATGTCTCGGACGCCGTCCTGGAACAGGCGCCGGCCGCCGCGGAGGCGGGGATCGTCGTCCTCACCGAGGCCGGACTCGACCCGGGCCTCGACCACCTCTTCGCGCACAGCCTCGTCGCCCGCGCCCGGGAGGCGATCGGCGACGACACGCCGGCCTCGTACCGGCTCACCTCGTACTGCGGAGGCATCCCCGCCGTCCCCAACGACTTCAGGTACCGGTTCAGCTGGGCGCCCCTCGGCGTCCTCAACGCCCTGCGCTCGCCCGCGCGTCATGTCGAGGACGGCGTCGAGGTCGTCGTCGACCGGCCCTGGGAGGCGACGCGCGGGCACCTCGTCGGCGGTGAGACCTTCGAGGTCTACCCCAACCGCGACAGCGTGCCGTTCATCGAGCAGTACGAGCTGCCGCGAGGCTGGAAGCCGCGGACCTTCGTGCGCGGCACCCTGCGGCTGGACGGCTGGCTGCGGGCCTGGGACACGGTGTTCGAGGAGCTGAAGGCCGGCGACGACGCCCGGATCGCCGCCCTGGCGCGGGAGTTGGCGGCCACCTATCCCACGACGGACGCCGACCGCGACCGAGTCGTCCTCGCCGTGTCGCTGGAGGCGTCCGTGGACCTGGGCGCGGGCGGAGTCGGGAGCGGGGTCGGGGGTGCCGCCAACGGCAGCTCGTGGTCGGGGAGTTACCTCCTCGACCTGGAGGGCGACGAGCAGGAGAGCGCGATGGCGCGCTGTGTCTCCCGGCCGCTCGCCCTCGGCGTCCGGCACATCCTGGACGGCTCCCTGCCGGTCGGGCTGAGCAGGGCGGCCGAGACGGCGGAGCGGTCGCAGGAGTGGCTGGACGAACTCGACGACGAGGGGCTGGAGTTCACGTTGCGGGTCGAAGGCTGACCGACCGTGCCGGCGACAGCGGCGACAGAGGCGATGCGTCGACCCGAGGTCGTCAGTCCGTGACGGCCTCGTGGACCAGGCGTTTGAGGTCGGGGTAGAGCTTCAGGGACCGCCTCGGCCTCAACTGGGTGAAGAACTGCACGGTCACGTCGTGGCTCGGGTCGACCCAGAAGGTCGTCGTGGCGACACCGCTCCAGCCGTACGTGCCGAGGCCGCAGGGCGCCTGGGTGCGGCTCGGGTCGATGACCACGGAGACGCCGAGGCCGAAGCCGACCCCGTCGTGGCCGGGTTCGTCATGGGCGGGGCGGCTGCCGAAGGCGCGCAGGTCGGCGTCGCCGGGGAGATGGTTGCGGGTCATCAGGTCGACCGTCACGGGCGCGAGCAGCCGGACCCCGTCGAGCTCGCCGCGACGGCGCAGCAGCTCGCTGAAGCGGTGGATGTCGTAAGCGGTTGCGACCATGCCGCCGCTGCCCGACAGGAACCGGGGGCGGCCGAACAGCGGTAGGCCCGGGATCGGCTCGATACCGCCGCTGTCGCCGTCGCCGTACAGCTCCGCCAGCCGGCCGGCCTGTTCCTCCGTGACCTGGAAGCCGGCGTCGGGCATGCCCAGCGGACGGAAGATGCGCTCGGCGATGAACTCGTCCAGGGGACGCCCGGAGACGACCTCGATGATCCGGCCCAGGACGTTGGTGGCCACCGAGTAGTTCCACTGCGTGCCCGGCTCGAACTGCAGCGGCAGCCGCGCGTACGCCTCCACCGTCTCCGCCAGGTTCGAGCCGGGCAGCACCGCCGACTCCAGACCGGCCTCCCGGTAGAGCGCGTCGACGGGATGACAGTGGTAGAACGCGAAGGTCAGGCCCGCGGTGTGGGTCATCAGGTGTTTCACGAGCAGGGGCTGCTCGACCGGGCGGGTGGTGAGATCCGCACCGGAGCCGCCCGTGTACACCCGCTGGTCGGCGAAGGCCGGGAGGTGGTCGGCGACCGGGTCGTCGAGCCGTAGCCGGCCCTCCTCCATCAGTATCAGCGCGGCGACCGAGGTGACCGGCTTGGTCATGGAGTAGATCCGGTAGAGGGTGTCGGCCTCGACGGGCAGCCCGGCGGCGAGGTCGCGGTGGCCGTGCGCGGTGAGGTGCGCGACCCGGCCGCCGCGGGAGACGGCCACGAGGAACCCGGGCAGGCGCCCTTCGTCCACATAGTGGGCGACGTGCTGGTCGAGGCGGTCCAGCGCCTTCGCGTCCAGCCCGACCTCGCTCGGGTCGACCTCTTGCCGCAGCAGTGCCATCGTTCTCCTCCGGTGCGCTCGTTCAAGGTGCGGTCCGGGCCTACCCCGCCCGGACGACCTCAGACCTCATGGTCGCGTAGGGAACGCCTGTACGGACCCCTTTCGGCGTCATGATCCGTGTGCGTTGCGTCGCTTCCACCAGCCGTGGAACCGGCGGGAGGGGCAGAAGGGCCGGACGGTGCGGGACGCGATCGGCCGGGCAGGGCACGGCAGAGCGGCAGCGCCGCTGCGGCGGCGAAAGCCAGTACGAACAGGGGCGTGCGCGCCGTGCCGAGCGCCGTCAGTAAAGTCGCCGACGCCACGCCCAGCACCGGCCCGACGTTCATCGCCGTCTGCTGCAACCCGCCCGCCACCCCGGCCGACTCCACGGGAGCCTTCCGGACGACCATATGGGTCGCCGCGACCATCACGGCGCCGAACCCGGCGCCCGCGAGCGCGAATCCGAGGCCGAAGGCGACCGTCCCCGAGGCCCGGGCGAGGACGAGGACACCTGCGGCGAGGACGACCGTCGCCCCCGCGACCGTGGCGCGGGCTCCGGTCCGGCGCAGCAGCACGGCCGAGGCGGGCGCGGCGGCCACCAGCAGCGCGGCCAGTGGCAGGCTGAGCAGCGCGCTGCTCAGCGGGGACAGCCCCAGGCCGTCCTGGAGCACGTAGACACAGGCGAAGAGCGCGCCGTTGAGCGCCGCCGACGCGATGACCAGCACGCCGAGCGCCGCGCGCACCGCTCTGGAACCGGTTACCTCCGGTGGCAGCAGCGGGGCGGCGGCGCGGCGCTCGTGCCGTACGAAGGCGGCGCCGGCGAGGAGAGCGACCGGGGCCGACCAGGTCAGGTCCGGCAGCGTGACGAGGGCGTGCACCAGGCAGGCCAGGGCTGCGGCGAGCAGCAGGGCGCCGGGTACGTCGAGCGGGAGCGGAGGACGGGTCGTCGGAGTTGTCATGTCATGGTCGCGTGAGGTGAGGGCCAGCAGGCCGAACAACAGCGCGGGCACGATGTTGAGGAGGAAGACCGCCCGCCAGCCGAACTGCGTGGCCAGCGCCCCGCCCACCACCGGACCGGCGGCCGCGGCCACCCCGATGGACGCGGTGCGCACGGCGATCGGCATCCGCAGCCGCTCGGGCGGGTACGCGGCCCGCAGCATCCCCAGCGTGGCCGGCTGCAGCAGTGCGCCGAACACGCCCTGCACGACGCGCAGCCCGATCACCCAGCCGACACCCGGTGCCAGCGCGATGCCGGCCGAGGCGGCCCCGAAGCCGAGCATGCCGAGGGCGAAGGCGCGGCGGTGTCCGTACCGGTCGCCGAGCCGCCCGGCGAACACCAACAGGCCTGCCACCGCGACGAGATAGCCGGTGCTGGTCCACTGGACCTGGACGAGGGAGGCGTGCAGGTCGCGGCGCAGGGTGGGCTGGGCGACCGTGAGCACGGTGCCGTCCAGCGCCACCACCATGGCGCCGGCGACGCTGCTCGCCAGGGTCAGCCCCGGGGAACGCGGGGAGCGCGGCCAACGCGGGGAGCTCGGGGGGCTCGGGGGACCGGGGGCAGGCTTCACCGGCCGGCCTCCGGGCCGAGATGCGCGTCCAGGGCGGTGCGCAGGAGAGGGGTGAAGTCGTCGCTGCCGGTGGCGAGTTGGAGACTGCCCCAGCGCCACAACTGGGCGATGCCGTGCAGGTTCGCCCACAGGGCGCCCGCGATCGTACGGGCGTCGGCGTCGCTGCGGGCATCGGCGCGGGCGTCGTCCGGGGCGTCGTCGGTCGGCCGGGTGCGGCCGATGAGTTCCACCAGCACGCCGAACAACGGAAGGCTGGTGTCCCGCAGCCGCAAGTGCCCGCTCTCCAGCAGATCGTGACGGAACATCAACTCGTACATCCCGGGGTTCTCCAGAGCGAACTCCAGGTAGACGCGGCCCAGGTCGGTCAGTTGCGTGCGCGCATCCACGGCTTCGTCGCCGAGTGTCGTCTTCACGCGCCCGGCGAGGTCGGTGAAGCCGCGGTGCGCGATGGCCGACAACAGCTCCAGATGGGTCGGGAAGTGACGGCGCGGCGCCCCGTGCGAGACCCCCGCCCTCCGGGCGATCTCCCGCAGGGTCAGCGCCCCGGAGCCCTCCCGGGTCACGAGGTCCACACCGGCGTCGACGAGTCGGGTGCGGAGGTCCTGGTCGGGCGGCTGAGGCTGGTCCATGGACAGTGTCTATCGGGGGTTGAGGAACATACATGTCAGATCGTGCGCTAAGCGCTCGCGGCCTCGATTGGCGCTTTGACCTGGGATGATCGTACGGCGCAGCCTTCGCGGGTCGATGTTGTCGATCTTCGGAGGACCTGGTGGCAGTCGAGTTCCTGTCTGATCAACAGGCAGCCCAGTACGCGGCGTTCAACGGAGCACCGTCACGTGCGGAGCTGGAGCGGTACTTTTTCCTGGATGACTCGGATCTGGAGAAAGTGCAGGCCAAACGGCGTTCGCACAACCGGCTCGGGTTCGCGGTCCAGCTGACGAGCGTGCGCTATCTGGGTCGGTTCATGCCGGACCCGCGGCAGGTGCCGGCGGAGGTCGCCGAGTACCTCGCCGAGCAGCTGGGGATCGCGGATGCGTCGTGCCTGAAGGAGTACGGCGAGCGGGACGGGACGGCCCGTACACACGCCGGTGAGATCCAGGAGGCCGGAGGCTGGCGTGACTTCGCCGAGGTGCGCGACGAGCTGAGCGAGTGGCTGGATGCGCGGGCCTGGACGACCGGCGACGGGCCGAAGTCGCTGTTCGACGCGGCGGCCGGGTGGCTGCGCGAGCGCCGGGTGCTGCTGCCCGGGGCGAGCCGTCTGGCCCGGCTGGTGGGCACGGTTCGGGAGACGGCGAACAACCGGCTGTGGGACACCCTGTACGGCCTGCTGAGCACCGGCCAGCAGGCGGTGCTGGACTCGCTGTTGTCCGTTCCGCCGGGCGCCCGGATCTCGGAGCTGGACCGGCTGCGCCGTGGGCCGGTGCGGATCTCCGGGCCCCAGATGAAGTGGGCTCTGGAGCGGGCGCAGGAGATTGCAGCCTTCGGGATGGGCGAGGTGGACGTGTCCGCGATACCGCCGCGGCGGCTGGCGGAGCTGTCCCGGTACGGGATCGATGGCAAGGCGTCGCTGCTCAAGCGGCACGGTGACTCCCGGCGCCTGGCCACGCTGCTGGCCACTGCGGTCTACCTGACGTCCCGGGCGGTCGATGACGCCCTGGACCTGCTGGAGGTGCTGATCGCGACGAAGCTGCTGGCCAGGGCGGAGCGGGAGACGGCGAAGGAGAAGCTGAAGACCCTGCCGCGCGTGGAGAGGGCGTCGGCGAAGCTGGCCGCCGCGTTCCAGATCGTGTTCGACAGCACCAGCGAGCAGGTCGACACCGACACCGGGGAGATCACCCCGCCCGAGGTGGAGACGTTGGAGGCGATGCGGGAGCGGATCGAGCAGGTGGTGCCCCGGCGCGAGCTGGCGGCAGCGATCGCAGCACTGTTCGAGCTGACTCCGCCGCTCAACTCTGATGCGGACGAGGCATGGCGGACCCAGCTGGTCACCCGGTTCGCCGTCGTACGCCCGTTCCTGAAACTCCTGGTGACGGTGGTCGACTTCGACGCTACCCCGGAGGGCCTGCCGGTCCTGAAGGCGTTGAAGTCGCTGCCGGACCTGATGGGGCGCAAGAAGGTCGGGCCCGCCGAGATCAACACGGGCCTGCTCACGGGCTCCTGGCGGCGTCTGGTGCTGTCCGCGCCGCACCTGGAGCCGGGCACGGTGGACTGGAAGGCGTACGCGTTCTGCGTGCTGGAGCAGCTGTACCGGATGCTGCGGAGCAAGCAGGTGTTCGCTAAGAACTCCTCCAAGTGGGGCGATCCCCGCGCGAAGCTGCTGGACGGGGAGGCGTGGGAGCAGGCCAAGCCCAGCGTGCTCGCCTCGCTCGGGCTGCCCGCCGGGGCGGGTGAGCACCTGGCGGCGCGGGCCGCGCTGCTGGACGGCACCTACCGTGAGGTCGCCGCACGGGTGCCGGCGAACTCGCAGATCGTGTTCGACGACGACGGCCGCCTGCACTTCGCCGCGCTGGAGCCGGAGCCGGAACCCGCTTCCCTGCGCCAGCTGCGGGAGGCGGTGGAGGCGATGCTGCCCCGTGTCGACCTGCCTGCTGGAGGTGTTCTCGTGGACCGGCGCCGACCAGGCGTTCACTTCGGTCACCGGCGGCGAGGCCCGGCTGAAGGACTTGCACGTGACAATCGCCGCGCTGCTGGTCGCGCACAGCTGCAACGTCGGCTACACCCCGGTCATCGGGGCCGCGGACGCCCTGAAGTACGGCCGCCTGTCCCACGTCGACCAGACGTATCTGCGGCTGGCGACATACCGGGCCGCGAACGCCACGCTGATCGACTGCCAGGCATCCATCCCGCTCGCGCAGGCGTGGGGCGGCGGCCTGGTCGCCTCCGTAGACGGCATGCGGTTCGTCGTCCCCGTCCCGTCGGTGTACGCCCGCCCCAACCCGAAGTACTTCGGGCGCCGGGGCGGCGCGACCTGGCTGAACATGATCAACGACCAGGCCGCAGGGCTCGGTGGGAAGGTGGTGGCCGGCACCCCGCGCGACTCGCTGTACGTGCGGGACGTCCTCTACGACCGCGACGGCGGCAAGCGCCCCGAGATGATCGTCACGGACACCGCTTCGTACAGCGACATCGTGTTCGGCCTGCTCACGCTCGCTGGGTTCGCGTACGCCCCGCAGCTCGCCGACCTGCCGGACCAGAAGATGTGGCGCATCGACCGTACCGCCGACTACGGAGCCTTCCAGGAGGCGGCCCGTGGCCGGGTCGACCTTGCCAGCATCGAACGGCACTGGGAGGACATCCTTCGCATCATCGGCTCCATCCACACCGGTGCCGTGCGCGCGTACGACGTCATCCGCATGCTGTCGCGGGACGGGCGCCCCACCCCGCTCGGCGACGCGATCGCGCACTACGGGCGGATCTCCAAGACCCTGCACATCCTGCGCCTGGCCGACGAGCCCGGCTACCGCAGGCAGATCAAGAGCCAGGCCAACCTCCAGGAGGGCCGCCACTCCCTGGCTCGGAAGATCTTCCACGGCAGGCACGGGCAGCTCTACCAGCGCTACCAGGACGGCATGGAGGACCAGATCGGGGCGCTGGGCCTGGTCCTCAACGCACTCGTGCTGTTCAACACCCGGTACATGGACGCTGCGGTGAACCAGCTGCGGGCGGATGGCTTCGACGTCCGTGACGAGGACGTGGCCCGCCTCTCGCCGTTTGTGCGGCACCACATCAACATGCTCGGCCGGTACTCCTTGCAGCTCCCCGACCTGCCCGGCGGCCTGCGTCCGCTGCGTGACCCGGAGGCCGCCGAAGAAGCGTGAACCCGGTGCGGGTGGCATTCACCGCCGGGGCTATCTCGGCGGTGAAAGCTCCGGGCTGCTGCTGGGCTGGCACTGGAGTGCGAGCGGCCGCCGCACCGGGTGGGTGCGGTGGCCGTGGGTGGGATCGGCTCGTGGTCCGAGTCAGCCAGCCCGGAGCAGGGAATGCAGCTCGGTGGTGTCGATGATGTGGGCCCGTGAGGGGAAGACCCGGTGGAGCAGGACGTTGTGGACTTCGGTGTCTGGGTCGGCGACGCCGTCGGACAGTACATAGAGCTGGTAGTCGCGGTCGGCAGCGTCGATGACGGTGGACAGGACGACGCCGCTGGTACTGATGCCGGAGACGACCAGAGTGGTGATGCCGCGCTCGCGTAGCTGCTGGTCGAGGTCGGTGGTGGACATGCTGCCGTAGCGGTTCTTGCGCACGATGATGTCGCCGTCCTGGGGAGCCAGGCGCTCGTGGATGGTGGTGGCAGGGTCCTCGTGATGCATGGCGCGGTGTTGGGCCAGCGGGGCGAAGGACTTGTTGGTGGCCGGGATCGCGTCCCAGTCGGCCTCGGTGAAGCCGACGCGTACGTAGGCGATGGTGCCGCCGTTTGCGCGAACGTCGGCGATGGCCCCTTGCACGCGACCGAGCAGGGCGTTGCGGTCCTCGCCTTCGGGCACAAAGGCCAGGATCGCGGGCTGGTAGTCCATGACGAGAAGCGCGGTGTGCGTGGGGTCAAGTACGGGCGCAGTGCTCACGCGAGTGTTCTCCTTGCTGGTGGTGTGCCTGGTCGACGCGGACGCGCACCGGCGGACCGGCTGCGGCCTGTGGGCTTCGGCGGTGAGTTGCGGTGCCTCATGAGTGGCTGCGGGACAGTTCCAGCTCGTGCTGCGACGTCTGGTCCTGTCGGGGAAGCAGGAGCGGGGTGGTCAGGATGAGCAGTCCCGCGACCGTGAAAGCGGTGCGTGGGCTGGTGACGTTGGCGAGCAGCCCGGCGAGCGCGGTGAGGACGGCGATGGACGCCTGCTGGCCGATCGACCACGCCGTCAGGGTGCGGGCGACGAGATGCTTGGGGGTGTGTTCGAGCCGGTAGGTGGCGAGCACGGGGCTGTACAGGCTCATGTTGATGATGATTGCCAGCTCGACGGCCATCACGGTGACGAGGCCGACGATGCCGGGACGGACAAAGGCCAGGCCGATGAGCCAGATGGCGCGCAGGGTGCCGACGGTCCGGAAGACCCGGTGCCGGCCGTAGCGGGCCACGACACGGCGTGCCAGCCGGGAGCCGATGAGTCCGCCGAGGCAGGGGGCGGCGAAGGCGAGGGCGTACTGCCAGGGCGGGAACCCGAGTTGACGAAGGAGGAGCACGGCCAGCAGCGGCTCGGTGGCCATGATCAGACCGGCGACGAGCATTTGGTTGAGGTAGAGCGGCCGCAGACCGGGGTGGCCCATGATGTGTCGCCAGCCGTCGAGCAGTGCGCCCGCCCGGAGTGGGCTCTTGTCGGTCGTTCGCGGCGCTTCTTCCTGGCCGCGGATCGCGGTGATGCCGAGCGCGGAGAGCAGGTAGCTGAGCGCGTCGGCCACCACGGTGGTGACCGGCCCGAACAGGCCGATCGCCGCCCCGCCGAGCGGTGGTCCGACCGCGATGGAGCTCCAGTTCGTGGACTCGAACCGCGCGTTGGCGACCAGCAGGTCATCCGGCCGCACGAGGGCCTTGAGGTAGGCACCGCTGGCCGCGTTGAAGGCGATCTTGGCTGCGGCGACCACGGCCGAGACCACGAGCAGTTGGACGAAACTGAGCCGTCCGAAGGCGTAGGCGACGGGGATCGTCGCCATGGCCGCAAACCGGGCCAGGTCCATCATGATCATGACCGGGCGCTTGCGCCGGAACTCCACCCACGGCGCGAGCGGCACCGCGATCAACGCGCCCACCGCAGGCCCCACTGCGGACAGCGCGGACACCTCGGCAGGTCCGGCATGCAACACCAGCACGGCGATCAGCGGCAACGCCCCGAATCCCAACCCGGACCCGTACGCGCTCACCGCATATGACGCCCACAGCCAACCGAACTGCCGACCCAACCGTCTCCTGCCCACCATGCTCAGCGCACTCCCCTTGAAATCCCATCTGAACAAACTGACGTTGACCGATGAGAGGTAAGCGGGCAGAACAACGGCAGGTCAAACAACTGACCTGCCAGCAATCCACAACCAGTAGTTGTTCACTAAGGTGGGTCGGCGTGGACCTCGAAGCAGTACGTACCTTTGTCGCCGTCGCGGAAGCGGGCCAGTTCCAGAAAGCCGCCACCGACCTGTCGATCACCCAGCAGGCCGTCTCCAAACGCATCGCCACACTGGAGCACGGCCTCGGTGTGCGGTTGTTCACCCGTGCCCCACGCGGCGCCGAGCTCACCATCGACGGACAGGCGTTCCTGCCCCACGCCCGCGAGTTGCTGCGCGTCGCCGAGCGCGCGGGTGCGTCCGTGCGCCCGGGCCGCCGTCCGCTGCGCGTCGACGTGATCGCCTCGCGCAGCGCGCAGTCGGGCCTGATGCGCGACTTCCACCGCGTACACCCCGACATCGAGCTCGACGTGATGATGCTGTTCGACATCGAGACGGCCGTCACCGCCATTCGTTCCGGTGCGATCGACGCGTCCTTCCGCGCCGTCGCCGCGCCCGGCCGGCCCCTGCCCGAGGACATCGCCTCCGTCAGGGTGCTCGACGAACCGCTCCAGTTCCTCACCGGACCCGCCCACGCGCTGGCGGGCGCCCGGTCGGTGACCGTCGCCCGGCTCACCGGGCACCGGATCTGGATGCCCGGCATCGCCCCCGGTACCGAGTGGGGCGCCTACTACGACGACCTCGTCGCCGAGTTCGGCCTCACCATCGAAGTGACCGGCCCCAACTTCGGCTCCGACGCACTCCTCGACACGATCGCCGACACCCCTGCCCTGGCCACTTTCATGGGCGAACACACTCGCCTCATCTGGCCCACCGACCACGGCCTGCGCCGCATCCCGGTGACCGACCCGACACCCGTCTACCCGCACTCACTCCTCTGGCACCGCGACAACCCCCACCCGGCGCTGGCCACCCTCCGCACCCACCTCGCCACCACGACGACCGGCCACGACGCCACCGGGACCTGGACACCGAGCTGGGCGATTCCTCGCTGAACGGCTCCCCGCCCGTGCGGCCAGCCCCGCCCAGCGCAGGCGGCTAACGGCGGGCGTCGCCGGGGGCGAGCAGGCTGGTCAGCTCGGCGATCGCCTCCGGGGAGGGCTTGAAGTAGCGGCGGACGTTCTCCGGCTTCTTGTGCCGGGACTTCGCCATCAGCATCAACAGCGAGGTGCCCTGCTCGCCGAGATGGGTCAGGGCGGAGTGGCGGTACTCGTGCAGGTCCCAGCCCGTACCCGGCCCGCGCAGGGCGGTGTGCTCGTCGAGCAGGGCGCGGGCCTGCCCGTACGACAGCCGGGCCAGCCCGGTGTCCGGGCATACGTCGCGGGGGCTGACGACCTTGCCCGGCCCCGGGCGGCGATGGGTGACGAACACCGGCCCGCGGGTTCGTCCCTTGAGCAGCCGGGGCAGCAGCCGGGCGGTGCCGGCATCCCAGTACACGGGCTCCAGCACGTAGTCCTCGCGCGACTCGCCCCGGCGGCGGACCTTGGTCCGGGCTCCCTTGGCCTTGACCAGGCAACGGCGCCCGGCGAGGTCCAGTTCCTCGATGTTGACGCCCAGGATCTCCTCGGACCGCCCGGCGGTCTCGTAGAGCATCCGCCACAGCGTCTTCTCCCGCAGGTGCACCTCGCGCCGCGCGATCAGCCGGTCGACTGCCATCTTCGAGCGGGCCGGGGTCTCGGAGTCCGGCACCGTCAGCCGCTTCGCCCAGGCCGGGACCATCGGTCCCTCGTAGCCGCGCTCGCGGCACCAGCCGAGCCAGGACAGCACCCCCGCCCGGCGGGAGTTCCAGGTGTTGACCGCCGCGGTGCCCCAGAGCAGCTCCAGGACCTCACCGATCTCGTCGTCCGCGACCGACGCCAGCGGCCGGGCCTCGCCGAGCCGTTCAGCGGTCTTGCCCACCCCGATCCCGTATAGTTGCGGACCGTGTTCGGGTTGCCGAGCGAGTCGAGAAACACGTCCGCCGCCGCGCGGACGGTCAACGCCTTCCCGGCCGGCAGCTGTACGACGGTGGACACCACTTCCCCCTTGCCGCAGATAACAGGGCCGCTTCACGTAGTGGCTGGAGAACATCACCACAGGTGACGGATCAAGCTACCGCAGATATTGGGGTGTTATCCGTGGGAAGACTTCAAGCGGATCCGGCCGCCGACGTTCCGTCAGTCGCCCACCAGGGCCGACGTCGGCTTAGCGCACGATCTGACATGGATGTTCCTCAACCCCCCTATCGCGTCTCGGTAGACACTGTCTACTCGCAACGGCGGGGAATGCGACTCCCAGGGCGCGGGTTGTGCGAAGCATGACTCAGGAGACGACGCAGGACGCACTGCTCGCGCTGCTCACCGAGGGTCGCGGCGGGGTGCTGGTCACCCTGAAGCGCGACGGACGCCCTCAGCTGTCGAACGTCAGCCATCACTACTACCCGGACGAGGGCGTCATCCGGATCTCCGTCACGGACGATCGCGCCAAGACTCGCAATCTGCGCCGCGACCCCCGGGCGTCGTACCACGTCACCGCCCCCGACCACCGCGCCTACACGGTGGCGGAGGGCACCGCGGACCTCACGCCGGTCGCCGAGGACCCCTACGACGACACGGTCGAGGAACTGATCCGCCTCTATCGCGACGTCATCGGCGAACACCCCGACTGGGACGACTACCGAGCCGCCATGGTCCGCGACCGTCGCCTCGTCGTCCGCCTACGGGTGGAGCGGGCGTACGGGATCCCCAGGAGCGCCGACGCCGGATAGGCCGGGTTTTCGGCTGCCACGACGCACCCGAGCCCCCGGAGCCGCGAAGGCGTCCAGGGGCTCGGGGGTCCCGGCGTACCCGGCCCGGGGCGGGAACGGTGCCCCGGGCTCAGGAGCGAGGAAGGCGCCCCGGGATGTGAGCGGTCATCCCGAGGCGGTGGGGGTGGAGGCGGCGGAGGAGCTGGGCGGAGGAGCGGTGCGCCGCCCGGCCCCGGCCCGCAGGATCAGGCAGTAACCGTTTCCGGCCGGGACGGCTCCTGCACCGAGCGCTCGCCCAGCTGCTCCGTCGGGATCTTCGCCGTCTCCCGGGCCGACAGGGCCGCGATCACCGGCGGGACGCACAGCGCCGCCGTGAAGAGGGCCACCGAGGCCCAGTCGTCGCCGTCCGGGCCCGCGATCTGCGCGGCGAAGGTGACCGCGAAGCCGGCCACAGCGAAGCCGATCTGAGTCCCGATCGCCATGCCGGACAGCCGGACCCGGGTGGAGAACATCTCGCCGTAGAAGGAGGGCCACACGCCGTTCGCGGCGCTGTAGACCACGCCGAAGGTGGCGATGCCCATGAGCATGATCAGCGGGTAGGAGCCGGTGGAGATGGCCCACAGATAGGCCACCATCATCACCCCGCTGCCGGCCGCGCCGATCAGGAACACCGGACGGCGGCCGATGCGGTCGGAGAGCGTGGCCCACGCGGGGATGGCCGCCAGCGCGACCACGTTGGCCAGCGCGCCCACCCACAGCATCGAGGAGCGGTCCATGCCGACCGCGTCACTGGTCGCGTACGCCAGCGCCCACACGGTGAAGATGGTGCTGACCGAGGCGACGAGCGCGCACGCGATCACCCGCAGGACGTCCGCCCAGTGCTCGCGCAGCAGCACCGCCAGCGGCAGCTTGACGACCTCGCCGGTGGCCTGCTGGGCCTCGAAGGCCGGCGTCTCCTCCAGCGTGCGGCGGATGACATAGCCGACGAAGGCGACCGCGATGCTCAGCCAGAACGGGATCCGCCAGCCCCAGGACAGCAGCTGGTCCTCGGGGAGGGCGGCGATCGGGATGAAGACGAGTGTGGCCAGGAGCTGGCCGCCCTGGGTGCCGCTGAGGGTGAAGCTGGTGAAGAAGCCGCGCCGGTTCGGTGGCGCGTGTTCCAGCGTCATGGAGTTGGCGCTGGCCTGCTCGCCGGCCGCGGAGATGCCCTGCAGCACACGGCACAGGACCAGCAGGACGGGCGCGAGCGTGCCGACCTGGTCGCGGGTGGGCAGGCAGCCGATGAGGAACGTCGAGACGCCCATCAGAATGAGCGTGAAGACCATGATCTTCTTTCGGCCGACACGGTCGCCGAAGTGCCCGAGGAACAGCGCGCCGACGGGCCGGGCCGCGTAGGCGACGCCGAACGTGGCGAGCGACAGCAGGGTCGCGGTGGCCGGGTCGGACTCGTCGAAGAAGACCTTCGGGAAGATCAGTGCTGCCGCGCTGCCGTAGATGAAGAAGTCGTAGTACTCCAGGGCACTGCCGATCCAGGCCGCCGTGGCGGCTTTCTTCGGCTGGCCGGGGGGTGCGGCGGGGACGGGCACGGCGTGCTCCTTCGAGGGAACTCCAGCGTCCAACGTACGTGGAGTGAGACAAGGGGAGTAGGGCCGGTTCCCTGGGGTGCGGGACGGCTGCGCCGGGTGCGTGCCCGGCTAATTAACCCACTGGGTAGTTAGTAGCGGATGGCTACGGATGTTGCGCTGATGTTTCTCCGCTGTCAATAGGTCACGCGGAAGGATCTTCCGTGGGGCGGGAGCGGGGGATCAGTCCTCCGCGCGCTCCGCCGTCAGGTAGGCGATCACCATGTCGCCGAGCATGGTGCGGTAGTGCTCGCGCTGCGCCGGGTCGACCAGGTCGCGGCCGAACAGCGCGCCGAACGTGTGCCGGTTGGCCACCCGGAAGAAGCAGAACGAGCTGATCATCGCGTGCAGGTCGACGGCGTCCACCTCGGCCGTGAACAGGCCGGACTCGTGTCCGGAGGCCAGGATGCGGCGGATCACGTCGAGCGCGGGGGAGCCCATCCGGCCGAGCTTCTCGGAGCCGGCGATGTGCTCGGCCTCGTGGATGTTCTCGATGCTCACCAGACGGATGAAGTCGGGATGCTGCTCATGGTGGTCGAAGGTGACCTCGGCCAGCCGGCGGATCGCCGCGACGGGGTCGAGATGCTCGACGTCCAGCCCCTGCTCGGCCTCGCGGATCACGCCGTAGGCCCGCTCCAGGACGGCCGTGAACAGCTGCTCCTTGCCGCCGAAGTAGTAGTAGATCATCCGCTTCGTGGTGCTGGTGAGGGCGGCGATGTCGTCCACCCGGGCCCCGGCGTACCCGGCCCGGGCGAACTCCTGGGTCGCCACGTCGAGGATCTCGGCCTGGGTCCGGGCGGCGTCGCGGATGCGCCCGTTGCCGTGGGGTCGTGCCGGTTCGTCGACGCTGGTCATCGGGTTCCTTCGGGCGGCGTGAATGCAGTGCCGAGATTCTAGAAGCCCGCTCCCGCCCTGTGACGTGAGAGGGCTTCCCTTGAGACCCGCTCCGGTGTTATGACTAACTCACCAGTTCGTACATTAGTCGTCCGACTCGGTCGCTGCAGTCGCCCTCCGGCTCAGTGACTTCAGTCGATCCAGCCGATCAGGAGGTCCGCAGTGGCCGTCGTCCTCAAGGACTCGTATCTCGTCGGGCTGATCGGTTCCGGCATCGGTCCGTCGCTCAGCCCGGCGCTGCACGAGCGGGAAGCCGACCGCCAGGGGCTGCGCTACCTGTACCGCCTCGTCGACATCGACGTGCTCGGCGTCGGGCCCGAGGCGGTCGGCGATCTGGTGCGCACCGCGCGGGACCTCGGTTTCGACGGGCTCAACATCACGCACCCGTGCAAGCAGCTGGTCATCCCGCACCTCGACGCGCTCTCCGCGCAGGCCGAGGCGCTCGGCGCGGTCAACACCGTCGTCTTCGAGGACGGCCGCGCCATCGGCCACAACACCGATGTAACCGGTTTCGCCGCCTCTTTCGCGCGCGGTCTGCCTGACGTCCCGCTGGAGCGGGTCGTGCAGCTCGGCGCCGGAGGCGCGGGCGCGGCCGTCGCGCACGCGACGCTCACCCTCGGCGCCGGGCAGGTCACGGTCGTCGACGCGCTGCCCGACCGGGCCGCGGATCTCGCCGGCTCCCTGAACCGCCACTTCGGGCCCGGCCGGGCCACGGCCGCCACCCCCGACCGGCTGGCCGAGCTGCTCACCGCGGCCGACGGCATCGTGCACGCCACCCCCACCGGCATGGCCGCCCACCCCGGCCTGCCCTTCCCGGCGGAGCTGCTGCGGCCCGACCTGTGGGTCGCCGAGGTCGTCTACCGCCCCCTGGAGACGGAGCTGCTGCGCACCGCCCGCGCGCTGGGCTGCGCCACCCTCGACGGCGGCGGCATGGCCGTCTTCCAGGCCGTGGACGCGTTCCGCCTGTTCACCGGGCGGGAACCCGACAGCACGCAGATGCTCGCGCACTTCGCCGCACTGGCCGGACCGGTCGCCGCCCCGAAGTAGCGGCCGCCCCGAACCAGCCGCCGCCTACGTGAGCAGCCGCCGCCCACGCGAGCATCCGCAGCCCCGCGACCAGCCGCCGCCCCGCACGCAGTGGCGGCGCGCGCCGCAAGCGATCGCCGCCCCGTCGAAGCCCGCCGAAGACCAGGAGACGCCACCGTGCGCACGTCGATAGCAACCGTTTCCCTCAGCGGATCCCTCACCGAGAAGCTCACGGCCGCCGCCCGGGCCGGTTTCGACGGCGTCGAGATCTTCGAGAGCGACCTGCTCGCCAGCCCCCTGACCCCGCAGGAGATCCGCGCCCGCTGCGCCGACCTCGGCCTGGGCATCGACCTGTACCAGCCGATGCGGGACATCGAGGCCGTGCCGCCCGCGGAGTTCGCCCGCAACCTGCGCCGCGCCCGGCACAAGTTCGAGCTGATGAACCGGCTCGGCGCGGACACCGTCCTGGTCTGCTCCAGCGTCTCCCCGCTCGCCGTGGACGACGACGCCCTCGCCGCCGAGCAGCTGAGCCAACTGGCCGACCTGGCCCAGGACTTCGGCGTCCGCGTCGCCTACGAGGCGCTCGCCTGGGGGCGGCACGTCAGCACCTACGACCACGCCTGGCATGTCGTCGAGACCGCCGATCACCCCGCGCTCGGCACCTGCCTCGACAGCTTCCACATCCTCTCCCGGGGCTCCGACCCCAAGCCGATCGAGGACATCCCCGGCGAGAAGATCTTCTTCCTGCAACTCGCCGACGCCCCGCTGCTCGGCATGGACGTCCTGCAGTGGAGCCGCCACCACCGCTGCTTCCCCGGACAGGGCGGCTTCGACGTCGCCGGATTGGTGAAACACGTCCTGCGCACCGGTTACGACGGTCCGCTCTCCCTGGAGATCTTCAACGACGTCTTCCGGCAGGCCGAGGCCGGCCTGACCGCCGTCGACGCCCGCCGCTCCCTGCTGATCCTCCAGGAGGAGGCCGGCATCGAGGCCCTGCCCGCGCCCGCCGCGCCCACCGGGATCGCCTTCGCCGAACTGGTCACCCACGACGCCGAACCCGTCGTCGCCCTCCTCGCCGGACTGGGCTTCGCGCGCACCGCCCGGCACCGCGGCAAACCGGTCGAACTCTGGGAGCAGGGCGAGGCCCGCGTCCTGGTCAACACCGGCCCGGCCGCCCTCCCGCAGGCCCGGTTCCGCTCGCGCGGGGGGAGCCCCGCCGACGGCGCCACGCTCGCCGCCATCGGCCTGGAGTCACCCGACCCGGCCGCGGCCGCCCGCCGCGCCGAGGCCCTGCTCGCCCCCGTACTGCCGCGCCGCCGCGCCGCCGAGGACGCCCCGCTCGACGCGGTCGCCGCACCCGACGGCACGGAACTCTTCCTGTGCGCGACGAACCGGCCAGAACTCCCCAACTGGCGCGCCGACTTCGAGGACGTCCCGCCCCCCGCCACCGCGACCGCCGCCACGCTCGGGGCCTGCCGCGTCGACCATGTGGCGCTCACCCAGCCCTGGCACCACTTCGACGAGGCCGTCCTCTTCCACCGCGGTGTCCTCGGCCTCGACGCCCAGGAGTCCGTCGACGTCGCCGACCCCTACGGGCTGCTGCGCAGCCGCGCCGTCGCCAACGCCGACGGCAGCGTCCGCTTCCCGCTGACCGTCGGCGCGGCCCCCGGCGACGGCACCGCGCACGCCCGGCACATCGCGCTGGCCACCGACGACGTGATCGCCGCGGCCCGCCGGTTCACCGCGGCCGGCGGCCGCCTGCTGCCCATCCCCGCGAACTACTACGACGACCTCGCGGCCCGCTTCGAGTTCGCCGACGGCGAGCTGGAGACCTACCGCGACCTCGGCATCCTCTACGACCGGGACGCGCACGGGGTCTTCCGGCACTGCTACACGCACACGGTCGGCCGGGTCTTCTTCGAACTCGTCCAGCGCGACGGCGGCTACCAGGGCTACGGCGCCGGCAACGCGCCGGTGCGGCTGGCCGCCCAGCACGCCGTGCGCTGACCCGGCCCTATTGGCGGCTGACCGTCCGGGTGACACCGGCGGCCACCGTCGTGGCCAGGATCCAGCCGGTGACGATGAGGACGTACGACAGCGTCTGATAGCCGCCGGTCGGCGCGAAGGCGCTCTCCTGACCGAAGGAGATCACCGGCAGCAGCAGGTCGAGGGTGTAGAAGACCGGGTTGAACTCGGGCGCCTCGCCCGCCTTGAGCGGCGGCGGGTGCTGCCCGGCGTACGCGACCGAGCCGACGGCCAGCAACGACAGCAGCCACACCGCCGCGCGCAGCGGGCGGAAGCCGTAGCCGACCGCTGCGTCCTGGAGATGGCCCCACAGCCGGCCGTACCAGGGCAGCGTGCCGCGATGACGGCGCTGCTTGGCCAACTGCACGACCCGGGCGGCCCGGTCGTCGCCGGTGCGGCGGTAGGCGGCCGTCAGCTGTTCGTAGGCGTGCGGGTCGAAGTCCTCGTCGCGCTCCAGCATCGGCAGCCGCCGCTCGGCGGGCTCGTGCGGGGTGAGGAAGGTGTAGGTGAGGTCCAGCAGCCGCACCTGGTCGGGCAACATCTCCGGCTCCAGCTGGAGTTGGCCCACCTCGGCGCGCCGCAGGTTCAGCCGGCCCTCGATCGGCGGGCCCTCGCGCAGCCAGATCTCGCCGATGACGCAGCTGCTGGCGCGCAGGGCGGTGCCGCCCGGGTTGGACAGCGTGGTGCGCAGCAGGTCGACCCGGCCGGGGATACGGGCGCCGCGAAGATCGATCCGGCCCTGCGCGCGCATCCGCCGGCCCAGCAGGTTCGCGCCCACGTCGAGCGCCTCCGCCTCCAGGACGAAGCCGCCGGGATTGCTCAACTCGGCGTCCTCCAGGTCGATCGAGCCGGCCACGTGGGCGCCGTCGAGCCTGATCAGCCCGCGGGCGCGCAGTCCGCGGGCACAGAGGTCGTCGTCGATGGAGACCTGGTTGAGCTGGAGGACGGGCTGTGCGGGGTCGGTCGTGGCGACCTCCGCGCCGTCGAGGTACAGCGCGCCCGAGATCTGCGCCCTGCTGAGGTGGACCGGACCGCCGACCCGGCAGCGGGTCAGCCGCAGTCCGCCGTCGATCCGGGTGTGCGAGGCGTCCAGCCCGGGCAGTTCGGAGTCGCGCAGGCTGACGTAGCTGAGCTGGGCGCCGACCAGTCGAGGGGGCTCGTCGAAGCGGCAGTGGATCAGCCGGATCATGCTGTCGACGACCGCGTACCGCAGGTCGAGGACGCCGGTGATGCGCGCCCCCGCGATCCGCAGAGCGGCTATCTCCCCTGGTTCCCGGGGCCCGTTGAGGAGCAGCGCCCGCAACACGGCGGCTCGCACGGCGCGTTCGGTGCCGTTCTCCTCGCCCTGCGTCCGGAAGTCCACGGTCGCCCCCGTGGCGAAGGCCCGCCAGACGCGTCGTTCGGCCGGTGTCAGATCGTTGATCTCCATCAGCCGCGACTCTGGCGGGCCCCGTCGAGCGGTGTCAACCGCCTATGCCCGTACGTTCCATTCGGCGATCACGGGTCGCCCGTGTTCCGTCGACAGCCTGCAGACCGTGCCGGTGGCCAGCTGGAACAACCGGCCCTCGGCGGGCGGCAGTCCGAGCCGACGGGCCGTCAGGGCCCGTAGGAAATGGCCGTGGGCGACGAGGAGGACGTCACGGTCGTCGTGCGCGAGCGCCGCGTCCACCCGGGCGAGCACCCGGTCGGCGCGCTGTCCGACCGCCGGGGGCGACTCCCCGAGGTGGCCGTCGGGGCCGGGCGGCACGCCGTCGGTCCACAGGTCCCAGCCGGGGCGGGTGCGGTGGATGTCGACGGTGGTGACGCCCTCGTAGCCGCCGTAGTCCCACTCGTGCAGGTCGGGTTCGGCCACGGCCCCGGTGAGACCGGCGAGTTCGGCCGTGCGGATCGCGCGCTGCAGGGTGCTGGTCAGGGTCAGTGCGAAGGTCCGGCCGGAGAGGAGCGGGGCGAGGGACTTGGCCTGTTCCTCGCCGCGTTCGGTGAGGGGCAGGTCGGTCCAGCTGGTGTGCTGTCCCGACCTGCTCCACCGTGTCTCCCCGTGGCGGACCAGCAGAAGATCCCCCACGGCCGGACTAGTCCTGCGCCGACTCGACGGCGTGGCCGCCGAACTGGTTGCGCAGCGCCGCGATCATCTTCATCTGCGGCGAGTCGTCCTGCCGGGACGCGAACCGCGCGAAGAGCGAGGCGGTGATGGCCGGCAGCGGGACGGCGTTGTCGATGGCGGCCTCGACCGTCCAGCGGCCCTCGCCGGAGTCCTCGGCGTAGCCGCGCAGCTTGTCCAGGTGCACGTCCTCGTCGAGGGCGTTGACCGCCAGGTCGAGCAGCCAGGACCGGATGACCGTGCCCTCCTGCCAGGACCGGAAGACCTCGCGCACGTTCTCCACCGAGTCGACCTTCTCGAGCAGCTCCCAGCCCTCGGCGTAGGCCTGCATCATGGCGTACTCGATGCCGTTGTGGACCATCTTCGAGAAGTGCCCGGCGCCGACCTTGCCGGCGTGGACATAGCCGTACGGGCCCTCCGGCTTGAGCGCGTCGAAGATCGGCTGGAGCGGCTCGACGTGCTTCTTGTCGCCGCCGACCATCAGGGCGTAGCCGTTCTGCAGGCCCCACACGCCGCCGGAGACGCCGGCGTCGACGAAGCCGATGCCCTTGGCGCCGAGCTCCAGGGCGTGCTTCTCGTCGTCCGTCCAGCGGGAGTTGCCGCCGTCGACGACCGTGTCGCCGGGGGAGAGGAGTCCGCCGAGCTCGTCGACGACCGACTGGGTCGCGGCGCCGGCCGGGACCATCACCCAGACCACGCGCGGGGCTTGCAGCCCGTCGACGAGTTCGGCCAGGCTCGCCACGTCGGAGACTTCGGGGTTGCGGTCGTAGCCGATGACGGTGTGGCCGGCGCGGCGGATCCGCTCGCGCATGTTGCCGCCCATCTTGCCGAGGCCGATCAGGCCGAGCTGCACCGGTGCCATGTCAGTTCACTTCCTTGAGCTCGCGGTACGCGGCCACGAGAGCGGTGGTGGAGGGGTCCAGACCGGGCACGGACGCGCCTTCGGTCAGGGCGGGTTCGACGCGCTTGGCGAGGACCTTGCCGAGCTCGACGCCCCACTGGTCGAAGGAGTCGATGTTCCAGATCGCGCCCTGCACGAACACCTTGTGCTCGTAGAGGGCGATGAGCTGGCCGAGGACCGAGGGGGTCAGCTCACGGGCCAGGATCGTGGTCGTGGGGTGGTTGCCCTGGAAGGTGCGGTGCGCTGCCTGCTCCTCGGGGACGCCCTCCGCCCGGACCTCGTCCGCGGTCTTGCCGAAGGCGAGCGCCTGGCCCTGCGCGAACAGGTTGGCCATCAACAGGTCGTGCTGCGCGGCCAGTTCGCCGCTCAGCTCGCCGACCGGGCGGGCGAACCCGATGAGATCGGCCGGGATGACCTTCGTGCCCTGGTGGATCAACTGGTAGTACGCGTGCTGCCCGTTGGTGCCCGGCGTGCCCCACACCACCGGCCCGGTCTGCCACCGCACGGGCTGTCCGTCGCGCTGCACCGACTTGCCGTTGGACTCCATGTCGAGCTGCTGGAGATAGGCGGTGAACTTGGACAGATAGTGGCTGTAGGGCAGCACGGCGTGCGACTGGGCGTCGAAGAAGTTGCCGTACCAGATGCCCAACAGGCCCAGGATCAGCGGGGCGTTGGCCTCGGCGGGCGCGGTGCGGAAGTGGTCGTCGACGATCCTGAACCCGTCGAGAAGCTCCCGGAACCGCTCCGGGCCGATGGCGATCATCAGCGACAGGCCGATCGCCGAGTCGAAGGAGTAGCGGCCGCCGACCCAGTCCCAGAACTCGAACATGTTGGCCGTGTCGATGCCGAAGCCGGCGACCTTCTCGGCGTTCGTGGACAGCGCGACGAAGTGCTTGGCGACCGCCTTCTCCTCGCCGCCCAGACCGTCGAGGAGCCAGGAGCGGGCCGAGGTCGCGTTGGTGATCGTCTCGATCGTGGTGAACGTCTTGGAGGCGACGATGAACAGCGTCTCGGCGGGGTCCAGGTCCCGGACGGCCTCGTGGAGGTCGGCGCCGTCCACGTTGGAGACGAACCGGAAGGTCAGCGAGCGGTCCGTGAAGGCTCGCAGCGCCTCGTACGCCATCGCCGGACCCAGGTCGGAGCCGCCGATGCCGATGTTGACGACATTGCGGATACGGCGTCCCGTGTGACCGGTCCAGGCGCCACTGCGCACCCGCTCGGCGAAGTCGCCCATCCGGCCGAGCACGGCGTGGACCTGCGGTACGACGTTCTCGCCGGCGACCTCGACGACGGCGCCGGCGGGGGCGCGCAGCGCGGTGTGCAGCACCGCCCGGTCCTCGGTGAGGTTGATCCGCTCGCCGCGGAACATGGCGTCGCGCAGCCCGAACACGTCGGTGGCGGCGGCCAGTTGCTGCAGGAGGGCGAGCGTGTCGTCGGTGATCAGGTGCTTGGAGTAGTCGATGCGCAGGTCGCCGACGCGCACCACGTACCGCTCGGCGCGCTGCGGATCGGCCGCGAACAGCTCCCGCAGATGCGCCTGCCGGCCGGCGCGGTGGTCCTCCAGAGCCGCCCATTCGGGCCGCTGGTCGAGGCGGAGGGAGTCAGACATGAGAGGGGGTCTCCTTGGGAGCCTCGCCCCGCAGGGCGACGGCGTACATCTCGTCCGCGTCGAGGCGCCTGAGCTCCTCGGCGATGAGTTCGGAGGTGGGGCGGACCTTCAGCGCGAGGGTGCGCGAGGGCTGGCCGGGCAGGGTGAGGGTGGCCAGCGGGCCTTCGGGGCGGTCGATGACGATCTCGCCGTTCGCGGTGCCGAGCCGGACGGCCGTGACGACCGGTCCCGCGGTGACGACCCGCTCGACCGTGACGCCGAGGCGGGCCTGCAGCCAGCGCGCGAGCAGTTCGGCGCTGGGGTTCTCGGCCTCGCTCTCGACGGCGGCCGAGGTGATCGGCACCCGGGCCTGGTCCAGGGCCGCCGCGAGCATCGAGCGCCACGGGGTGAGCCGGGTCCAGGCCAGGTCGGTGTCGCCGGGGGCGTACGACCGCACACGCGCGTCCAGGGCGGTCAGCGGCCGCTCGACGGCGTACATGTCGGTGATCCGGCGCTGCGCGAGGGCGCCCAGCGGGTCCTTGGCGGGGTTCTCCGGCGCGTCCACCGGCCACCACACGACGACCGGCGCGTCCGGCAGCAGCAGCGGCAGGACGACGGAGTCGGCGTGCTCGGACACCTCGCCGTAGGTCCGCAGGATGACCGTCTCGCCCGTGCCGGCGTCGGCGCCCACCCGGACCTCGGCGTCGAGGTGGGAGTTGGTCCGGTCGCGCGGCGAGCGGGCGTGCCGCTTGATGACGACCAGGGTGCGCGAGGGGTGCTCGTGCGAGGCCTCCTCGGACGCCTTGATCGAGTCGTAAGCGTTTTCTTCGTCCGTGACGATGACCATCGTCAGGACCATGCCCACGGCGGGTGTGCCGATGGCGCGGCGACCCTGCACCAACGCCTTGTTGATCTTGCTTGCCGTGGTGTCCGTCAGGTCGATCTTCATGGCCTGCGCCAGCTCCGTCCGTCTCGTGCGAGCATCTCGTCGGCTTCCTCGGGTCCCCAGCTGCCCGAGGCGTACTGCGCGGGCCTGCCGTGCCGTGCCCAGTACTCCTCGATCGGGTCGAGGATCTTCCAGGACTCTTCCACTTCCTGGTGGCGCGGGAACAGGTTGGCGTCGCCGAGCAGCACGTCCAGGATGAGCCGCTCGTACGCCTCCGGGCTGGACTCGGTGAAGGACTCGCCGTACGCGAAGTCCATCGTGACGTCCCGGATCTCCATCGAGGTGCCCGGCACCTTGGAGCCGAACCGCACCGTGATGCCCTCGTCCGGCTGCACGCGGATGACGATGGCGTTCTGGCCGAGCTCCTCGGTGGCGGTGGAGTCGAACGGGGAGTGCGGCGCCCGCTGGAAGACGACGGCGATCTCGGTGACCCGGCGGCCGAGCCGCTTGCCGGTGCGCAGATAGAACGGGACGCCCGCCCAGCGGCGGTTGTCGACGTTCAGCTTCACGGCGGCGAAGGTGTCCGTCGTGGAGGACGGATCGATGCCGTCCTCCTCCAGGTAACCGCTTACGCGCTCGCCGCCCTGCCAGGCGCCCGCGTACTGCGCCCGCACGGTGTGCTTCCCGAGATCCTCCGGCAGCTTGACGGCCTTGAGCACCTTGAGCTTCTCGGTGAGCAGCGAGGCCGCGTCGAAGGAGGCCGGCTCCTCCATGGCGGTGAGGGCCATGAGCTGCAGCAGATGGTTCTGGATGACGTCACGCGCCGAGCCGATGCCGTCGTAGTAACCGGCACGCCCGCCGATACCGATGTCCTCCGCCATCGTGATCTGCACATGGTCGACGTACGACCGGTTCCAGATCGGCTCGAACATGGTGTTGGCGAAACGCAGCGCCAGGATGTTCTGGACGGTCTCCTTGCCCAGGTAGTGGTCGATGCGGAAGACCTGGTCCGGTTCGAACACGTCGTGCACGACGGCGTTCAGCTCACGCGCGCTGACCAGGTCGTGGCCGAACGGCTTCTCGATGACCGCCCGCCGCCAGGACCCCTCCGCCGCCTTCGCCAGCCCGTGCTTCTTGAGCTGCTCGACGACCTTGGGGAAGAACTTCGGCGGCACGGAGAGATAGAAGGCGAAGTTGCCGCCGGTGCCCCGGGAGGCGTCCAGTTCGTCGACCGCCTTGCGCAGCTGCTCGAAGGCGGTGTCGTCGTCGAAGTCGCCCGGGATGAACCGCATGCCCTCGGCGAGCTGCTGCCAGACCTCCTCGCGAAACGGCGTGCGGGAGTGGTCGCGCACCGCGTCGTGGACGACCTGCGCGAAGTCCTGGTCCGCCCAGTCGCGACGGGCGAAGCCGACGAGCGAGAAGCCCGGCGGGAGCAGACCGCGGTTGGCGAGGTCGTAGATCGCCGGCATCAGCTTCTTGCGGGACAGATCGCCGGTCACGCCGAAGATGACGAGGCCGGAGGGGCCGGCCACATTGGGCAGCCGCCTGTCGCGGGCGTCCCGCAGGGGGTTCTCCCAGTCAGTGCCGACACTGCTGGTGCTCATTCCGCGTCAACTCCCTCGATCGTCAGCGACTTCGTGACCGCGTCCAGAAGGTCCTGCCATGCCACCGCGAACTTGGCGACACCCTCGTCCTCCAACCGGGTGACGACCTCGTCGTAGGAGATGCCGAGCGCCTCGACCGCGGCCAGGTCGGCGCGGGCCTGGGCGTAGCCGCCGGTGACCGTGTCGCCGGTGATGTCGCCGTGGTCGGCGGTGGCGTTCAGCGTGGCCTCGGGCATGGTGTTGACCGTGCCCGGTGCGACCAGATCGTCTACATACAGCGTGTCCTTGTATGCAGGATCCTTCACACCGGTGGATGCCCACAGCGGACGCTGCTTGTTCGCCTTGGCCCCGGCCAGCGCGATCCAGCGGTCACCGGCGAAGACGTCCTCGTAGGCCTCGTAGGCCAACCGGGCGTTGGCGAGCGCCGCCCGTCCCTTCAGGGCGAGGGCCGCGTCCGTGCCGAGGGCGGTCAGCCGCTTGTCGATCTCGGCGTCGACGCGGGAGACGAAGAAGGACGCCACGGAGTGGATCGGAGCCAGGTCCAGGCCCTTGGCCTGCGCCTTCTCCAGGCCGGCCAGGTAGGCGTCCATGACCTCGCGGTAGCGCTCCAGCGAGAAGATCAGCGTGACGTTGACGCTGATGCCGAGGCCGATGACCTCGGTGATCGCCGGCAGCCCGGCCTTCGTCGCCGGGATCTTGATCATGACGTTGGGCCGGTCGACCAGCCAGGCCAGCTGCTTGGCCTCGGCGATCGTGGCGGCCGTGTCATGGGCCAGCCGGGGGTCGACCTCGATGGAGACCCGGCCGTCACGACCACCCGTGGCCGTGTATACAGAATGCAGAATATCGGCTGCGGCACGCACATCGGCGGTCGTCATCATCCGGACGGCCTCGTCGACCGTGACGCCTCGCACCGCCAGGTCGGCGAGCTGCTCCTCGTAGCCCGCTCCGGAGCCGATGGCGGCCTGGAAGATGGACGGGTTGGTGGTGACGCCGACGACGTTCCTCGTCTCGACGAGTTCGGCGAGGTTGCCGGAGGCGATCCGCCCCCGGGACAGGTCGTCCAGCCAGATGGAGACGCCCTCGTCGGACAGACGCTGGAGCGCTCCCGGCGTCGTGGTTGCGGTAGCGGTTGCTACAGCGGTTTCTGTCCCGGTCACTTCGTTCACAGTAGTCATCTTCTTTCGTGCGTTCGGATCAACCACGGGCTGCGGAAAGCGATTCCCGCGCCGCCGCGGCGACGTTCTCGGCGGTGAAGCCGTACTCGGCGAACAGGGTCCCGGCGTCGGCGGAGGCGCCGAAGTGCTCCAGGGAGACGATGCGTCCCGCATCGCCCACGAACCGGTGCCAGGTGAGGCCGATGCCCGCCTCGACCGCGACGCGGGCCTTCACCGACGGCGGCAGGACCCGGTCGCGGTACTCGCGCGGCTGCTCCTCGAACCACTCCACGGACGGCATCGACACCACCCGGGCGCCGATCCCCTCCGCCTCCAGCGCCTCGCGCGCCGCGACGGCGAGATGCACCTCGGAACCGGTTGCGATCAGGACGACATCGGGCGTCTCGGTCGAGGAGTCCTTCAGGACGTAACCGCCCTTCGCCGCGTCCGGGTCGGGCGCGTAGGTCGGGACGCCCTGACGGGTGAGGGCCAGGCCGTGCGGGGCGGGACGCGTGGCGTGCCGCTTCAGGATCTCGGCCCACGCGATCGCCGTCTCGTTGGCGTCGGCGGGGCGGACGATGTTCAGACCGGGGATGGCGCGCAGCGAGGCCAGGTGCTCGACCGGCTGATGGGTCGGGCCGTCCTCGCCGAGACCGATCGAGTCGTGCGTCCACACGTACGTCACCGGCAACTGCATGAGCGCCGACATGCGCACGGCGTTGCGCATGTAGTCGGAGAACACCAGGAACGTGCCGCCGTAGACACGGGTGTTGCCGTGCAGCGCGATGCCGTTCATCTCCGCGGCCATCGAGAACTCGCGGATGCCGAAGTGGATCGTGCGGCCGTACGGGTCCGCCTCCGGCAGCGGGTTGCCCGTGGGCAGGAACGACGACGTCTTGTCGATGGTGGTGTTGTTCGACCCGGCGAGGTCGGCGGAGCCGCCCCACAGCTCGGGGATGATCGCGCCGAGCGCCTGGAGCACCTTGCCGGACGCGGCGCGGGTCGCGACGGACTTTCCGGTATCGAACACCGGAACCGCTTTCTCCCAGCCGTCGGGGAGCTGACCTGCGACGACCCGGTCGAACAGCTGCGCGCGCTGCGGCTGTGCCGCGCGCCACTCGGCGAGCTGCTTGTCCCAGGCCGCGTGCGCCTCGGCGCCCCGGTCGAGAGCGGCCCGGGTATGGGCGAGGACGGCGTCCGAGACCTCGAAGGACTGCTCCGGGTCGAAGCCGAGGACCCGCTTGGTCGCCGCGATCTCCTCGGCGCCCAGGGCGGAGCCGTGCGAGGCCTCGGTGTTCTGCGCGTTCGGCGCGGGCCAGGCGATGATCGTGCGCAGCGAGATGATCGAGGGACGCCCGGTCTCGGCCTGCGCGGCCCGCAGGGCGGCGTACAGGGCGCGGACGTCGACGTCGCCGTCCTCGGTCGGCTCCACGCGCTGGGTGTGCCAGCCGTAGGCCTCGTAGCGCTTCAGCACATCCTCGGAGAACGCGGTGGCGGTGTCGCCCTCGATGGAGATGTGGTTGTCGTCGTAGACGAAGACGAGGTTTCCGAGCTTCTGATGGCCGGCCATCGAGGACGCCTCCGCGGAGACGCCCTCCTCCAGGTCGCCGTCGGAGACGATCGCCCAGACGGTGTGGTCGAAGGGCGACTCGCCCTGCGGGGCCTCGGGGTCGAACAGGCCGCGCTCGTAGCGGGCGGCCATCGCCATGCCGACGGCGTTGGCGACGCCCTGGCCGAGCGGGCCGGTCGTCGTCTCGACGCCGGCGGTGTGCCCGTACTCGGGGTGACCGGGGGTCTTGGAGCCGTGCGTGCGGAAGCGCTTCAGGTCCGCCAGCTCCAGTTCGTAGCCGGCGAGGAAGAGTTGGGTGTAGAGGGTCAGCGAGGTGTGGCCGGGGGACAGCACGAAGCGGTCGCGACCGGTCCACTCCGGATCCGCCGGATCGTGCCGCATCACCTTCTGAAAGATCGTGTACGCGACCGGCGCCAGGCTCATCGCGGTTCCGGGATGGCCGTTGCCCACCTGCTGCACGGCGTCCGCCGCCAGCAGACGTGCGGTGTCGACGGCGCGCCGGTCTCTGTCGGTCCACTCGAAACTGCTCGGTGTCTGCGTGCTCATCTTCAAGAAATCCTCGATGGAAACGGTTCAGCTGGTCTGACGTGTTCAAAAGTAAAAGTCTGACTTTTATGGTGGAAGGTCTTCCTGTGTCAGCCTGTGGTGAAAGTGGGACACCCGCAGGTGACAGATGAGCGGCGCGGAGCCATACCGAGCGATACCGGACGGCGATCGTGCGGCAAAAGAGGGACATCGTGGACACAACCATCCAAGGCGGAGCCGGTGAGGGCATCAGAACCCTGCCCTTCCCCGTCGAGCACAGCGTCGGCGGCGTCGGCATGCAGGTGGGCCCCATGGGGCCGCTGGGCGAGGGCGGCACCGGCCGCCCCTGGCCCACCGACGCCCCGCTGGACCGCGTCCACCGCATCGACTTCCACGTGGTGATGCTCTTCGACGAGGGTCCCGTCCGCCACATGATCGACTTCGCGGAGCACCGGCCGACCGCCGGCGAACTGCTGTGGATCCGCCCCGGCCAGGTCCACCGCTTCTCGAGGACGAGCCGCTACCGCGGGACGGTCCTGACCATGCAGCCCGGCTTCCTGCCGCGCGCCACCGTCGAGGCCACCGGCCTGTACCGCTACGACCTGCCGCCGCTGCTGCGCCCGGACGAGGCTCAGCTCGCCGGTCTGCGCGCGGCTCTGACGTATCTGCAGAGGGAGTACGACGACGGCGGCGCCGACGGCACCCTGCCCGTGAGCCTGCACACGGCGGTGCTGCGGCACTCGCTCACCGCGTTTCTGCTGCGGCTGGCGCACCTCGCGGCGAGCAGCGAGGAGGCGTCGCGACGCGAGGCGGGAACCGCTTTCACGCTGTTTCGGGACGCCGTGGAGGAGGACTTCGCGACCAACCACAGCGTCAGCGCCTACGCCGACGCCCTCGGCTACTCCCGCCGCACCCTGGTGCGCGCGGTCCGCGCCGCGACCGGCGAGACGCCCAAGGGTTTCATCGACAAGCGGGTCGTCCTGGAGGCGAAGCGGCTCCTGGCCCACACGGATCTGCCGATCGGCCGGGTCGGTGTGGCGGTGGGCTTCCCCGACGCGGCGAACTTCTCCAAGTTCTTCCAACTGCACACGGGACACACCCCGGTGGCCTTCCGCGCGGAACTGCGCTGAGGGGGACCGGAGCGTGCTGATGCCGGCCGCTTTCCGCAAGGTCGCCGGGACTCGCCTCACCGGTGCCGTGCCACCCGCTGCGCAGCAGCGCGGTGACGCCGGGGGGTTGACGTGTGCGTGGGGGTCAACCGCCCGGCGCCGCCAGGGGTATTGCAGGTGCTCGGTAACTCGGTAACTCGGTGGCTCAGTGGCCGAAGGTGAACCAGTTGACGTTCACGAAGTCGGCCGGCTGGCCGCTGGTGAAGGTCAGATAGACGTCATGGGCGCCGGTGACGGAGCTGATGTTCGCCGGGATCGTCCGCCAGGTCTGCCAGCCGCCGGTGTTGGCCACCGCGAAGCTGCCGATGGGCGTGCTCGTACGGCTGTCGAGGCGCACCTCGACCAGTCCGCTCACCCCGCCGGCCGCGCCGCTGGCGACCCGCGCGCTGAACTGGGTCGCGGCCGTGGAGCCGAAGTTGACGCCCTGGTACAGCGCCCAGTCGCCGTTGGCGAGGGAGCCGATGTCCTGACCGCCGCCGGTGTCCGTGGTGGTCTCGGTGGCCGTGCCCGACTGGCTGTTGTACGACTCGGCCTGGATCGTGCCGTAGGCGTCACGGCTGCCGGTCGGCGGAGGTGTTGTGGTACCGGTTCCACTGCCCGCGGCCTGCAGCACCTGCACGTAGTCCACCACCATCGGGTGGCCCGGCACGGTGGCGCTGTCCAGCCCGCCGCCGAAGGCGTCCGGGAAGGCGCCGCCCATCGCCACGTTCAGGATGATGAAGTAGCCGTGGTTCGTCGCGTTGGTCCAGGTGGTCGCGTCGACCTGGTTGGCGGTGACGGTGTGGAAGTTGACCCCGTCCACGTACCAGCGGATCGTCTCGGGGGTCACCGAGCGGTCCCACTCCATCGTGTAGGTGTGGAAGCCGGACTGGCAGGTCGTGTTGGGACACGCGAGGGAGTTCCCGATGCCGGTGGTCTCGTTGCACGGGCCGCCCGGGTTGGTGCCGCAGTGCATCGTCGCCCACACCTTGTTCAGGCCCTGGACGTTCTCCATGATGTCCAACTCGCCGACGCCCGGCCAGTTCTGGTAGTTGCCGCGGTACGGCGCGCCGAGCGCCCAGAACGCGGGCCAGTAGCCCTCTGCGGCGGTTCCGGTCACGTTCGGCATCTGCAGTCGGGACTCGATGCGCAGCTTGCCGCCGGCCGGGGGCTGGAAGTCGGTGCGATTGGTCTCGATGCGGCCCGAGGTCCAGTTGCCGGCCGCGTCGCGCAGCGGGGTGATGCGCAGATTGCCGTTGCCGTCGAGCGAGACGTTGCTGGTGCTGTTGGTCATCGTCTCGACCTCGCCGGTCCCCCAGTTCGCGGGCCCGCCCGGGTATGAAGTCCCGGTGCTGTACTGCCAGTTGGAGGTGCTGACGCCGGTGCCGGCGGCGCCGGTGAAGTCGTCGAGGAAGACCTGCGTCCAGCCGGCCGGGGGCGTGGGCGCGGAGGCGTTCGCGGGCAGGGTGACGAGCGCCGCGGCGGCGGCCGCCAGGCCTAGCGTGCTGAGTACGGCGATGAGCGCGCGTCGCCTTCTGGGTATGCCGGAGGTTGCACTCATGGGGGGGGTGCCTCTCGGGTACGGAGTGATGGGCGCGGGTGCCTTCGACAGCGTTTGAGAGCGCTCTCAAAGTGGGCCCAATGTGCTCTCCGTCCCGAGAGGCGTCAAGAGTTAAAGCGAAGAAAGTCCTTTCGGGGTAAGGAAGTTCACGGTGTGAACCGGGCAAACGAACTAAAGCGCGCTGCCGGCCTTCCAGTCCGCCCAGGACAGGTTCCAGCCGTTGAGGCCGTTGGCCGGGTCGACGGTCTTCTCGCCCGAGTTCTTCACGATCACCACATCGCCGAGCATCGAGCTCTCGTAGTACTTGTAGCCCGCCACGGAGCTGTCGCTCGCGCCCTTGGCGTCGTGCAGGCCGATGCAGCCGTGGCTGGTGTTCTGGCTGCCGAACACCGAGGTCGAGGCCCAGTAGTTGCCGTGGACGAAGGTGCCGGAGGTGGTCAGCCGCTGGGCGTGCGGGACGTCGGAGATGTCGTACTCGTCGCCGAGGCCGACCGTGGAGGACTCCATCCGGGTCTGCTGGAACCGCTCGCTGATCACCATGATCCCGGACCAGGTGGTGTGGTCGGAGTCGCCGCCGGAGACCGGATAGGTGGCCAGCGTCGCGCCGTCCCGCTTGACCACCATCTCTTTGCTCGACAGATCCACTGTGCTGATTTGTGCGCGCCCGATGTGGAAGGTGACGTCCTTCGACTGCATACCGTAGACACCATCCGATCCCTCGATGTCCTTCAACCGCAGACCGAGGGTGATCTTCGTGCCGGCCGCCCAGTACGTCTGAGGCCGGAAGTCGAGCCGGGTGTCGCTGAACCAGTGCCCGACGACGTCCACGGCCGGCTCGGCGGTCACCGTGATCGCCTTCTGCACGGCGGCCTTGTCCGAGACGGCGTGCGAGAAGTTGATCGAGACGGGCATGCCGACGCCGGAGGTGGAGTTCGCCTCGGGGGTGAAGTAGCCGACGAAGGTCTCGCCGGGGGACTTGGTGGTGAAAGTGGCCGTCTGCGCGGCGGCGCCCTGCGCCTGCGCGGTAACCGTGTACTTGGTGCCGGAGTACGGATTGTCCGTGGACGTCCAGGTGGTCCCGGCCGCGTCCAGGGAGCCGGCCAGCGTCGAGCCGTCGTTGCCCGTCACCTTCACCGAGGCGAGTGTGCCGCCGGTCACGGTGACCTCGACGGGGCTGGTGAAGGCGGCCTTCGTGGTGCCGTCGGCGGGGGTGACCGAGATCACCGGCTGCGGGGCCGCCGCCGAGGCCTTCGTGGACGCCGAGGCCGACGCCCCGGTCGGGTTCTCCGAGGCGTCCGCCGACCCGGAACACCCGGTCAGCGCGACGGCCGGCACCGCCCCGAGCGCGGCCAGGATCCCGCGCCGGGACCACCTCTGCGACTGCTGCTCGGACCGGTTGGATATGTGCGAGACGCCCACGGCACGCCTTCCTGAGTTGTCCACCTTTGCGCGTGCATACTGCGCCTCCTAGATGGGGCGATCCTTTGAATCAGCCGGTCGCTGTCTGAGATTCCTGTGAGGACGGCCTGAGAGACGCTGTCGGCGGTGGGTGCCGGACGCGGGCCGAGGGCGGCGCCGGACGCGCGCCGGCCGTGTGCCGGGGGCGCGTCCGAGCTGCGTGACCGGTCTCACGTGGTGCGCCGCTCCGGGCGGGCCACGGCAGTCGGCACCAGCGGCAGGCGGACGATGCGACGGCATGCGGACGACGCCGGAGGCATGCGCCAGACTCCGACGCGAGTCCTACGCGACTGTTACCGGGACCGGTACCGCGACCGCGACGGTGACGGTGACCGCGACTCCTACGTGAGCGGGTAGTCGTAGCGGATGAAGCCGTTGAAGTTCGCGACCTTGTCGTACAGGGCGCGGGCGGTGGCGTTGTTCTCCTGGGTGCTCCAGTACAGACGCGCGGCGCTCCGCTCGCGCGCCGCGTCGGCCACCCGCTCGATCAGCGCCCGTGCCACACCCTGGCCGCGCATGGCCTCGTCGACGTAGAGGTCCTGGAGGTAACAGTGGTCCGCCGTCCAGCCCGAGACGTGGAACAGGTAGTGCGCGATGCCCACCAGCCTCCCGTCCACCCGGGCGCCGACGGCGTGCACCTCACCGCCGTCGAGCAGGCGCCGCCACATCTCCTCGTAGCCCTCGTCGGGCACCTCTGTGCGGTAGAACGTCTTGTAGCCGCGCGCCAGCACTTCCCAGGCGGCGCGGTCCTCCGGACCCAGCGAACCTATCTCGATCATGGGTGCGCATTCTCGCCGGACGGTCCCGAGATCGCCAACCCTCGTTTCGTACCCGCAGACCACCGCCTACCGCCTACCGCCCACCGGGACCCGGCTCGCGGCCCGGGACTCACTCCCGTCTGCCCTCCGGCTGCCAGCCCAGGGCCCGCGAGATCCCGCGGGCCGCGAGGCGTACGGCGGGCGCCAGTACCGGGACCTGCGCGTCGGCGTGCGGCACGACGACCGACACGGCCGCGACCACCGCGCCGCCAGGACCGCGCACCGGAGCGGCCACCGACAGGGCGTCCTCCGTGACCTGACGACTGCTCACCGCGACTCCTGTGCGCCGGACTTCGGCGAGCACCCTGCGCAACCGCACCGGATCGCTGATGGTGTGCGCGGTGTAGGACGCCAACGTCCCGGCACAGTAGGTCTCTTGGAGATCGGAGCCACAGTGCGCCAGCAGCGCGAGTCCGACGCCGGTGACGTGCAGGGGCCAGCGGGCACCCACCCGGATGTGCACGCCGACCGCCGAACGCCCGGACAGCCACTCGATGTAGACGACCTCGGATCCGTCCCGCACCGCCAACTGCACGTTCTCGTGGGTGGCTTCGTACAGGTCCTCCAGGTAGGGCAGCGCGACCTGCCGCAACGCCAGGCCGCGCGGGGCGAGCGCCGCGACCTCCCAGAGCCGCAGCCCCACGTGGTACGCCCCGGACGGGTCCCGCTCCAGAGCGCCCCACTCGGTCAGCGCGGCCACCAGCCGGTGCGCGGTGGAGAGCGTCAGCCCGGCGCGGCGGCTGATGTCGGTCAGGGACAGCGCGGGATGCGTGTGGTCGAACGCGGCGAGCACGGCGAGGAGCCGGTCCGGCGCGGAGCGGGAGTGCCCGGCGAGTACGCCCTCGCCCAACTGACCCATCTGACTCATTAGGTCCTTCTCACGGCGTCAGGCGAGTCCGTCCTCGGCGATCCGCAGCAGCAGCCTGTGCAGCGTCTCGCGTTCGGCCGGGTCCAGGGGGTCCAGCAGTTCGTTCGTCACGCGCAGGCCGGCCTCGTCGGTGCCGCGCAGGAAGGCGCGGCCGTCCTCGGTGAGGGCGACGATGCGGCTGCGACGGTCGTCCGGGGCCGGGCGGCGCTCGGCGAAGCCCAGCTTCTCCAGGTCGTCCACCAGGCCGACGATCGCGCTGGGGTCGTAGCCGAGCCGCGCGCTCAGCTCACGCTGGAGGGCGCGTTCGGAGGTGGCGAGGAAACGCAGCACCGCGTAGTGGCGCAGCCGCAGCCCCGACTCCTGGAGGAACGTGTTGAAGACCTGACCCGAGCGCAGCCCCAGGCGATACAGCAGGTAACCGGTATCCGCGTGCAGCGCGCGCATCCACGGCTCGTCCGCGTCGATGGGGGCGGCGTTCACTGCGTTGTCCTGGCGGGCGATGGCGGGCTCCCTGGGCTCGGTCCCCTTCCGGGGGAGGGTTCTCGGGGTGTTCTAGGGGTGGATCTCGGGGTGGTTCTCGACGTCATTCTCGGCGGTCGTTCGTCGTACAGATTCCAGCATGGCGCACCCGTAGGTGGGCGACAACTATTGACGACAACAATTATTGCTCTTAGCTTCGATCTCGAAGCCGCACCTGATGTGACTTGAAGCCCCACCCGATGGGACTCGCAGCCGCACCCCATGTGAAGGGACACCGTCGTGCCCAGCATCGATCTCTCCGGCAAGGTCGCCGTCGTCACCGGCAGTGGCCGGGGCCTCGGCCTCGCCTACGCGCACGCCCTGGCCGCCCGCGGCACCTCCGTGGTCGTCAACGACGTCGACGAGGCGGTCGCCGAGCAGGCCGTGAAGTCCATCGTCGAGGCCGGCGGCAAGGCGGTCGCCGAGGTGGTTCCGGTCGGCACCGCCGAGGCCGCGGACCGGCTGGTGAGCCGCGCGGTGGAGGAGTTCGGCCGGCTCGACGTCCTGGTCACCAACGCGGGCATCCTGCGCGACAAGGTGCTGTGGAAGATGACCGACGACGACTTCGACGCGGTGATCGCCACCCACCTCAAGGGCACCTTCACCTGCGCCCGCGCCGCCGCCGTGCGGATGCGCGAGCAGGGCGAGGGCGGCACGCTGATCCTCGTCGGCTCCCCGGCCGGTCAGCGCGGCAACTTCGGCCAGACGAACTACGCCGCCGCCAAGGCCGGCATCGCCGCGTTCGCCCGCACCTGGTCGATGGAACTGGGCCGCGCCGGCATCACCGTGAACGCGATCGTCCCGGTCGCCGCGACCGCGATGACCGAGACCATCCCCGCGTTCGCGCCCTACGTCGAGGCGCTGAAGAACGGCGAGCCGTTCCCGGACTTCCTGCGCAAGGGCGAGGGCTTCGGCACCCCCGAGGACTGCGCCGCGCTCGTGCCCTTCCTGGCCTCCGAGGCCGCCCGGGGCATCACCGGCCAGGCCATCGGCATCGGCGGCGACAAGGTGGCACTCTGGTCGCATCCGCAGGAGATCCGCGCGGCCTACGCCGACGGCGGCTGGACCCCCGAGAGCCTGGCCGACGTCTTCTCCACCTCGGTCGGCGCCGAGCTCCAGACGGTCGGCATCCCGGCCCCCAAGTTCCCGGAGGCGTGATGAGCTCCACCGCGAACCCCTCCCCGGGCCCCGTCCCGAATCCCTCCCCGGGCCCTTCCCCGACCCCAGCCCCGAGCCCTACCCCGAACCCCTCCATGAACGTCGACGAACTGGTCGCGATCGACGTCCACACCCACGCGGAGGTGTCCTCCAAGGGGCACTCCTCGCTGGACGACGATCTGCACGACGCGTCCTCCGCCTACTTCAAGATCGAGGGCAAGCGGAAGCCGACCATCGAGGAGACGGCGGCCTACTACCGGGAGCGGAAGATGGCCGCCGTGATCTTCACGGTGGACGCCGAGTCCGCGACCGGCACCGCCCCCGTCCCGAACGAGGAGGTCGCGGAGGCGGCGGCCGCCAACGCGGACGTCCTCATCCCCTTCGCTTCCATCGACCCCTTCCGCGGGAAGGCGGGCGTGCGGCAGGCGCGGCGCCTGGTCGAGGAGTACGGGGTCAAGGGCTTCAAGTTCCACCCCAGCATCCAGGGCTTCTTCCCCAACGACCGCGCGGTCGCGTACGAGCTGTACGAGGTGATCGAGGAAACCGGTTCCATCGCCCTTTTCCACACCGGTCAGACGGGCATCGGCGCCGGTGTCCCGGGCGGTGGCGGGATCCGGCTCAAGTACTCCAACCCGCTGCATGTGGACGACGTGGCGGCCGACTTCCCCCACCTCAAGATCATCCTGGCGCACCCGTCCTTCCCCTGGCAGGACGAGGCCCTCGCCGTCGCCACGCACAAGCCGGGCGTGCACATCGACCTGTCCGGCTGGTCGCCGAAGTACTTCCCGCCGCAGCTCGTGCAGTACGCCAACACGCTGCTCAAGGACAAGGTCCTCTTCGGCTCCGACTTCCCCGTCCTCACCCCCGACCGCTGGCTCGCCGACTTCGACAAGCTGACGATCAAGGACGACGTGAAGCCGAAGATCCTCAAGGAGAACGCCGCCCGGCTGCTCGGGCTGACCACACCGTAAGGGGCGTGGAAGATGCGCAACGAGGGACTGGGGTCGTGGCCCGCACGCCGGGCCCGCAAGACCCCGCACCGCACCGCCCTGGTACACGGTGAGCAGTCGACGGACTATCGCACACTGTATGCACGCACCACGCGCCTGGCCCACGCCCTGCGGGCCCGGGGCGTGCGGCGCGGCGACCGCATCGCCTACCTCGGCCCCAACCACCCCTCCTACCTGGAGAACCTGTTCGCCGCCGGCACGCTCGGCGCGGTGTTCGTCCCCCTGAACACCCGGCTGGCCGGCCCCGAGATCGCCTACCAGATCGCCGACTCCGGAGCCAAGGCCCTGGTCTACGGCCCCGGGCACGCGGGCCTGGTCGCCGGACTGCCCGGCAACACGGACGTCCGGACGTACGTCGAGGTCGGCGCCGAATACGAGGAGGCGCTCGCCGAGGCCCCCGAGGAGCCGATCGACACGCCCGTCGCCCCCGACGACACCTGCATCATCATGTACACCTCGGGCACCACCGGCCGTCCCAAGGGCGCCATGCTCACGCACGGCAACCTCACCTGGAACGCGATCAACGTCCTCGTCGACACCGACCTGATCGCCGACGAACGCGCCCTGGTCTCCGCGCCGTTGTTCCACACGGCCGGCCTGAACATGCTGACGCTCCCGGTGCTCCTCAAGGGCGGCTGCTGCGTCCTGGTCGAGGCCTTCGACCCGGAGGCCACCTTCGACCTGATCGCCCGGCACCGGATCACCTTCATGTTCGGGGTGCCGACGATGTTCGAGCAGGTGGCCCGGCATCCACGCTGGCCGGACGCCGACCTGTCCTCCCTGCGGATCCTGACCTGCGGCGGCTCGCCGGTGTCCACGCCGCTGATCGCCGCCTACCAGCAGCGCGGGCTCACCTTCCTCCAGGGCTACGGCATGACCGAGGCCGCCCCCGGCACCCTGTTCCTGGACGCCGAGCACTCGATCAGCAAGGCGGGCTCGGCCGGCGTCCCGCACTTCTTCAGCGATGTGCGCGTACTGCGGCCCGACCTCACCCCGGTCGACGTCGGCGAGACCGGCGAGGTCGTCGTGCGCGGGCCGCACGTCATGCCCGGTTACTGGGGGCTGCCGGAGGAGACGGCCGCCTCCTTCGCCGACGGCTGGTTCCGCAGCGGGGACGCGGCCCGGATCGACGAAGACGGTTACGTGCATATCGTCGACCGCATAAAAGACATGATCATCTCGGGTGGGGAGAACATCTACCCCGCCGAGATCGAGGATCTGCTCCTCGCCCACCCCGACATCGTCGAGTGCGCGGTCATCGGGGTGTCGGACGACAAGTGGGGCGAGGTCCCGCGCGCGGTCGTCGTGCCCCGGGAGGGTGCGTCGCTCGACCCCGACGAGGTGCTGGCCTCGCTGTCCGGACGGCTCGCCAAGTACAAGATCCCCAAGTCCGTGGTGGTGGCGGACGAACTCCCGCGCACCGCCTCCGGAAAACTCCTGAAGTCCCGGGTGCGCTCCCGGTTCGGCACAACTCCTGAAGGCAACTCACCTGTGAGGAACGGAACATGAGCATCACCGTCAACGGCGTCGACGAGCTGAAGAAGCTGGCCGGCAGCGACCTGGGCACCAGCGAGTGGATCGCGGTCACCCAGGAGCGCATCGACACGTTCGCCGACGCGACCGGCGACCACCAGTGGATCCACGTCGACCCCGAGCGCGCGAAGGACGGACCGTTCGGCGCCCCCATCGCCCATGGCTATCTGACGCTCTCCCTCTTCATCCCGCTGTTCACCGAGCTGTTGGACGTCCAGGGCGTCACGACGAAGGTCAACTACGGGCTGAACAAGGTGCGGTTCCCCGCGCCGGTGAAGGTCGGCTCACGCATCCGTCTGGCCGGCAGGCTGACCGAGGTCGAGGACGTGCCGGGCGGCGTGCAGATCACCGTCGACGGGGCGATCGAGATCGAGGGGGGCGCGAAGCCGGCGGCCGTGCTGCAGAGCCTTTCGCGGTTCTATGTGTGAGACCGGTTTCTACAACGCGCCGTAGGCGTTGCCGCCGTGGCGAACCGCGCGACCGTCCTGACCGGTCGCGCGGTTCCCCACACCCGTTCGGCGCTCCCGCCCTCCGGGATGCGCCTCAGCGCACGACGTCCACGAAGATCGGGTTGGAGTAGAACCAGGTGTCGGCCCACGGGTCGCCGTTGCCCGGGTCGTGGGGAATCGGGCCGTGCGGGTCCACGGAGGCGCCCAGGTAACCGGTTCCGTTCCGGTTGCCGTCGCTGCCGCGCAGCCGGACGTAGAACGACTCGTCGCCCACCGGCACCGTCACGCGCAGGGTGTACGTCCCCTTGCGGCCGCTCACGTCGGTCGTGTGGACGACCTTCGTGTCGGGCGCCTGCCAGGCGTCGCGGTCGGACTCCGCGCCGCGCACCGCGCCCCGGATCACGTCCACATGCGCCAACTCCGGCAGGATTCCCTGGGGGTTGGGACGGGAGGCGCTCGTGACCGTGATGTTCAGGGTGAGCTTCTCGCCCTTGCGGACCCGCAGTCGGCCGCCGAGGGTGACGCCCCGGCCGTTGCTGTGCTCCCGCCGCAGCCGGACCTCGAGGCCGTCGAGCAGATGCCCGTGGTCCAGCCACACCCGGCCCTCGCGCAGGCCCGTCATCACCGCGCGGTAGCCGTAGCGGGTCACGCCCACATGCGTGCGGCTGAACTGGCCCGGCCAGAAGTCGCTGCCGGCCTGCGGGGTGTCGGTGTTCACCGGGTCGGGCAGCTTGCCGGTGTTGTCGAAGTTCTGCCCGGCCGGCCAGTCGCCGTTCTTCCAGGTGTCGAAGACGGTCCGGTGGTTGTCGGAGTTGGTGGTGATCGAGAACAGCCGGCCCTCGGCCAGCATCGAGTCCCACAGCCCGCCGACCGTCGCCGTCGCCCAGTCGAAGCCGCCGTAGGTGAGGTAGGCGTTCGCCGGATAGCCCGCCCAGGACTGCGCCGAGGGCTTGTTCTCGTACTCGCCGCGGATGGACGTGTTGCCGCGCCAGCCGGGGATCGCCGCGCCCTGGGCGCCGGGCGCGCCCTCCATGCCGATCATGATCTCGGGAGCCGCGTCGCGCCAGGCCCGCATCTCGTGCGGGGAGTCGATGCCGAGCCGCAGCGGGTGGTTCGCGATGACGAGGACGTCGTCCACGTAACCCTTGCGGCGCTGCTCGGCCAGCCACTTGACGGCCTTGACCGCGTGCGCCTCGTTGCGGGCGGTGTCGGCCGCGCCGGCCGCGCCCTCGGTGTAGCCCAGGAGCTTGCCGTCGTAGGCGAGTTCGAACCGCGTGAGCAGGTCGACCTCGTGCGGGCCGGGCGCGGCGAACACCGTGCAGTGCTCGGCGGCCGGGATGTACCACTCCAGCCCCTGGAAGATCAGCTGGCGCGGGTTCTCGGCGCGGGCCTTGAGGATCTCCTTGTGCTCCAGCGCGGCTCCGTAGGAGGCGTGCCCGAAGTTGGAGTGCTCGTTGAACACCATCCAGTCGAGGCCGTACTCGGCGGCGGCCTTGGCCAGCTGGGAGAAGGTGTACTTGGCGTCGTGGCTGTAGACGGAGTGGACGTGGTGGTCGCCGACGAGGTAGGCGAGACGAGGGTCCTCCCCGCCGTGGCCCTGGCCCGCGGTGGCGACGGCGGGGGTGGTGGCCGCCCCGCCGAGGGCGAACGCGGCGCCGAACAGGCCGGCGCTGCGCAGGAGTCCGCGCCTCGACACGCCTTGGGCGTCGAGAGCGGCGGGGGAGACGGACGGATCGGCCCAGGCGGGCAGCTGCTGCTCGGTCACGGTGATCCTCGTGAAAGGGGGTCAGTGGTTCATGAAGGAGGTGATGGGCAGCGCACGTTCGACGATGCGGACGTCGCCGAGGCGGCCGTGCAGGATCTGATCGATCTTGCCCGCGTACTCGTAGCCGCCGAGCAGCCAGGGCAGCCCGACCGAGGCGAGCCCGACGGCGACGGCGTGCGGATTGCGGGCCACCGGGCAGCCCTGGACGTACATCGTGGTGTGCCTGCCGTCGTTGACGACGGCGACGTGCCACCACTTCTCCCGGGCCGTCTCGTCACCCCAGTTGGTGGCGATCCCCTCCTGGTTGAGCGGGCGGGCCGCCCACTGCGGGCCGGGCCCGTCGGAGAGGGACAGCGTGGCGATCGGCTCGTCCGGATCGCCGGCGGTCTTGCCGGCGGCGCCGCCCGTTCCGGTGCGGCTGACCAGACCGGACCAGGCGTGGTGCGAGGGGTCCCAGTCGGCGGGCAGCCGGTAGAACGCCTCGATGGTGTAACCGGCCTTGAAAGTAGTCGAGTTGAGCGGGGCGTCGTCGACCGTCTTCAGGTACGCGCCCTTCAGCGGCGACTTGTAGCCCTGGAACTCCAGGCTGCCGTGGCCGGGTTGGTCGGGGTGGTGGTCGGACGACCAGGTGAGCGCGCCGCCGCCGACACTGACCAGGCTGAGGTCGTTGCCGCGCCCGGACAGGTCGCGGACCGTGCCGGCGACCGCCGTGCCGTCGTCGTGGCCGTCGAACCGCCAGTAGGCGACCGTGCCCCGCACCAGCATCGACGACACCGGACGCGCCGCCCTGGGCGGCACCGGGGCGAAGCCGGAGAAGCGGTCGGCGAAGTCGATGTCGACCGAGAACCGGTCGGCGTCGCCGCTGAGTTCGATCTCCTGCCGCTCCAGCTCGTTGAGCCCCTTCGCGGCCCGGCCCAGGATCCACGGGGAGACCGTCTCCACGTCGATGACGTTCCGGTCGAGGTCGAAGCGGTAGAGGCGGATCATCGCCGCACCGCCGAAGTACCGGTTCTGATAATTCGTCAGGTGCAGATGGACGTCATGTCCCGCCGCGTTCTTGCGCGTTGCCCGACCGGCGGGCCAGTAGTGCCCGTTGAGCGTCAGGAAGATCTGGTCGTGGTTCGCGATGAGCCGCTCCCACAGCTGTTGGCCGTACGCGGAGAGGGCGTCGTCCTCCACGACCAGCTCGTGCGTGGTCAGCACGACGGGCGTCCTCGGGTGCCGGGCCAGGACGTCGGCGGCCCAGGCGTAACCCTGGTCCGACAGCCGCCAGTCCAGCGCCAGCACCATCCACTCCCGGCCGGCCGCCTGGAACAGATGGAAGGTGTTGTAGCCGTCGGGGGAGGCCCCGCCGAAGGTGGACTTCCCCTTGAAGCGCTGCGGACCGAAGGCGTCCAGGTACGGGGTCGGGCCGCGCTGGTCGGTCGTCGACGACTTCACGTCGTGATTGCCGGCCAGCACGCTGTAGCCGACCCCGCGCCGGTCGAGCAACCCGAACGCCTCGCTGATCGCGGTGACTTCGTCCTTCGCCCCGTTCTCCGTGAGGTCGCCGAGGTGGGACAGGAACACGATGTTCTCGTCCCGGCCGTGCTCCAGCAGATAGCGCAGGGACGCCTCGACCGGCTCCTTGTCGATGCTCGGACCGTCGAAGAGGTACTGCGTGTCGGGCATGACCGCGAGCGTGAAGCGGCGACTGTCGGCATCGGGCCGCCACTTGGCGGAAGCCGCCTCCGGGGAGGCGGCCTCAGCGGTGGCCGGCAGGGCGACGCCGGCCGTGGCGGCGGCTCCGAGCAGGGCCGTGGCCCGCAGGAATCCGCGTCTTCCGGCACCGGCCTGCGCGGCCTCGCCCTGATTCTGGGCATGCGAAGTACACACATGTGCTCCGTAGGAAAGTCCGTGTAGAGAACGGGTGTTACAGGACGCGCAGGGTCCAGCTCCAGCGATGGACTCCCGGTGCCACGAGGTAGGAGGGGAAGGTGTCAGGGCCGCACGAGGCCGTGCCGAGGCCGCGGTGCGCCGCGTCGAGGTGCACCACGCAGCCGGCGCGGGGCACGAGTTCGTCATGGTGGGCGACGGCGGTCAGGTCCGCCGCGCGGTAGCGCGTGACGGAGACCTGGCGCGGCTCGTCCAGCGTGACCGCGAGGCCGGTGGCGTCCGGCGCCGAGAGCGTGAAGCGCCGCACACCGTGCCGGCCGCCGCTCTCCTGCGGACGCAGGTACGGAGTGAACAACTCGTCGACGGGGACGGAGTGATGGCCCACCGGCGCACCGCCGCTGCGGTCGGGGTACGACTCCCAGGGGCCCTGTCCGAACCACTCCAGCAGGTCCGGCCCGGCGACCGTCTCGAAGACCGTGCCGACCCGTGCCACGTCGTCGAACTCCGCGGGCAGCTCGGCCTGTTCGTCGATCCGGATGCCGCCCTCGACCGGCGTGAACACCTGCCGGTGCCGCACGACGCCGGTGGCGCCGGCGTACTCGGAGAAGACGCTCACCCCGTCGCCGTCGCGGCGGACGGACACCAGCTTGCGCACCAGGGAGTCCAGGCCCCAGGTCCGCCAGCGCAGCGCCATCCCGCCCAACTCGTCGTTGTCGGTCGGCGCCCGCCACAGCGACAGCGTCGGCGCGACGGCCAGCAGGGGGTGGACGAGGAGCCCGTCGTCGTCGAGCTCGACCTGCCCAGGAGCCCGGACCTGGCCGAGAGGCTCGGCGTCCTCGTTCGGCACGGCCGCCCGCACCTGCACCTGGGGTGCGCAGATCTCCGTGCCGCGCGGGGCCCACGGCAGGTCCTCCGCCGTCGTCACCCGCAGCGTCAGCCACGCCTCGCCGCCGTCCTCCGGCAGCGCGAACGGGACCGGCACCACGGCCGTCTCGCCCGGCCGCAGGTCGGGCAGTTCGGCGGTCGCGGTGAGCGTCGGGCCGTCCGCGAGGGACAGCTGCCACTCGCCCGCGAGCCACTCCAGGCCGCGGAAGTGCTGGTGGTTGGAGAGGACGAGCCCCTCGTGCCGGAAGTCCTGCAGCCGCAGCGGCGCGGCGAGCTCACGGTGCTCGTACATCACCGGCTTCGGGGTGCGGTCGGGGAAGACGACGCCGTCCGCGATGAACGCTCCGTCGTGGTCCTTCTCGCCGAAGTCGCCACCGTACGCCCAGCGGTAGCCGGGTGCGGTGACACCGTTGTCGTAGAGTCCGGCGCCCCCACGCCCGACCGGTCGTCCGTCGTTCACACCCTGGAGGATGCCGTGGTCCCAGAACTCCCAGATGAACCCGCCCTGAAGACCAGGGGTGGCCTCGATGGCAGCCCAGTGGTCGGCCAGCGTGCCGTTGCTGTTGCCCATCGCGTGGGAGTACTCGCACTGGATGAGCGGCTTGGTCTGCTCCCCGGACAGCGCGTGCGCCACGCAGTCCTCCAGCGGCGCGTACATCGGGCAGGCGATGTCGGAGGCGACCTTCGGATCCGCCCAGCCGCGCTTGGCGGCCCCCTCGTACTGCAGCGGCCGGGTCGTGTCGTGCCGGCGCACCCAGCCGGCGGCCGCGTCGTGGTTCGCGCCGTAGTCGGACTCGTTGCCGAGCGACCAGATGATGATCGACGGGTGGTTCTTGTCGCGCAGCACCATGCGTGAGACGCGGTCGACGAAGGCGTTCAGATAGCGCGGGTCGTCGGCGATCTCATGGGCGTGGTCGTGGGACTCGATGTCCGCCTCGTCGACCACGTAGAAACCGATTTCGTCGGCGAGGTCGTACAGCCCGGGGTCGTTCGGGTAGTGCGCGGTGCGGATGGCGTTGAAGCCGAAACGCTTGAGCAGCGCCAGGTCGGCCCGCATGTCGTCGGCCGAGACGGTCCGCCCGGTCAGCGGGTGGAAGTCGTGCCGGTTGACCCCGCGGATGTAGACCCGCTCCCCGTTGACCAGCAGATCCCGGCCGACGATCGCCACGTCCCGGAAACCGATGCGGTGCGAGGAGGTGTCCGCGACGGAGCCGTCGGCGCGGTGCAGCCGCACCGTCAGCCCGTACAGCTCCGGCGTCTCGGCCGTCCAGGTGCGCACCTCGGGCACGCTCGCGCGCAGCCGCGCCTCGCCGAGGAAGTCGGAGACGCGCTCGTCCTCGGCGTTGGCCAGGTCGAACTCCGCGTCCTGCGTCAGCGCCAGTCCGTCCAGTTCCCCGCTGACGTACCACCCCTCGGGCAGCGCCCCGCCCGCGTCGCGGATCTGGCAGTCGACCTGGAGTTCCCCGTCCGCCGACGCCCGCACGCTGACGTCGGCCAGGTGCAGCGGGTCGGTGGCGTAGAGCAGCACCGAGCGGGTGATGCCGCCGTGCCACCAGTGGTCCTGGTCCTCGATGTGCGAGGCGTCCGACCACTTGACGACCGTCAGCCGTACGACGGACCGGCCGCCGGGGCGCACGACGCCCGACAGGTCGAACTCGGCGGCCAGATGGGAGTCCTTGGAGATGCCGACGGGCTGCCCGTCCACATGCACGAGGAGCACGCTCTCGGCGGCCCCCACCTGGAGCACGATCCGGCGCCCGGCCCACTCGGCCGGGACGTCGATCTCCCGCTCGTAGACGCCCGTCGGATTGTCTGCGGGCGACAGTGGAGGGAATTCTGTATACGGCATACGGATGTTCAGATACTGCGGAAGGTCTACCGTCGCCCGCAGCGGGTCGTCCGTATCCTGCATGGTCCATACACCCGGCACGGTCGTCGACGACCACGCACCGCCGACCGGCGCGTCCGGGGCGGACAGCAGCTGGAAGCGCCAGTCGCCGTCCAGGGAGTGTGCTCCGGAGCGCCGGTCGACGGCGTTCATGGGCAACCGCCCCCAGGAGGTCACCTCAGGTGCCTTCCAGGGGCGGAGCGCCAGCAGCGGGTCAGTCACTTGATTGCTCCCTTGCCGAGGTCGGCGATGATCTGTTTGGCGCCGATCGCGAAGACGATCAGCAGGGGGATGAGCGCCAGCAGCGCGCCCGTCATGACCATTCCGTAGTCCGTCGTGCCGTGGACGCCGTTCAGCTGCGAGAGGGCGACCTGGAGGGTGACGTTGTCCGGGTTGGTGAGGGCGATCAGCGGCCAGGCGTAGTCGTTCCACTGGCCCATGAACGTGAAGATGCCCAGGAACGCCAGACCGGGCCGGACGACCGGCAGGGCCACGTGCCAGTACTGGCGCATGAAGCCGGCCCCGTCGATCTTTGAGGCGTCGAGCAGCTCGTCGTGGATGGCGCTCTTCATGTACTGCCGCATCCAGAAGATGCCGAAGGCGTTGGCCGCCGCCGGCACGATCAGCGCGGTCATCGAGCCGATCCAGCCGATCTTCGCCATGATCACGAACTGCGGGATGGCCGAGAGCTGGGCCGGCACCATGAAGATCGCCATCATCAGCGTGAACAGCACGCGTCGGCCCGGGAACTCGAACTTTGCGAAGACGAACGCGGCCAGCGAGTCGAAGAACAGGACCAGGAAGGTCACCGAGCAGGCCACGAGCAGTGAGTTGAACATCGACCCGAAGAAGTCGACGTTGTCGAAGAGATTGCGGGCGTTCTCCAGGAAGTGGGAGCCCGGCAGCAGCTTCGGCGGATAGGAGAAGATCTCGGTCGACGAGTGCGTCGACATGATCACGGCCCAGTAGAACGGGAAGACCGAGAGCAGCATTCCGAGGATCAGCGAGATGTGCAGGGCGATGCCCCGGCGGTTCGAACCCTTGATGGACGACATGGTCGGGGCCTCCTAGTCTTCGCCCCGGCGCTGCACCAGGCGCCAGTTGATGATCGAGAAGATGATGACGACGAGGAAGACGCCCCAGGCCACGGCGGCGCCGTAACCGTAGTCGTTGTTGTCGAAGGTCTGCTGGAAGAAGTACAGGACCATGGTCTGGCCCGAGTGACCGGGGCCGCCCGCGAACGACGAGTTGTTGTCCGTGGTCTGCAGCAGCACCTGGGGCTCGGAGAAGGTCTGCAGCCCGGTGACGGTCGAGATGACGAGCACGAAGAGCAGCGTCGGCCGCAGCAGCGGCAGCGTGACCTTGAAGAAGGTCTGCACGGGCCCGGCGCCGTCCATCCGCGCGGCCTCGTACAGCTCGCCGGGGATCGTCTGCAGACCGGCCAGGAAGATGATCGCGTTGTAACCGGTCCACTGCCAGGTCATCAGCGTCGCGATGGCGACCTTGATGCCCCAGGGCGTGTTCAGCCACGCCACCTGATCCAGGCCGACCGCCTGCAGGACGGCGTTCATCAGGCCGAAGTTGGTGGAGAAGACCGAGCCGAAGATGATCGCGACCGCCACGATCGAGGTGACGTTCGGCAGGAAGAAGGCGAAGCGGTAGAAGTTCTTGAAACGGACCGCGGAGTTGAGCATCACGGCCGTGACCATCGACAGGAAGATCATCGGGATGGTGGCCAGCGCCCAGATGACGAGCGTGTTGCCGACCGAGCCCCAGAACTGGCTGTCCGACACCAGATAGCGGTACTGCGAGAGTCCCGCGTACTCCATCGAGCCGAGTCCGTCCCAGCGGTGGAAGGACAGATACAGCGAGAAACCGACCGGGATCAGCCCGAAGGCCAGGAACAGCAGATAGAAGGGCGAGATAGCGGCGTACAGCCGCCAGTGGCTCAGGATGCCCTTCGACGGGCGGACGGCGGGGGGCGCCGCGACGGGCGGCGGGGGCGTGTCCAGCACAGGTGCGGTAGCCATGTCAGTAGCTCACCCCCAGGTGGTCGGCGATGCGCCGGCACTTGCTCATGGCGTCCTTCCAGGCCTGCTTCTCGTCCTTGCCGAGGATGGAGAAGTTCTTCAGCTCGTCGTCGATCGGGGTCTTCAGCGCGACGTCGAACGGGCTGTTGAAGGCGACGGGTATCTTCTCCGCCGCCGGCCCGAAGACGTCCATGGTGATCTGGTCGCCGAAGAACGGATCGGGTTCGCGCAGCTGTTTCAGCTCGTACGAGGCCGGCGTCGACGGGAAGAGGACCGAGTCGACGAAGCCCTGGGCCTGGTTGTCCGCGTCGAGCATCCAGGTGATCATCTCGAAGGCCTGCTCCGGTTCGCGGCACGCCTTGGTGATCGCCAGGAACGAGCCGCCGATGTTCGACGGCCCGCCCGGACAGCTCGCCACCCGCCACTTGCCCTTGGTCTTCGGCGTGTTGAGCTTGATGTCGCCGGCCGCCCAGGAGGCGTTCAGCTGGCTGGGCAGCAGGCCGCGCTCGGTGGCCGAGATGTTGTCCGGCGTGCCGTTGACGATCTTCGAGACCAGTCCGCGACGGGTGGCCTCGACGGCACGGGCCCAGGCGGTGCGCACATGCTCCTGGTCGCCGATGAAGTGCCGGTCCTTGTCGACGAACCGCTTGGTCGTCTGGTTGATCGAGATGCCGTAGATGCTGAGGGCGTCGGTGAGGATGAAAGAGCCGGGAACGCGTTTCTTGAGCTGCTCACCGGCCGCCATGAACTGGTCCCAGGTGGCCAGCTCCCGGGAGACGTCCTCGGGCTCGGACGGCAGTCCCGCCTTCTCGAAGGCGGCCGGCTGGTAGTAGTGCGCGACCGGACCGCAGTCGATCGGGAAGCCCACCATCGAGCCGTCCTCGGCGATGCCCTCGTTCCACTTCCAGGGCAGGTAACGGTCCCTGAGCTTGTCCGCCCCGAGCGTGCGCAGGTCGACGAACTGGTCGGCGTTGGGCAGGTACGAGGCCATGTCCTCGCCCTTGAGCCCGGCGATGTCCGGGATGTGTGCCCGCCCGGTCATCGTCGTCATCAGTTTGGAACGGTAGTAACCGCCGATCTGGATCGCCTGGAAGTTCACCTTGCTGTCGAAGCGCGCCTTGGCCTGATCGACGACCTTCGGACTCAGTCCGCCGCTCCAGTACCACATGACCATGTTCCTGCCGGTGGAGCCGGTCGGAACGCCACAGCCGGTCGCCAGGCCGCCGAGCGCCGTGGCCGCCGTGCCGGCGAGGCCGGCGCGCAGCAGGCCTCTACGTGAGAGCTGCACAGCTCCCACCGCCTTTCGGATCTGTTCGCGTCTTTGCAGACGGGGTGCAATTCGTGGGGCATACGTGGGTGTCGCCCTCGCCGGGCCGCGGTCAGGGCCGCAGGACCGGCGGGGTGACCGGGGCGTACCGCACCGGCGGCCCCACGTCCGCCGGGATGCGGTCGGCGAGGAAGCCGTACGCCCGCTTCAGTTCGGGGTCGGTCACCGAGCGCCACCAGCGGTCGACGCCGTACCAGCCGGGGGCCGCCAGCGCGCCGCCGTGGTGCTGTACGGACAGCCCGGCGGCGAGCACCGCGAACCGCAGCCGTTCCTCCAGCGGCCAGCCGCGCAGTGAGGCCGCGACGAAGCTCGCGCCGAACACGTCGCCGGCGCCCGTGGCGTCCAGGACATCGATGTCAAGAGCGGGGACCTCCGCGTACTCCCCGCTCGTCTGATCGACCGCGACCGCGCCGTCCGCGCCCCGGGTGACCACGGCCACCGGCACCAGCTCCGCGAGCGTGCCGAGCGCGGCGACCGCGCTGTCGGTGCGGGTGTACGCCATCGCCTCCGTCTCGTTGGGCAGGAAGGCATGGCACAGGGCGAGCTGGGCGAGCAGGTCGGTCGACCACTGCTGGGTGGGGTCCCAGCCGACGTCGGCGTAGATCTGCGTGCCGTTCGCGGCCGCCTTGGCGATCCAGGCGACCGGTTCGGCCTCCAGGTGCACCAGGGCCGTGCGCGCCTCGGGCGGGTCGCCCATCAGGGTGTCCTGCGAGTACGGCGGTTCCTGGCCGTGGGTGACGAGGGCCCGGTCGTGACCGTGCGCGAGGGCGACGGTGACCGGCGTGTTCCAGTCCTGCGCCACCCGGGAGAGCGTCAGGTCGACGCCCTCCTGGCCGGCCAGCACCTGGTGGCAGTGGGCGCCGTAGAAGTCGTCGCCGAAGACCGTGGCCAGCGAGGTGCGCAGCCCGAAGCGGGACGCGGCCACCGCGAGGTTGGCGATGCCGCCGGGGCCGCAGCCCATGCCTGCCGTCCAGATCTCCTCGCCCGGCTTCGGCGGCCCGCCGAGCCCGGTCAGGACGAGGTCGTAGAAGAGCAGCCCGGTGAGCAGTACCTCGGGCCGGTCGTCGTCCACCACAGATCCCTCTCGTCGCAAGAGCCGGGCGAGCTCGCCCGGCTGGGTCACTCGTCAAAACTCTTCATTTCGTGACCGGAATCGTGCGCCCATCGGCGACATTGGTCAATACCTCAGCAGAAGTGAGCATAGATTTGATTGAAGATGACGAGTAGTGTTCAGGTCGTGCTGGCAGAACGACGACATCAACTCATCCTGCGGGCCCTGCGCTCCGGTGGTCCCGCGGCCGTGACGGATCTCTCCGAACAACTGGGTGTGAGCCCGGCCACGATCAGGCGTGACCTGGTCAAACTCGAGGAGGACGGCCTGCTCACCCGGGTGCACGGCGGCGCCGTCGCGGAGGAGGGCGACCAGCCCTTCGCCGAGGTCGCCGAGGTCCGTGTGGCCCAGAAGGACGCGATAGCGGCCCGGGCCGCGGCCATGGTCGCGGACGGCCAGTCGGTGCTGCTCGACATCGGCACCACGGCCTACCGGCTCGCCCGGCAGCTGCACGGCCGCCGGCTCACGGTGATCACCAGCAATCTGGTGGTCTACGAGGAGCTCGCCGACGACGAGGGCATCGAGCTGGTGCTGCTCGGCGGCATGGTCCGCCGCGAGTACCGCTCCCTGGTCGGCTTCCTCACCGAGGACAACCTGCGCCAGCTGCATGCCGACTGGCTCTTCCTCGGTACCAGCGGAGTGCGCCCGGGCGGGCAGGTGATGGACACGACGGTCGTCGAGGTGCCGGTGAAACGGGCCATGATCAAGGCCGGTGACAAGGTCGTTCTGCTCGCCGACTCGGCGAAGTTCCCGGGCACGGGCATGGCGAAGGTCTGCGGTCCCGAGGACCTGGACGTGGTGGTGACCAACACGCCGGTCGATCCGGTGACGCGGTCCTCCTTCGAGGAGGCGGGCGTCGGGGTGGTCGTGGCAGGAAAGGTGCAAGTGTGAAACTGACGATTCTGGGCGGCGGCGGGTTCCGGGTGCCGCTCGTGTACGGGGCGCTGCTGACGGACCGCGGCGAGGGCCGGGTCACGGAAGTCGTTCTGCATGATCTGGACGACAGTCGACTGTATGCAGTCGCCCGTGTACTGGACGAACAGGCTGCAGCCGTCCCCGACGCCCCCCGGGTGACCGCCACCACCGACCTCGACGAGGCACTGCGCGGCGCCGACTTCATCTTCTCCGCGATCCGGGTCGGCGGCCTGGAGGGCCGGGCGAACGACGAACGGGTGGCCCTCGCGCAGGGCGTCCTCGGCCAGGAGACGGTCGGCGCCGGAGGCATCGCCTACGGTCTGCGGACGGTCCCCGTCGCCGTCGACATCGCCCGGCGGGTGGCCCGTCTCGCGCCGGACGCCTGGCTGATCAACTTCACCAACCCGGCCGGACTCGTCACCGAGGCCATGTCCCGGTACCTCGGCGACCGCGTCATCGGCATCTGCGACTCGCCGGTCGGCCTCGGCCGCCGTATCGCCCGCGTCCTCGGCGCCAACCCGAAGGAGGCCTGGATCGACTACGTCGGTCTCAACCACCTCGGCTGGGTGCGCGGCCTGCGGGTCGCCGGACGCGACGAACTGCCCCGGCTGCTCGCCGACCCCGACCTGCTCGGCTCCTTCGAGGAGGGCAAGCTCTTCGGCGTCGACTGGCTGCAGTCGCTCGGCGCGATCCCCAACGAGTACCTGCACTACTACTACTTCAACCGCGAAGCCGTACGGGCCTACCAGCAGGCCGAGAAGACCCGCGGCGCGTTCCTGGCCGACCAGCAGGCCAGGTTCTACGAGGAGATGAAGCGCCCGGACGCGGCGGCCCTGACCGCCTGGGACCGCACCCGCGCCGAACGCGAGGCCACCTACATGGCCGAGAACCGCGAGACGGCCGGCGCCGGCGAGCGCGACGCCGACGACCTCTCCGGCGGCTACGAGAAGGTCGCCCTCGCCCTGATGCGGGCCATCGCCCGCGACGAGCGCACGACCCTGATCCTCAACGTCCGCAACCAGGGCGTCCTCGCGGCGCTCGACACGGACGCCGTCATCGAGGTGCCCTGCCTGGTCGACGCGGGCGGCGCGCACCCGGTCGCCGTGGCCCCGCTGCCCGACCACGCCACCGGGCTGGTCTGCGCGGTCAAGGGCGTCGAGCGCGAGGTGCTGGCCGCCGCCGAGTCCGGCTCACGGACGACGGCCGTGAAGGCGTTCGCGCTGCACCCGCTGGTCGACTCGGTGAACGTGGCCCGCAGGCTGGTCGAGGGGTATACGGACGTGCACCCGGGGCTGGCGTACCTTAAGTAGCCGTCGGGAGGGGGAAAGCGCTTTCTCCCCCTTCTCGGCTCGCCCGACCCCGGCCCCGCCGGGCCCGCCCGCCGTCTCCGCCCCGATCGCCGTCCCCGCCGCTGTCCGCGCCTCGCCCGCTGTCTCCGTCCTTCCCGCCGTCCCCGCCTCTCCCGCCTTCCCGGAATCCCCGGAGTCCCTGATTCCCCGGATTCCCGCATCCACTGCCTTCCCGCCCTCCGTGGTCCCTCTCTGGAGATTCCCCATGCATGACGAACGCCGCCGCATCGAGGAGCGCGTCGAGCGCGTCCACAACCAGCGCATCAAGCCCGCGATCTACGCGGCCACCGTGCCTTTCGAGGTCGAGGCCTGGCAGGCGCCGGGGGAGCCGGTCCCCTTCACGGAGGCCGCGGCCGCCCCGTACAAGCCCTTCGCGATGGACACCCCGTGGGGTCCGCCCTGGGGCACCACCTGGTTCCGGATGCGCGGCCAGGTGCCCGCCGAGTGGGCCGGCAAGCGCGTCGAGGCCGTCATCGACCTCGGCTTCGTGGGCGACTGGCCCGGCAACCAGGCCGAGGCCCTCGTCCACCTCACCGACGGGACGCCGCTGAAGGCGGTCAACCCGCTCAACCAGTACGTGCCGATCGGCAACCCGGCGACGGGCGGGGAGAGCATCGACTACCTCGTCGAGGCGGCCTCCAACCCGGACATCCTGGCCAACGACTTCGCTGCGCCGACCCCGCTGGGCGATGTACTGACGGCAGGCGACCGTCCACTGTATACATTCCGCCGCGCCGACATCGCCGTCCTCGACGAGGAGGTCTGGCACCTCGACCTCGACCTCCAGGTGCTGCGCGAGCTCATGGTCCACCTCGGCGAGCACGAGCCGCGCCGCCACGAGATCATGCACGCCCTGGACCGGGCCATGGACGCCCTCGACCTGGACGACGTCTCCGGCACCGCCGCCGCCGTCCGCGAGGTCCTCGCCCCCGTGCTGGCCAGGCCCGCCCACGCCAGCGCCCACACCGTCTCCGGCGTCGGCCACGCGCACATCGACTCCGCCTGGCTGTGGCCCATCCGCGAGACGAAGCGCAAGACCTCCCGCACCTTCTCCAACGTCACCTCGCTCGCCGACGAGTACGACGACTTCATCTTCGCCTGCTCGCAGGCCCAGCAGTACGAGTGGGTGCGCGACAACTACCCGCAGGTGTGGGCGCGGATCCAGGAGTCGGTGCGGCGCGGGCAGTGGGCGCCGGTCGGCGGCATGTGGGTGGAGTCCGACGGCAACCTGCCCGGCGGCGAGGCCATCGCCCGCCAACTGGTCCACGGCAAGCGGTTCTTCATCGAGCACTTCGGCATCGAGACCAAGGGCGTCTGGCTGCCGGACTCCTTCGGCTACAACGCCGCCTACCCGCAGCTCGCCAAGCTCGCCGGCAACGACTGGTTCCTCACCCAGAAGATCTCCTGGAACCAGACCAACAAGTTCCCCCACCACACCTTCTGGTGGGAGGGCATCGACGGCACCCGCATCTTCACGCACTTCCCGCCGGTCGACACCTACAACGCGCGCTTCAGCGGCGAGGAGATGGACCGGGCGGTCCGCAACTACTCCGAGAAGGGCGCCGGCACGCGCTCGCTCGCCCCGTTCGGCTGGGGCGACGGCGGTGGCGGCCCCACCCGCGAGATCATGGAACGGGCGCGCCGACTGGCCGACCTGGAAGGCTCGCCGAAGGTCGTCGTCGAGCACCCCGACACCTTCTTCGCCAAGGCCCGCGAGGAGTACCCGGACGCGCCCGTCTGGGTCGGCGAGCTCTACCTGGAGCTGCACCGCGCCACCTACACCACCCAGGCCCGCACCAAGCAGGGCAACCGGCGCAGCGAACACAAGCTGCGCGAGGCGGAGTTGTGGGCCACGACGGCCGCACTGCACGCGCCGGGCTACGCCTACCCGTACGAGAAGCTCGACCGGCTCTGGAAGACGGTGCTGCTGCACCAGTTCCACGACATCCTGCCGGGCTCCTCGATCGCCTGGGTGCACCGCGAGGCGGAGGCCGAATACGCGCGTGTCGCCGAGGAGTTGGAGGTCCTGACGGCCGAAGCGGTCGCCGCGCTGGGCGGCGGCCCGGCGGGCGGGGCGGACTCGGGCGACGGAACGGCGCGGGTGTTCAACACCAGCCCGTTCGGCCGCGCCGAGGTGGTCCGCACGCCCGAGGGACGGCCGGCGTACGTCGAGGTGCCCGCGAACGGCAGCGCACCTCTGGCGGGGCCGGCGGGTTCGGCGGACGGCGCTGAGTCGCCGCAGCCGGTGACCGTTTCCGACCGTGTCCTCGACAACGGGCTGGTCCGTGTACAGATCGCAGAAGACGGCACACTGTCTTCTGTATACGATCTGCGGGCGAACCGTGAGGTCCTCGCCGACCAGGGCAACCTGCTGCGTCTGCACACCGACCTCCCCAACTACTGGGACGCCTGGGACATCGACAAGCACTACCAGAACCGCTACACCGACCTGCTGGAGCCGGATGCGGTGACGGTCGTCGAGGAGGACCCGCTCGTCGGCGCGATCCGGATCACCCGCTCCTTCGGCAAGGGCTCGACGATCACCCAGACCGTCCGCCTGCGCGCGGGCAGCCCCCGCATCGACTTCGAGACCGACATCGACTGGCACGAGGCCGAGAAGATCCTCAAGGCGGCCTTCCCGGTGGACGTCCGGGCCGCGCACTCCTCCGCCGAGATCCAGTTCGGCCACATCCAGCGCCCCACCCACACCAACACCAGCTGGGAGGCGGCCCGGTTCGAGGTCTCCGGGCACCGCTGGGTGCGCATCGGCGAACCCGGCTACGGCGTCGCGGTCATCAACGACTCCACCTACGGCCACGACGTCTCCCGCACGGTCCGCGAGGACGGCGGCACGACCACCACCGTCCGGCTCAGCCTGGTGCGCGCCCCGCGCATCCCGGACCCCGAGGCGGACCAGGGCCGCCACCGCTTCAACTACGCGCTGCTGCCCGGCGCGAGCATCGAGGACGCGGTCGCCGAGGGCTACGCCCTGAACCTCCCCCTGCGGGTGGCGGACGTGGCGGACGCGGCTCAGGCCCCCGAGCCGGTCGTCTCGGTGGACGGCGACGGCATCACGGTGGAGGCCGTGAAGCTCGCCGACGACGAGTCCGGCGACGTCGTCGTCCGGCTCTACGAGTCCAGCGGCGGTCGGGCGGCCGGCGCCCTGCGCACGAGCTTCCCGCTCGCGGGCGCGCAGATCACCGACCTGCTGGAGCGACCGCTGGAGCCGGCGGTCGTCGGCGAGGACGGCGCCGTCGACATCGGCCTGCGGCCCTTCCAGATCCTGACGCTCCGTCTGGAGCGCGCCGCAACCAGCCGCTAGCAGCGGCCCCCGGGGGCGGGCGCGCACTCCGTGCGCCCGCCCCCGGCCCCTGTCCCCGCCATGAAGTGCCCTGCCCTGCGGAGGAGTTCAGCAGTGTCCATGCAACCCTGGTTCACCGACGCCAAGTTGGGGATCTTCGTCCACTGGGGCATCTACGCCGTCGACGGCGTCCAGGAGTCCTGGTCGTTCTACGACGACATCGTCCCGCACGACCGGTACATGTCCCAGCTCGACCGCTTCACCGGCGCCAAGTACGACCCGAAGGCCTGGGCCGACCTGTTCGAGCGCGCCGGCGCCAAGTACGCCGTCCTCACCAGCCGCCACCACGACGGCGTCGCCCTGTGGGACACGGCGTACGGCGACCTCAACCTGGGCCGCGACTACCTCTCCGGCTACGCGGACGCCCTGCGCGAGAAGGGCCTCAAGGTCGGCCTGTACTACTCGCACTCCGACTGGAACCACCCCGACTACGCCTCCACGCGCAAGCCGGGCCGCCCGCCGGAGCAGGAGGACAACCGCTACTCCGAGTGCTCCGCCGAGGACGAGGACCTGGACGCCTGGGAGCGGTTCATCGTCTACCGGGACGGCCAGATCCAGGAGTTGGCCTCCCGCTACCGGCCCGACCTGATGTGGTTCGACGGCGAGTGGGACCGCAGCGAGGAGCAGTGGCGCATCCCGGAACTCGCCGCGCTGATCCGCTCGTACTCGCCGCACGTCGTCTTCAACGCCCGCATGCTCAGCGAGGGCGACTACGCCACTCCCGAACAGGGCGCGCCCATCGAACCGCCCGCCGGGCCCTGGGAGTTGTGCCTCACCATCAACGACTCGTGGGGCTACCAGCACCACGACGACAACCACAAGTCGCTGAGCCAGCTGGTCCGTTACTTCGCGGAGACCATCGGCGGCGGCGGGAACCTGCTGCTCGACGTCGGCCCGATGGAGGACGGCACCATCCCGCAGCCGCAGGTCGAGCGCCTCGAAGGTCTGGGGGAGTGGATCCGCAAGCACTCCGAGGCCGTGTACGGGACGGTGCGGGGACTGCCCGCCGGGCACCACTACGGGCCCAGCACCCTCTCCGCCGACGGCCGCACCCTCTACCTCACCCTGTTCGACATCCCGCGTGCCGAGATCGGCGTCCGCGGTCTGGTCACGCCGGTCCGCCGGGTCACGGTGCTCGGCACCGGCACGGAGCTCGCCCATCGGGTCGTCGGCGGTCTGCACGAGGCGGTCGGCGTGCTGTGGATCGACCCGCCGGCCGGCTCCGACCTCGACCCGCACGCCACGGTCCTCGCGGTCGAACTGGACGGCGAACTGGAGCTGTACCGGGGTTCGGGACGCTTCTGACGGCCACCTGGTCTCCCGGTCGGGTCGGTCGGCCGCTCCCCGTGACAGCGGCCGACCGACCCGATCCCCCGTTCCCCCGGGAATCCCCCGTCGATTCCCGTTCTTCCCCCGTTGATCTCTGTGCTTCCCCCGGGGCCTCGCGCTCCCCCAGCCGTTCCCCGGTGGGCCCTACACACTTATGAGCAGCCACCCCCGGCGCTGATACACCCCCACCGAAGAAAAGTCCCCCGGGCCGCAGCCCGGGGGACTTTTCGCTCACGCGAGTCGCTCAGCAGACGAGTTGCTCAGCACACGAGTTGCTCAGCCGGCGGGTCGCTCGGACGGCGGGTCGGTCAGCCGGTGAAGCCCGCCGTGATCGAGGTGAACTGCCAGGTGCTCTGGCTGATGCCGGAGCAGTTGCTCACCACGCCCCCGCCCGGGCAGGGCCGGTCACGGTTGACGGCCCAGAAGGCGAGCCGGGCGATGTGGCGGCCGTTGGCCCAGTCACGGATCTGGGTCCAGGTGGCCGGGGACGTCGTTTCCTGCTGGTCGGACAGTCCGTTCATGCCCGAGATGCCGATGTGCGCGTAGGCGGTCGCGTCGTCCCACCCGAAGGTGGACTTCAGCTTGTTCTTCAGTCCCTCGGTGGCGTTCACGGTGTTGCCGTACATGTCGGCGCCGCCGCCGAAGTCGAACGGCATGATGGTGAAGACGTCGATGTCGGCGCCGATGGACTTGGCCTGCTCGATGAGCCGGTTGCCGTAGTAGGTCGGCCCGGTCGTGGTCGTCCCGAAGGTGACGATGGTCTTCAGACCGGGGTTGTTCGCCTTGACGGTCTTCAGCGCGGTGAGGATCCGCGCCTGCACGGCCTCGTTCTCGAACTCGTCGGTGTTCTCGATGTCCATGTCGATCGCCTTGAGGGAGTAGGCGTTGATCACCTTCTGCAGCGCGGCCGCGAGCGCGCTCGCCGAGGAGCAGTTGGCGCCGAGCTTGCTGCCCTGCCAGCCGCCGAACGACGGCACGATGTCACCGCCCGCCGAGCGGATCTGGTTGATGACGCTCTGGTCGACCCCGCCGGTCAGCGGACGGGTGCTGTCCCACATCGGGTTGCAGCCGCCGCCGTCCAGCATGAACGCCATGGTGAACCACTTGACGCCGGTCGCGTTCATGACCGTGGTCGCGCTCGGCGGATCGCCCCAGCCCTCGAACAGATAGGGCGCCGCCTGCTTGAACCCGGTGCCGCCCCCGCCGCCCGCGTTCGTGGTGACGGACACGGAGTTGGAGGCCGCGGAGGTGTTCCCGGCGGCGTCGCGCGCCTTCACCGTGAAGGTGTAGCCGGTGCTCGCGGACAGCCCGCTGACCGTGGCGGACGTACCGGACACGGTGAGGACGTTCGCGGACCCGCGGTAGACGTCGTAGGCCGTGACGCCGACGTTGTCGGTCGAGGCTCTCCAGGACAGCGACACGCTGGACGACGTCTTGCCGGTCGAGGTCAGCGCGCCGGGCGCGGTCGGCGCCTGGGTGTCCGAACCGCCGCCCCCGCCGGGCCCGTCGAGGCTGATGTCGTCGGCCTGGTACGTGCCCTGGGCGTACCAGCCGTGCACATAGATCGTGGCGCTGGTCTGCGCGGCCCCGGTGGTGAAGGACACCGACAGCGGGCTGTACGCCGACGGCGACGACGTCCAGGTCGAGGCGCCGCCGTCGACGCCGAGGTAGACGTAGGAGCCGCGCACCCAGCCGGTCAGCGCGTAGGCGGTGTTCGGCCGGACGGCGACGGTCTGGCTGCACTTGGCGAGGTCGCTCGAACTCACCGCGCCCGCGAGGGCCTTGGAGCCGCCGTGCACGGGCGTGGAGACGATCGAACCCAGGTTGCCGGTACAGGACCAGGGCGAGACGGCGCCCGACTCGAAGCCGGGGTTGGTGAGCACGTTCGCGGCCTGAGCGGTGCCCGGCAGGGCGACGGCCCCGGCGAGGGCGAGTCCGGCGGTGCCGAGCAGGGCGAGGAATCGACGCCAGGGGCGTCCGAGAGATGTGGTGCGCAGGCGATCTCCCTGAAGGTATGGGGGTGTTCGGGAGTGCAGGGGAGTGTGCAGGAGGGTGCGCAACAAAGTTGGTATGGACCAATCCGCCTGTCAAGACGACAGACGGAATTGGTCCATACCGGTGAGAGGAGATTCAGTTCTCTGAGGCGTGCTGCCTGGTACTGAGGCGTTTGCCTAGTGCTGAGGCGTGTTGCCTAGTGCTGCAGGGCCTCCGCCGCGCCCGCGGTCGTCACCTCGACGGAGTCGGCAGGCGCGGGCATGGCGGGCAGCCGCGGCTCGGGGGTCTCGTCCATCCGCTGGTGCGGAAGCGAGACCGCGCGCAGCGGCCGCGGGCCCGACACCACCGTGTAGTCCTGCCCCAGGAACGGCGGCACGATCTCGCCCGGGTCCTCGCCGAGCGCCAACTGCACGGCCGCCCAGGGCGCGTTGACGCCGCACAGCGACAGCTGGTGGAGCCCGCCGGCCGGACGGGTGTTGACGTCCATCAGCACCGGCCGGTCGCCGAACATCCGGAACTGGATGTTGGACAGGTAGTGCAGCCCGAAGCCCTCGGCGATCAGACGCGCGGGCTCCAGCCACTGCTCGTGCAGCGTGAAGCCGCGGCGACGGCCGTTCTTCGTCCGGCCGATGGCCATCCGCAGGACGTTGTCGGGGCCGGTGAGGCAGTCCACGGACACCTCCGGCTGCTCCAGACGGGGCATGACCAGCAGGTCGACCGGCTCGTCGGACTGCTTCAACGCCTCGACCACCATGTCCAGTTGGACGTACGCGCTCGGGAACCCGTTGAGGTGCATGAGCGAGAACGGGGCCCGGGTGATCATGCGGAAGCCCACGCCGCCCGCGCCGGACGCCGGCTTGAAGCAGGGCTTGTGTCCGGCCCCCTCCAACTCCTCGACGGCGGCGACGAGTTCGTCCGCCGAGCGGGCCCGGTACCACGGCGGCACGGGCACGCCGATCGCCTGCACGGCCTCGTACGCGATCACCTTGTCGTGGAAGACGGCGACGGCCTCCGGCGGCGGGGCCAGCAGCGCGGTGCCGATCGCCTCGAAGTCGGCGCGGTGCGCCACGACGGCCGACTGGTTCAGCCGGGGCACGAACACGTCGATGCGGCGGCGCTTGCACTGGGCGAGCGCGTACTCGACGTACGCGGCCGGGGAGAGGCCCTCCGGCTCCAGCTCGGCGGTGTCGGCGGCGGCCAGCACGGGAGAGTCGGCGTCACCGTGCGTGGCATGGATCTCGACGGCTCGATCGCTGGGATTTCGTCGCAGCTGATCCGTGAAGAACACGTTCTCCGCGTACGTGCGGTTGAGCCAGACGCGTACGCGAGAGACCATGCGAGGCCGCCTTTCACGGTTCGCGGGCAGGGCGAAGCAGGCCCGGCCCGGGCAGGGGGAATGGTGGGTCACCAAAACCGCCCTGCGGAAGGGACGTCCATGGCGGTGGTGTTGGGGCGATCATACGGTGTCTCGGGGGTGCGGCGTGCAACGCGCGTGTTACGGATTTTCCGATCTTGTTCACGTGGGGCGTCCCGTCGGGTAGTGACGTGCTCCGGCGCAGGTGGCGGCCGGTGCGGGCCGGGCGGGCGGTCCGATCCGACCTTGAACCGCAGGCGTGAATGTGTTCTCGTGGTGACACTGGTGTGTTCGTGAGGATGCGGAGCGTGGGCGACGTGAGCGGGGGCGCAGGGTGAAGACGACGGCCGGTGACGCAGAGCGACGAGCCGGACCATCCGGCGGACAACTGTTGGCCATCAGCGATCTGCACATCGGATATCCCGAGAACCGCGCTCTGGTCGAGGCGATGGCCCCGGAGTCGGACGAGGACTGGCTGCTCGTCGCCGGCGACGTCTCGGAGAACGTGGCCGACATCCGCTGGGCGCTGAAGACGCTCGCGAGCCGGTTCCGCAAGGTCGTCTGGGCGCCCGGCAACCACGAGCTGTGGACCCATCCGAAGGATCCGGTCGCCCTGCGCGGGGTCGCCCGCTACGAGCACCTCGTCGAGGTCTGCCGCGACCTGGGCGTGACGACGCCCGAGGACCCCTACCCGGTGTGGGAGGGGCCCGGCGGCCCGGTGGTCGTCGCACCGCTGTTCCTGCTCTACGACTACTCGTTCCTGCCGGCCGGCTGCACGACCAAGGCGGAGGGGCTCGCGTACGCGGAGGGCACCGGGATCGTCTGCAACGACGAGTATCTGCTGCACCCCGACCCGTATCCCACCCGCGAGGCGTGGTGCCGGGCGCGGGTCGCCGAGACCGAACGCCGGCTCGCCGAACTCCCGGACGACCTGCCCGTCGTCCCGGTCAACCACTACCCGCTGCACCGGCATCCGATGGACGTGCTGTGGCACCCCGAGTTCGCCATGTGGTGCGGCACCGAACTGACCGCGGACTGGCACCGCCGGTTCCGCATCGAGACCATGGTCTACGGCCACCTCCACATTCCGCGGACCACCTGGCACGAGGGCGTCCGCTTCGAGGAGGTGTCGGTGGGCTACCCCCGCGAATGGCGCAAGCGGTCGCGGCCTCCGGGCCGGCTGCGGCGCATCCTGCCCAGGGAGGCCGAGGCGAAGTGATCGAGGAACTGTTGCCGGCGTCGGCGGTGGCGGTGGAGGCCTTCGGCGAGGAGGGCGTCCGGGAGTTCGGGGACAGCCCGCTGTACCCGCAGGAGGAGGCGCTGGTGGCGCGGGCGGTCGACAAGCGGCGGCGCGAGTTCACCGTCGTGCGCGCCTGCGCCCGGCGCGCCATGGAGAAGCTCGGCGTGCCACCGCAGCCCGTGCTGCCCGGCGAGCGCGGCGCCCCGCAGTGGCCGGACGGCCTGACCGGCAGCATGACCCACTGCGAGGGCTACTGCGGCGCGGCGCTCGTCCGGGCCGACGATCTGGCCTCCCTCGGCATCGACGCCGAGCCCCACGCACCGCTGCCGGAGGGCGTGCTGTCCGCCGTCGCCCTGCCCGCGGAGGCGGAGCGGCTCGGCCGGCTGGCCGCGGAGCGTCCCGCGGTGCACTGGGACCGGCTGCTGTTCAGCGCCAAGGAGTCCGTCTACAAGGCGTGGTTCCCCCTCACCCGCAAGTGGCTGGACTTCAGCGAGGCCGACATCGACATCACCGCCGAGGCCGCCGGCCCCGCCGGCCTCTCGCAGGGTGCCTTCCGGGCCCGGCTCCTCGTGCCCGGACCCGTGGTCGGCGACCGCCGGCTCGGCCACTTCGACGGCCGCTGGACCGTCCGCCACGGCCTGGTGGCCACGGCGGTCACCATCCACCACGCCTGAGGAGCCCGACCACCGCCTGTCAGCCCGCCCGGCCCCCGGCCGGGGCGGCCCGGGGCGGGGCGGGGCGGGGCGGCGTTCGGCCGAGCCCCGACGTACCTGGGCGCGGCCGTCGCAGCCCCACGCCTGCGGCGACCACCCGCAGGCTGCCGGGCCTCGGCCGGGAGGGCGACCGCCGGTCGGCCGCCGCAGCGGCCCGGGTCGGGGCGGGGCGGTGAGCGGCGTCCGGCCGCACCCCGACGGATCTGGGCGCGGCCCGTCGCAGCCCCATGCCTGCGGCGACCTCCCGCAGGCTGCCGGGCCTCGGCCGGGGGGCGACCGCCGGTCGGCCGCCGTAGCGGCCCGGGTCGGGTTGGGGCGGCGTTCGGCGTTCGGCCCAGCCCCGACGGATCTGGGCGCGGCCGTCGTCCACACACACCTGCGGCGACCACCTGCTGGCCTGCCCGGGCCGGGAGGCGACCGGCCGGACGCCGCGGCGGGCCCAGGCTCGTCGGCGACGGTCCCTCACGCCGGAGGCGCGCCCGGCGGTGTCACGGCGCGGCAGCGGGAAAGACCGCCGGTCGTCGTCGGCCGTGGCGATGCCTCGGCCGGGGCTGCGCGGGTGGTGGACCGAGCCAGGGCGGTACGGTCCACCACGCACGAGGGCGGGTGCACGACGGCGTCACGGGCCGGGGCAGGCACGATCTGTCAGGCCCGCGGCGACGGCCCGGGGTGTCATGGGCCGAGGCGTCATGGGCCGGGGCACCAGTGGTGCAGCAGGTGGAAGAACTCCTGCTCGTTTCCGGCCAGGCCCGCCTCCGCCAGGGCCTGTTCCGCCTCGGCCAGGACGGCGGGCGGGACCACGGGCGGCAGCCGGTCGTGCGGGGGCCCGGCGGCGCCGACGCCCTGGTCGGCTCCCTCGTCCCCGAAGGCGGCCCGTACGGTGTGCAGCAGCCGCAGGTAGGCCTGTACGGCGGTGCGCTCGCGGTCGGTCAGTACGGCAGTGGGCATCGGTCGGCTCTCCCCGCGTCGGCGTCGTCTCCCACGCGCCCCGACGGCGCGTACGCCCCCGTGCGGCGGCGCACTCCCCAGCTTGCCGGGCACCACTGACAATCCGGCCGTCCTCCACGTCGGTTCGCCCGCTTAGCGGAGGCGAAACCTGTCCGAAATCCCCTGGGGGAAAGGCGTCCTACGCTGATCGGAAGGGCCTTCGGCGGACCGCCGCAGGCCGGTGGAACAGGAGGCGAGCGGGTGGTCGACGTCCCGCAGTGGCGCCCGGCGCGCGCCGCACGGCTGCGCCCGGTGGGCGACGGAGAACTGGAGCTGCGCCACCGGGTGGTGCACGGCTACCGACGTGCCTTCCGGATGGCCGGCCAGGGACCGGCGCTGGTCCTCATCCACGGCATCGGCGACTCCTCGGCGACCTGGGCCGAGCTGATTCCCGATCTGGCGCGAACGCACACCGTCATCGCCCCCGACCTCCTCGGCCACGGTGCGTCCGACAAGCCGCGTGCCGACTACTCGGTGGCCGCGTACGCCAACGGCCTGCGCGATCTGCTGTCCGCGCTCGGCGTGGAGTCGGCGACCCTGGTCGGGCACTCGCTGGGCGGGGGAGTGGCGATGCAGTTCGCCTACCAGTTCCCCGAGCGCACCGAGCGGCTGATCCTCGTCAGCGCGGGCGGAGTCGGTCGCGAGGTCAACCCCGCGCTACGGCTGGTCTCACTGCCGGGCGCGCAACTGGCGCTGTCCGCCCTGCGATTGCCCGGTGCCCGACTCCAAGTCGGTCTCGTCGTCAAGCTGATGGAGTTGTTGGACACCGATCTCGGCCAGGACGCCCCCGACTTGCTCCACCTGGTAGATGCCTTGCCGGACGAAACCTCCCGCAGCGCCTTCATCCGCACTCTGCGCGCGGTCGTCGACTGGCGCGGCCAGGTCGTGACCATGCTCGACCGCTGCTATCTGACGGCCGGCATGCCGACGATGCTGCTGTGGGGGGACCGGGACAGCGTGGTGCCCGTGCGGCACGCGTACCGCGCCCACGAGGCGATGCCGGGCAGCCGACTGGAGATCTTCGAGGGCGCCGGCCACTTCCCGTTCCACAGCGACCCGGCCCGATTCCGCGCCCTCGTCGAGGAGTTCACCCGTACGACGGCCCCGGCCGACTGGAGCCGCGACCGCTGGCGCGAACTTCTGCGCGAGGGCCGTCCGGGGACGGGGCCGACGGGCCTGCCGGACGGCGCGGGACAGGACCTGCGCGAGGCGAGCGAGCGCAGCGCGACCTGACCGGGCGAACCTGCGTCGGCGATCCCCTTCGGCGATCCCCTTCGGCGATCCCCTTCGGCGACCCGCTTCGACGATCCGCGTCGGGGACACCGCGTCGGGGATCCGACCCGCCGGGAGGTCAGTTCTGCGGCCCCAGGTAGCCCAGCGACGTCCCGATCCGGCCCGCCAGGTGATCGCGCTGCCCGCGCCCCCGCGGAGACGAACCCGGCAGCCAGGTACGGCACTTGCTGGCCAGCAGCAGGCCGAAGCTCTCGGCCTCCCTCTCGTCGGCCAGGTCGAACCGGGTGCGCGCGGCGACGCTGCGCACCGTCGCCTGGAGGTCCGCGCCGTCGGTGAGCAACCGGGCCGCGACCGCGGCGCCCTTGACGTGATGACCGCAGTGCCCCGCCTTCATGTGCCACAGTTCGTGGCCCAGGATGACCAACTGGTGGTCGGGTGCGGTGCGTTCCTCGATGACGACCAGGTCCTGGTCGGCCATGTCCAGCCACAGCCCGCTGGCCGTGTCGGCGGGGAAGGGGGCCATCCGGAAGTGGACGGGGCGACCGCGCCGTCTGCTCATCCCGTCGCACAGGGCGGTGTACAGCTCGGCGGGCGCGGCCGGGGCCGCGAGGGCCAGTTCCGCAACCAGTTCGCCGCTGAGACGGCGCATTTCCTTGGCGATGTTCACCCTTCTCCCCCCGATCACGACTCGGGCCGCTTCACGCTCTCCAGGAGCATGTCCAGCCACTCGGCGACCTTGTCGCGGTGCTGGTCGGTGGGCAGCTGAGCGGCCCGCCACGCGATGCCGCGGACGCCGTGGTCCTGGAGCAGCCGCTCCAGCGGGTCCTCGGCCGCCGCGGCCGCCTCGCGTGCGGCGAGCTTCTGCAGCAGCTCCTGCTCGGTGTGCTGCAGGGCCCCCGCGAGCGCCTCCGGGTCCTCGGCCGTCAGAAACCCCGCGTGGACGCGGAAGAACCGCTGCAGGGCGTCGCAGTGCTCCATCGTGGGACGCCGGTCGCCGTTGATGAGGGCGCCCGCCTGCTGACGCGACATGCCGGCGCCGTCGGCGATCTCCTGCTGGGTGTACTTGCGGCCGTTCGGCTTGAGCCGGGTGCGGCGCAGCAGGTCGAGGCGCTGCAGGAAGCGGGCCTGTACATCGGGCTCGCCGGCGGCGCGGCCGCTCAGCAGGGCCTTGACCACGGACTCCGGGACGCCGGAGGCGACGGACAGCCGCCCGGTGCCGAAGACCTCCGCGTGCGGTACGCCGAGCCGGTCGGCGAGCGCGGCGACACGGGCGACGACGGCCGACAGCAGCACCGTCGCCGTGGCGCCCGGAACCTCGAAGCCATCCTCCGACACCGTCAGGTCTCCTAGGTCTCTCACGTCCCTCTCACACAGGCACTCGCTCACCGTACAGACGGTCGCGGTGAACTGCGTGGAGAGTAACGGTTATTTCGAACTCACATCCAGGTCTCGCCACAACTGTGGCCAATTTCAGCCGTCAACGAGCACGGAATGCCACGATAGTTGACACGCCGAGCGTCCGGGCAGCAGGATCGGGGCGCCGCGTGAAGGCCGCATAGGCAAGAGGGGTGACCTCCCGATGGCATATCAGGCAGGAAGGCAGCGGTCCGTACCGCGGCCCGTCCCCGAGAGTCTCGAGGCTCAGGCGTATCTGCAGGACTACGCCACATATCTGGAAGCCGTCCCCTTCCCGTCCGTGGTCCTCGACCACCGCTGGGACGTCGTGCTCTCCAACACCGCTTTCGCGTCACTTTTCCGCGACGTCAGCCCGCATCCGACGGCTCTGCCGGGCGAGAACTTCCTGCGGTTCGTCCTCTTCCATCCCGACGCGTCCTCGGTCCTCGGCGACCACGAGGCCGGCTGGTGCCTGCCGATGCTCGCCGGTTTCGCGGCGGCGGTGGAGCGCAACGGCCACGACCACGGGCTCCAGGCGATCCGCCGCGACATCGCACAGGACCCGATCATGGAGGCCGCCTACCGGCACGGGCTTCCGCACTGGATCCGCGCGGTCGGCGAGACGGCCGTCGAGCACGACGGGGCGGTGCGCCTGGTGCAGCACCCGGACCCGCGCTGGGGCGCCACCGAGTGCCGCATCGTGGGCGACACGCCGCGGACCCTTCAGGACATGGGGTACACCCGGCTGACCATGGTCCTGCGCGACAACCGGCCGGCGCTCGCGCCGCGCAGAACGCGCTCCGCGCGGCGCATCGCGACCCACCTCAGCGTGGTGCCGGCTCCCGAGGCCTGACGTCCCCCGAGGCCCGACCGGGCACCGTCGGCGTTCAGGTCGCCGACGGCGCCTGGTCGGCGACCCCCGCCCGGCGGGCTCACGCTCGGCGACCCCCGCCCGGCGCGCCCAAGCTCAGCGCGCGCGGGTTCAGTGCGGCGGGGGCGCGTCCGTCTTCGTGACGCGGTCCACGGGAGTCCCTCGCTTCGCCGCCTGGATCTGCTCGTACACATGGGTGCGCAGTTCGGCGAAGCGCGGGGCCACCCGGGTGTGCAACTGGTCGCGCTCCGGCGGGAGATCGACCTTCAGCTGCTCCTGGACGACCGTCGGGGAGGCGGACAGGACGACGACCCGCTCGCCGAGGTAGACGGCCTCGTCGATGTCGTGCGTGACGAACAGGATGGTGATCCCGCGCTCGCGCCACAGGCCCCGTACGAGGTCCTCCAGGTCGGCCCGGGTCTGCGCGTCGACCGCCGCGAACGGCTCGTCCATCAGCAGGACTTGGGGCTCGTACGCGAGCGCCCGGGCGATCGCCACCCGTTGCTGCATGCCGCCGGACAACTGCCACGGATAGGCGTGGGCCGCGTCCGCCAGCCCCACCGACTCCAGGGCGTCGGCGACCAGCTCCCGCCGCCGTGACATCGCCAACTTCTTCTGTTTCAAGGGGAGTTCGATGTTCTCGCCGACCCGCATCCAGGGGAAGAGGCTCCGCCCGTACTCCTGGAAGACGAACGCCATGCCGGGCGGCGGTCCGGTCACCGGCCGTCCCGCCAGGAGCACTTCGCCGCCGGACGGCGCGAGCAGTCCGCTCATGCATTTCAGCAGGGTCGTCTTGCCGCAGCCCGACGGGCCCACCAGGCACACGAGTTCGCCCGCTTCGACCGTGAAGGTCAGGTCGCGCACCGCCTCGACCCGGCGCCCGGACCCCTCGTAGACCTTCCGCAAGCCGCGTACGTCGAGCATGGACCGCCCTTTCGCGAGGTTCACGTCGGTCACGGGGACCGCCGGGTGGAGGCGCGCAGACCGTGGTACCAGCCGAGCACCCGACGCTCGACGACCTGGAACAGCACCGACAGCACGAAGCCCAGCAGACCGAGCACCAGGATCCCGGTCCACATGTCGGGGATGGCGAACCCCCGTTGGAACTGCACGATGGTGAAGCCGAGCCCGTTGCTGGCGGCGAACATCTCGCTGATGACCATCAGGATGATCCCGATCGACAGCGCCTGGCGCAGCCCCGCGAAGATCTGCGGACTCGCCGACGGCAGGATCACGTGGCGCAGCCGGGCGACGCCCGTGATGCCGTAGCTGCGGGCCGTCTCCGCCATCACCGGGTCCACCGCCCGCACGCCCTCGACCGTGTTGAGCAGCACCGGCCACACACAGCCGCTCGCGATCACGACGACCTTCATGGTGTCGCCGATGCCCGCGAACAGCATGATGATCGGCACCAGGACCGGCGGCGGCACGGCCCGCAGGAACTCCAGGACCGGCTCGCACACCGCCCGCACCCGCCGGTAGGAGCCGATGACCGTGCCCAGCCCGATCCCGACGACGGCCGCCGTCGCGTAACCGCCCGCCAGCCGCAGCACGCTGGGCCGGACGTCCGTGCGCAGCCGCTCGCGCGTCCACACGTCGGGGAACGCCTCCAGGATCGTGCGCAGCGGCGGCCAGTACACGTTCGTGCTGCCGTCGGACGCCAGCCACCACGCCGTGACCAGGACGGCCGGCAGACCGAGCGTGAGCAGCAGCCGCAGCAGGAACCGCCGCACACCGACACCTCCCCGCGACCTCACACCGCCACCTCCCCGCGCACCGACTGATGCCAGGCCAGCGCCTGCCGCTCCACCGTCCGGGCGCCCACGTTGATCAGCAGCCCGAGCACTCCGGTGACGACGACCAGCGCGTACATCTCGGGCACCGCCTGCGAGGTCTGTGCGACGGCGATGCGCGCCCCCAACCCCGGGGCGCCGATGACGAGTTCGGTGGTGATGGTCAGGATCAGCGCGACGGCCGCCGCGAGCCGCACGCCGGTCATGACGTACGGCAGCGCGGTCGGCCACAGCACGTACCTCACGCGCGCCCACGGGCCGAGCCCGTAGGAGCGGGCGGTTTCCTCGGCGACCGGGTCGACGTCCTGGACGCCGTACAGGACCTGGATCAGTATCTGCCAGAAGGAGGCGTAGACGACCAGCAGGAGGACCGAGCGCAGTTCGGTGCCGTACAGCAGCACAGCGAGGGGGATCAGGGCGACCGACGGGATCGGGCGCAGGAACTCGATCGTCGAGGCCGTCGCCGCGCGCAGATGCGGGACGACCGAGACGGTCACGCCGGTCAGGATCCCGGCGCACACCGCGATCGTCAGGCCCAGCGCCCAGCCGGTGAGGGTGTCGCCGAGCGCGGTCCAGAACGCGGGTTCGGCGAGTTCGTCGGCGAGGGCGCCGGCGATACGGCTCGTCGGCGGGAAGTAGGCCTCTTTGACCAGGCCGAGCCGCGGCACCGCCTCGCCCAGGGCGAGGAAGGCCGCGAGCCCGGTCGCACCGAGTGCGAGATTCGCTCCCTTCACGGCAGCAGCTTGTCCAGGTCCGGGGTCGTCTTGAAGAGCTTGTCCTGCTCGCCCAGCTTCTCCAGCGCCTCGATCGACGAACGGTTCGCCTCGGCGGGCCACTTGGGCAGCGTCACCTGGGCCAGGACCGCCGCCGGGATCTTGGTGTACGTGGTGACGATCTGCCGGACCTCGTCGGGGTGGGAGTCGGCGTAGGCGAGGGACTCGGCGGTGGCCTCCTGGAACTTCTTCACCACCTCCGGGTTCTGCTGCGCGTACTGGGTGGAGGTGAAGTACATGGCGACGGTGAGGTTCGGGGCCACGTCCACCAGCGGCGAGGCGATCTCCACACCGCCCTGGCTCTTGACGGTGGCGAGCGCCGGCTCCACCACCATCGCGGCGTCGATCTGCCCGCCGTCCAGGGCGGCGGCCATCTGGTCGAAGGCCAGCTCGACGAAGTCCACCTTGTCCGGGTCGCCGCCCGCCTTGCGCACGGACTCGCGCACCGCGGTCTCGTTGATGTTCTTCAGGGTGTTGATGGCGACCTTCTTGCCCTCCAGGTCCTTCGCGGACTTGATCGGGCTGTCCTTCTTCACGGTGATCGCCCCGAAGTCCTTGCCCTGCACGCCCGTTGACGCGATGCCGTTCGAAACGGCCTGCACGGGAACGCTGTTGGACTGGGCGACCATGAGCGAGGTCATGTTGCTGAACCCGAACTGGAACTGCCCGCTGACGACTCCGGGCACGATGGCCGCGCCGCCCTGCGCGGTGGTGATCGACAGTTTCAGGCCGTGCTTCTCGTAGAACCCCTGTTTGACGCCCAGATAGACGGGCGCCACGTCGACGATGGGGATGAGGCCGAGTTTGACGGTCGTGACGCCTCCGGACGACGAACTCCCGGTGGACGTACCGGAGTCGTCGGACGAGCCACAGGCCGCCGTGGCGAGCAGGATGGTGCCGGTCGCGAGACCGGCGAGCAGACGACGCAAGGCTCCTCCTGTGCAGACAACGGGTTCCGACAGGCTGTGCGCACACCGCACAGTAGTGCTCAATTGGCGTGCAGGGAACGTAGAGCCCGCCGTCCGACGGGGTCAATGGGCTTGGCTGACGAAATTGTTGACAGTTGGGGGGCGGCATGTCCGGAACGGCCCGAGAACCGCACTTCGTGAGGTCCTTCGAGCGGGGTCTCGCGGTCATCCGATCCTTCGACGCCGAGCATCCCGAGCGCACGCTCAGCGAGGTGGCCCGCGCCTGCGACCTGACCAGGGCGGCCGCCCGCCGCCTCCTGCTCACCCTCGCCGACCTGGGCTATGTGCACAGCGACGGCAGGCTGTTCCGGCTGACCCCGCGCGTGCTGGAACTCGGCTACGCCTACCTGGCGGGCCTGACGCTTCCTCAGGTCGCAGAGCCGCACCTGGAGCAACTCGTCGCACAGGTGAAGGAGTCGTCGTCGCTGTGCGTCCTCGACGGCGACGACATCGTCTACGTGGCCAGGGTGCCGACCGCCCGCATCATGTCCGCGGTCATCACCGTCGGCACCCGTTTCCCCGCGCACGTCACCTCGGTGGGCCGGGTCATGCTCGCCGCCCTGCCGGAGGCGGAGCTCGAAGTCCGGCTCGCCCGCACGCAGTTGCGCCCGCTCACCGCGCGGACGCTCGTCACGCCGGACGCTTTGCGGGCGGAACTGGTCCGGGTGCGACGGCAGGGATACGCCCTCGTCGACCAGGAGTTGGAGGAGGGGCTGCGGTCGGTCGGCGCCCCGGTGCGCGGCCGGGAGGGCACGGTGGTGGCCGGCGTGAACATAGCCGTCCACGCCGGCCGGACCTCGGCGGCCTCGGCCCGCCGCGAGCTGCTCCCGCCGCTGCTGGCGGCCGTGGCACGGATCGAGGCCGATCTGCGGGTCACAGATCCAGCACGAGCCGCTTCCCCCGACACCGGGACACACAGATCATCATCGTCTCCCCGGCCTCCCGTTCCTCCGGGCTGAGGACGGAGTCCCGGTGCTCCGGCTCGCCCTCCAGGACGTCGGTCTCGCAGGTGCCGCAGGTGCCCTCCGTGCAGGAGTAGAGCACCTCGACACCGGCCGCGCGCACGGTGTCCAGCACGGAGACGCCCGGCGCGACCGTCAGCGTGTGGCCGCTCTGCGCGAGCTCGACCTCGAACTCGCCGTCCTGGCCCGCTGGTTGCTCCTTTGCCTGGAACCGCTCCACATGCAGCGCGCCGGCCGGGCAGCGCTCCTCGACGGCGTCCAGCAGCGGCCCGGGACCGCAGGCGTAGACGAGGGTCCCCTCCGGTAGCGTGTCGAGCACCGAACCGAGGTCGAGCAGGCCGCTCTCGTCCTGCGGGGCTACGGTGACCCGGTCGCCGTAGCCCGCCAACTCCCCGGTGAACGCCATGGAGGCGCGGCTGCGACCGCCGTAGAGCAGGCTCCACTCGGCGCCCGCCGCCTCGGCCGCCGCCAGCATCGGCAGCACGGGGGTGATCCCGATCCCGCCCGCGACGAAGCGGTAGCCGGGCGCCGGACGCAGCGCGAAGTGGTTGCGCGGGCCGCGCACCCGGACCTTGTCCCCCTGCCGCACCTGCTCGTGCACCTGCGCGGAGCCGCCCCGCCCGGCCGGCTCGCGCAGCACCGCGATCCGCCAGGCGGCACGGTCGGCCGGGTCGCCGCACAGCGAGTACTGCCGCTCCAGACCCGGGCCGAGGACCACGTCGATGTGGGCGCCCGGCTCCCAGGCCGGGAGCGGCTCGCCCAGCGGATGGCGCAGGGTGAGGGCGAGCACGCCGTCGGCCGCGAACTCCCGCCACTCAACGACGAGTTCGGCTTCGTACACGTCACTCATGGCGTGCTTCCTCGCGGTTCGGTTCCTTGCGGCTCATGTTCTTGCGACTCGTGCCCTTGGGGCTCGTGTCCTTCGGGGTGGCCGAGCATCCACTCCCACATCTCGATCGGGTCCTGCGAGGCGTGCTCGGCGCCGCAGTGACAGGTGCCGTGCAGGACATCGGTGCCCGGCAGCCAGTCGACGCGGTAGATCTCGCCCGTCGGGGAGCTCATCCGACCTTCTCCATCGGCTTGTCGCCCTCCTCCACCAGCCGGGCGAGGATACGGCGGGCGGCGAGGCCCCCGGTGTCGATGTTGATGCTCAGCTCCTGGTAGCCGGACCGCTCCGAACCGAGCGTGCGCTGAAGGAGGTTGAGCGCGTCGACGTCCTGCATGACCACCGTGTGGTTGTTGCCCCGCAGGAACTCGGTGACCTCGTCGTCGTCCGTCGCCCAGTCCCGCGAGACCATCCAGAAGTCGTACACCTTGCCGTCGTCCGACGGTGTGATGGCGTAGGTGATCTCGGTGTGGAAGCCGTTCGGGTCGCTGCCGTCCGCCTCGGGCAGCACGCCCACCGGCGCGATGCGGCTGTGCAGCAGGTAGAGGCACGGCGCGTGGTACTCGATGTCCTGCCAGCGGGTGATCCGCCCCTCGATGCCGGTGGACCTCGCGTAGAAGGGCGGGCACTCGGCGTCGTCCATGTGCCGGCTCACCCGTACGATGCCGGCGCCCTCGTCGACCTCGGTGGTGATCGGCGTCTCCGCGACCTCCGGGGTGCCGATGTAGCCGCCGTGCAGGTACGTCTCGTGGGAGAGGTCGAGGAGGTTGTCGACGAGCAGGCCGTAGTCGGCGTCGATGGGCTCCATGCCGCGGACGGTCGTCCAGCCGGGGGAGTCCAGGTGCCGGGCGCGCGGGATCGTCTGCGGGTCGGCCAGGGCCGGGTCGCCTATCCACACCCACACCAGGGCGTCCTGCTCGACGACCGGGTAGGCGGCGACCCGGGCGGTGCGCGGGATGCGTTTCTGCCCCGGCACGTACACGCACGCGCCGGTCGTGTCGTACGTGAAGCCGTGGTAGCCGCAGACGATGCGGTCGCCGTCGAGCCGGCTCTCGGAGAGCGGGAACCGGCGGTGCACACACCGGTCGTGCAGCGCGACGGGCGTCCCGTCCTCCTCGGTCCGGTAGAAGACGAGCGGCTCACCGAGGATCGTCCGGCCGAGCAGTCCCTCGCGCCCGACCTCGTGGCTGTAGGCGGCGACGTACCACTGGTTCCTGGCGAAGGCGGTCGTGTGCGGCATGACTGCGGCTCCCGTCGTTGGGTGGTGGCGACATCGTCGGGAAGGGCGTCGCGGCACCGCAATACCTCTTCCGCCTCACGGAAGGGTCCACGCAAGGGGGCTGTTCAGAGCGTTGGTCTGGGGGCGCCTCCGTGCTCGATGCGCGGCTCGACGTCGGGCAGCCGGGGCGCGGGAGCGGCCGCCGAGCCCCAGGGGCGCGGCCGCCGCCGTCGGCTGAAGGCGTCGGGCCGGGCAGCCGAGTGAAACGCGGTCCCGCACCGCGCTCGTGCCACGGGGAACCCGCGGAGTCCCTGTTGGATGACCGCAGGTACCCACGAGCGAGGTGAGGGCGTATGGCGGACAGCAGTGTGGACGCACGGCCACCGGAGGGGCTGAAGGCCGACGCGATCGGGTTCGTCGACGCACTCGTCATCGGGCTCAACTCCACCTCGCCCGCATACTCGCTGGCCGCGGTCGTCGGCCCGGTCGTGGTCCTCGTCGGCGTCTACGCCCCCGGCGTGATGGTGGCGTCGTTCGTACCGATGCTGTTGATCGCGTCGGCGTTCTACTACCTCAACAAGGTCGACCAGGACTGCGGAACGACCTTCTCGTGGGTCACGCGCGCCATGGGGCCGTGGGCGGGCTGGCTCGGCGGCTGGGCCATCGCGATGACCGGGGTCCTGGTCGTCGGGTCGCTGGCGGACGTCGCCGTCACCTTCGCCCTGCTCGCCGTCGGCCTCGACAGCTGGGCCGACAACGACTTCGTGCGCCGACTGCTCGCGGTGCTGCTCATCATCGTGATGACCGCCGTGTGCGTCGTGGGCACCGAGATCTCCGCCCGGGTGCAGAATGTCCTCATCCTCGCCCAGGTCGCCTGTCTGCTCGCCTTCGCCGTCGTGGCGCTCTACCGCGTCTACGCCGACAAGGGGATGTCCGATTCCGTCGACCCGTCGATCAAGTGGCTGAACCCCTTCGGCGCCGGAGGCGCCTCGCTCACGGCCGCTCTGCTGCTGGGCGTGTTCATCTACTGGGGCTGGGAGTCGGCGGTCAATCTGACCGAGGAGACCGAGGACCCCGCCAGCGCGCCCGGCAAGGCCGCCGTCTGGTCGACCGTCGTGCTCCTGGTGACCTATGTCTCCGTCGCCTTCGCCGTCGTGGCCTACGCCGGAACGACCTATCTGACGGAGAACGCGGGAGAAGAGGAGTTCGTCTTCGCGCTGCTGGCAGGCGAGGCGATGGGGGACTGGGACTGGGTCGTCCTGCTCGCCGTCTCCACCTCCGCGCTGGCCTCGACGCAGACGACGATCATCCCTGCGTCCCGCACAGCCCTGTCCATGGCACGCCGGCACGCGCTGCCCCGGCACTTCGCCCACATCCATCCACGCTTCCGCACGCCCGACGTCAGCACCTGGTGGGTCGCCGGCATCGCCATCGCCTGGTACGTCCTGGTCAACGAGATCAGCTCCAACGCCCTGTTCGACTCCCTCACCGCGCTGTCGCTGCTGATCGCCTTCTACTACGCGCTCACCGGGGTCGCCTGTGCCGTGTACTACCGCCGCCATCTGACGGAGAGTCTCCACAACTTCGTCCTGATCGGGCTCGGCCCGCTCGTCGGCGCGGGGCTGCTCGCCTGGCTGCTGGTCGAGTCCGTCAGCGACATGGCGGACCCCGCGAACTCCTACAGCGGCGTCTCATGGTTCGGTCTCGGACCGCCGCTCGTCATCGGGATCGGCATCGCCGTCGCAGGCGTGGTCCTCATGGTCGTGTGGCGGCTGATGTCTCCGGCCTTCTGGTCGGAGCGCCCCGAGGTGGCCGATCCCGACCTCGTGCACGGGAAGGGGCACTGACATGGCCGTGATCCTCGGATACGACGAGTCCCCCGGCGCGGTCCGCGCCCTGCACGTGGCCCTGGAACTGGCCGCGGCGCTGGCCGAACCTCTCGTCCTGGTCTACGGCGCCGCCGCGCCGGGAGGCCCGGGGGGCGAGTACCGGACCCACCAGGAGGCCGTGCGCGAGGCCGGACGCGTGGCCCTCGGCCACGCCGTCGCGGCGGCCGACGCCGTCGGGGTCGCGACGACGGTCGAGATCATCGACCAGAAGCCGGCGCAGGCCCTCCTGGAGTCCGCGGCGCGCCATGACGCGCGGTTCATCGTGGTCGGCAGCTGGGGCGACAGCCCCGCCCGGGGTGCACTGGTGGGCGCGACACCCCACAAACTGCTCCACCTCTCGCCCGTCCCGGTGCTCTGCGTCCCGATGGACACCTGAGCCGGTGACGGCCGGTCCGGGGCAGCCACCCCCGAGGAGCCGAGTGAAGGGGGCGGCCGAGCAGGGCGCCCAGCGCGGTAACCAGCGCGGTAACTCGGGTCACTCGCGGTAACTCGGGTCACTTCTGTTTCTCCGGCTTTCTGCGGGCTTCCGTCCCGTAGCGGGCCACGCTCAGGAACCAGGCGTAACAGGCGTCCGCCCACTGTCCGATCGCGCGCGCCTGGGCGCCGTGCGGGCCGTCGTCGTCGAGCGCGGTCAGCAGGGCGTCGTGCCGGGCGCGCAGGGCGGTGAGCGTCGCCAGGACCGCGGGCGCGGCCCCGTGCGGGGTGCCGCCGTACTCCTGCGCCAGCACCCGGCAGGCGTTCAGCGCGCCGTCCCGCTCGTCCTTGGCGAAGGAGAGCAGGTCGTTCTCCAGGCGCGGCACCAGACAGGCCAGCCGGGCCAGTTCGGCGAGCGCGGGCGGCAGCGGTTCGCCGGGCGGCAGCAGGCCGCGCCCCGGCTCCAGCCGCTGGAGGACGATGCCCGGCAGGATGTGGGAGCTGCCCACCCCGTCCGCGAGGTACTCGGTGAAGCGCGGCAGGCGTCCGGCGCGCGCCCACTCCCACTCGTGGACGTAGCCGTCCAGCGCGTCCAGCACGTACGAGGTGAACTCAGGCAGCGCCGCCGCGCCGCCGGGCAGCGCGAGCACCGCCTCCCGGACGTCGAGGAAGGCCCGGTGGTAGTGGTCGGGCGCTTCCGGGAGCCTGCCCGCCAGCAGGATCGGGCCGACGGCGGCCCGGTAGGGGGCGGCCGGGCGGCCGGCCTCGACGACCTGGTCGTCGAAGGCGATGATCATCGTCCAGTACATGGACAGCGCGCGCAGCAGGGGCTCCGGTGCGTTCGGAGCCACCGTCGCGGCCAGCTGGGTGCAGGGGCCCTGCGCCATCGCGGCCGCTCGTCGGCGGTCGTAGAGGCCCGACCCCAGGGCCCAGCCCCGCACTTCGGCCTCGACCCGGTCCACGGTCGCCCGGTCGGGAGCGAGCACCCACTCTCCCGAGGCGGTGGGCTCCAGCGGCAGGCCGGGGGCCGGGTGCGCGTGTGCGGCGGCCAGGTGCCGGCGGGCCCAGGCGGTCACCTCCGACGCGTCCCGCAGCCCCGTTTCGGTAACCGCTTCTGTAACCGTGCCCGCGTCCGTAACCGCTTCCGTAGCCGTTTCCGTGCCTGCGTCCGTGCCCGTACCCACGTCCGTAACCGTTTCCATGCCTGCGTCCGTGCCCGTGCCTGCGTCCGTAACCGTTTCCATGCCTGCGTCCGTGCCCGTGCTCGCATCCGTAGCTGTTTCCATGCCCGTGCCCGTGCCCGTGCCCGCGTCCGTAACCGTTTCCGTGCCTGCGTCCGCTTCCGTGTCCTTCGTTTGCATGTCAACCGGCTCTGTCATGGGCGGTCGTTCCTCGGTCGGGCCGTCATCGGCAGGGCGTCGGGTTGCAGGGAGCCGGAGGCCACCTCGCGCACCGTCAGCCCCGGCGCGGCGGTGAGCCGCCAGTGGCGTACCACCGCCGCCGTGATCACCGTCAGCTCGGTACGGGCGAACACATCCCCGATGCAGCGCCGCGAACCGGCGCCGAAGGGAAGGTAGGCGGCGCGGTCGACGCGGCCGCGGCGCTCCGGCGACCAGCGGTCCGGGTCGAAGCGCAGCGGGTCGGGGTGGAGCGTCGGATCGCGGTGCAGGGCGGTCGGGCTGAACAGCACCTCGTCGCCCGGGGCCAGCCGCACCCCGCCGCCGAGGTCGAGCGGCGCGGTGGCCCGGCGCATCAGCACCCAGATCGGCGCGTGCAGCCGCAGCGTCTCGCTCACCACCTGCTGGACGTACGGCAGTCGGCGTACGTGCTCGAACCCGAGGCCGCTGCCGTCGGGGAGCACGGCGTCGACCTCCGCCTCCACCCGCTCCCGGAACTCGGGATGGCGGTCCAGCTCATAGAAGAGCCAGGACAGCGACGCCGAGGTCGTCTCGGTGCCGGCGCCCATGATGGTCAGTGCCTCGTCGCGGAGTTGGGCGTCGTCCAGACCCGCGCCGCTCTCCTCGTCCCGCGCGGCCAGCAGCATCGACAGCAGGTCGCCGTGGTCCAGGTCGTCCGCGCGGTAGGCCGACACCACCTCGTCGATCACCCGGTGCAGCCGGGCCACCGCCGCGTCGAAGCGCCGGTTGCCCGGGGTCGGCACCTTCTCCCACCAGCCGACCGGAGACAGAGTGCGGCGTGCGACACCGGCACTGACCAGTGGAAACAGCGTGAAACACACCTCTGCGGCCCGCGCTCCGACAGCGGAGGAGAAGAGCGACCGGGTGACGATGCGCAGGGCCAGGTCGTGCAGGGCGCGGTCGACCCGGACCGTGTCGCCCGCCGTCCAACCCTCGCTGGTCGCGGCCGCCTCGGAGGCCATGATCCGCACGTATCGACGGATGCGATCCTGGTGGAACGCGGGCTGCACCAGGGGCCGTTGGACCTTGTGGTCGGCCGGTCGGCAGGTGAGGACGCCGTCGCCGAGGACGGGGCGCATCTTGTCGAAGAAGCGGCCCTTGTCGAGGGCGCCCGTGCCGTCGGCGGCCAGCAACCGCCGTATCAGATCGGGTGAGTTGAGCAGGAGGACGGGCCGGCGGCCGAGATAGAGGCGAACGGCGTCCCCTTCGGCGCGCAGGGACTGCAGACAGCCGAGCCGGCGCCGGGCCAGCGCCGCGGCGTGACCGAGCACCGGCAGCCGGCCCGACGCCACCGGAACCGGTGGGTGCGCGCCGCCGCCGACGGACGTTCCCGCCGCCGTTTCCCCCGCCGCGCTCAACGCCCGTACCTCCGTTCGCGCGCCCCGTAGGAGTCCAGCGCGGCCCGCAGGTCCCGCTCGGTGAAGTCGGGCCACAGGGCAGGGCAGAAGAACAACTCCGACTCGGTCGCCTGCCAGGCCAGGAAGCCGGACATCCGTTGCTCGCCCGAGGTTCTGATCACCAGGTCGGGCTCCGACCACTCCCCGGCCGCCATATGGGCGTCGATGAGCTCGGCGGTCAGGGTGGCCGCGATCCGCTCGCCGGTCTCCCGGGCGGCGGGGCCGCTGAGATACGAACGCAGCGCGGAGACCACGGCGTTGCGCCCGCTGTAGGCCACGGCGAGACGGACCAGCATGCCGCGCACCTGCCGGGTGGTGCGCTCCGCCGCCCGCAGCAGCTCGGCCGTGGGCCGGGGCAGCTGGCCCAGGTCGCCGACGGGGCGCAGCCGCCAGCGGTCGGCTCTCGCCAGGTCGGCGACGCTCTCCTCGACCAGGGCGAACATCGCCGCGCGCTCCTCCGGGCCACGCCGTAAGTTGCCCGGCGAGAGCATCCAGAGGGTCACGATCTGCACGCCCGCCTGATCGCACCAGCCGAGCACTTCGGGGATCCGGGCGGCGCCCTGCCGGAATCCCGCCCCGACGGGCAGCCCGCGCTGCCGGGCCCAGCGGCGGTTCCCGTCGGGGATGAGGGCGAGGTGTTTCGGGAGGTGCCGAGGGGGACGAACGATCGCTTGCTGAACGGCCATGGCGTTGCTCCGTGCGGAAAGGTTCCTGCGAGCGGTGTGCGAGGTGGCTGGCGGGGAGCGGGGAGCGGGGAGCGATTCCGACGACCAGGCGGCTGAGCCGGGAGCATCGTCGGTCGCGGCGACGCGGCTGCCGCAGTCCGGCAGAGCCGCGAGGGTGGGGGCGGGACCAGGACGCGGGAGCGGTCCGGGTCCCGGAGGCCGGGCGTGACAGACCCGGCAAAAGGTCCGGAGGACTGTCAGGGTACGCGCGCTGCCGCGGTGCGGGCCAGGGCGACGGTCCGCGAGCGGGAGGGCGCCGTGGGGCTGCCCGCCTCGCTGAGCACGACCAGGGTCTTCCCCACGACCGCCAGGACCAGCGTCTCCTGCACGGTGAAGGTCTCGGTGGTCGCGGTGACCGTGGCGTGCCACGAGGCGTCCCCGATGCCCGCCGAACCGTGCGCCACCACCCGCTGAGTGCCGGTCATGCCGTCGCTCCAGCCGATGCTGAACCGGGCGCACCCGGACAGCACGGCCGCCGCCTGCTGAAGGTCCTGGCGCGCACCGGTGCCCGGCAGCCACCGCACGACCTCTTGAAGGAACGGCCCGCTCTGGCTCTGCGCGAAGGTGACCCTGGCCTCGACCGCGCCGGGGCGGGTGCTGCGGTAGGACTCCAGCGCGTTGAGCGCGTTGAGGCAGTCGGGACGGTCGGAGCGGGTCGGGGGATCGGTCGGCAGCACGGTCTTCCGGTACCCGGAGGGAAGCTGGCCGGTCGTCAGCAGGGCCGAGGACAGCGCGGCGGAGGTCGGGGGCCCCGCCGCAGCGGGGCCGCCGGAGGCGGAGGGCGCCTTCGTTCCGGGCGTCGCGCGACCGCCGCCTCCCCCGCCTCCGCTGCTGCCGCCGCCGGATCCGCGGCCCCCCGAGGAGCCGCCGGCTCCGCCCGTCGCGGTGGGACCGCTCGGCCGCGTCGAGGGGGACGGCGATCCGGCCGAGGCCTTCGCAGAGGCGGACGGGGACCCGGAGACGGTCGGTGACGCGGTCGGGGTCGGTGTCGGTGTCGGGGCCGAGGTGAGGCTCGGCGCGGTGGACAGCGACGGCTGCGTCGGGACGACGGTGTCCGCCGACCGGTCGCCCCCGTCGCCGTCGCCGTCGCCGCACGCCGTGAGGGCGGCGGCCAACAGCGCCACCACGACCGGCGCGGCGACCGACCGGCGTCGACCGGCGGCCCTGGTCATCACGGCGGGTGTCCGGCTCACACATGCCTCCTCGAAGGGCGGGGCGGATCAGCGGCGGTAGCGGAAGTACAGGTCGCAGCGAAGGACGGACGCGACCAGCGCGTCGCGGTCCACCGGGCCGGTCGGGTCGCGCCGGAGCACGGCGGAGGCGGAGCGCAGCACGGTGTCGTCGAGGCCGCCCAGCAGGTCGGCCGTGTCGCGCCGACGCTCCGGGTCGGTCCAGATCACGGTTCCGCCGAGGGTCAGCGCCCGGCACACGAGGGCGGTGTCCGCCCGCAGTTGCGGCGTGCGCTCCGCAGGGGGCGGGAGGACGGGGAGTTTGTCCAGGTCGACGGTCTCGTCGCCTCCGCCGCCCGCCGAGCCCGGCCGGACCGTGACCGTCGCCGGGGGACCGGAACCCCGGCCGACCGAGGCCGTTGACGCTCCGCCGACCCGCCCGCCGACGGTGGCCCACCCGGCCCCCGCCGCGACGACGACCCCGGCGACCACGAACACCGCCACGGGCGGAAACCGACGCACGGAGGCGCTTTCCGCGGGGTGGCGGCTGGGCGGCTGCGTTGCTGTTTCTGCGGTCTGTTTCCGTTCGGCGGCGAGTGTTGATCCGGCGTCGATCGTCGGTGTCTCCGTTCCCGGGGTTCGTCCCCGGGTCCTTGCGAGGGCGGCCGACCAGGCGAGGGGGAGCAGCGCGCCGCAGACGGTCACGGCGAACCCCGTCACCCACGAGGGCGTGTCGATCACGCTCCACCGGATGTCCGGGGTGGCGCGGGCCGCCGTGAGCCGGGCGAAGAGGAACCAACTGCCCAGCGGCACCGCCGTCAGAAGCCCGGAGAGGACGACGGCCGCCGCGCACGCGGGCGCCGAGCGGGGCCCGGTGACCGCGGCCCGCGCGGCTCGGGCGAGGGCGGTGGTCCAGACGCCGAACAGCGCGCCGCCGATCACCAACGTCGCTGCCAGGGCGAGCACTTGGGTGCGGGGGGCGTGGGCGAGGGACAGCGCCGTGGCCAGTCCGTCGGCCGTCCCGGTGTCCCGCAGCCAGTCGCCGGCCGCGCGGCCGGACAGCTGGCTCCCGACGAGGACGCCGAGCCCGAGCGCGGCCCCCGCCAGCGCCGGGCGCCCTCCGCGGCCGTCCCGGTGGCCCACCGCGACGGCCCGCCACCACGCCACGGTCGCCACCCCGGCCACCGCCCAGCCGACGAGCAACCCCGTGACTGTGTAGGCGAGTTGGATCTGACCAGGCATCAGGGACGCGACCAGCAGGGCGAGGTCGGTGAAGAGCAGGCCCGCGGCGAGTCCCGTCGTCAGGCATTCGGCGGCGGACAGTCCCCACGTGCGCGCCGGGTCGGCCAGCACGCCGAGCCGGGCGGCGGAAGTGGGGTGACTGGCCAGGCCCGCGGCCCGCCGGAGCCGGGCGCGGCGGTTCTGCGGGAGGTCGGAGCGGACGTGGTCGGCGGTGGCGCCGAGCGGCGCGCGCGGATCCGCCTCCGCGCCGAGATCGGCGTCGTGCTCCCGGACGCGCAGCACCGCGCACAGGGTCAGCAGGAAGACCACGAGCACGAACGTCATCCGTACCAGCAGGTCCGGGCCGAGGAGGCCGGGGTCCAGCACCAGGGCCGCGACCATCGGCAGGGTGACCCCGATGAGCAGGATCCACCAGGCCGCGGCGGCGAGCCGCATCCGGCTCACGTCCCGCAGGCGCAGATGGGCCAGTTCGTGGCGGAAGATCGCCTCCACCTCCCAGTCGGGCCGGTTGAAGACGTTCGAGTCGGCCACGATCCACGGCTTGCGGACCGTGCCCGACGCCCGGGCCTGGACGCCGACGCGCCGTGGGCTGCGCACCCACAGCGTCGGCCGGGGGCCGTCGTCGCCGTCCTCGCCGTCGCCGTCGGGCAGGACGGCGGCCAGGCGTGGGGTGAGGGGCGAGTCTTCGTCGGCTTCCGTCGCCGCCCACCGCCACAGGCTCAGCCGGCGTCCGACGGCCCGGCCGAGCAGGGCGAGGGCCAGCAGGGCGAGCGGCCCGCACAGCACCACTGCCGACTGGGCCAGCCGGACGTGGTTGACACAGCCGGTGAAGCGGGCCAGAACCGCGTCGGGCGAGGCAACGGCAGTGGCAGCGGCACTGGCAGCGGTCGTGGTCGCGGTCTCGGGGGCGGGCAGACAGGCGAGTTGGGCGCCCTGCCAGTTGCCCCGGCCCAGGACCAGCCACCACCACGTGGCGAACGTGGCTCCCGCGGCGGCCACGAGGACCAGCAGCACCAGCCGGGTGGTGGTGGGCAGCGGCAGCGGGCTGGAGACGAGCGCGCGGGCGACCTCGCGGCGGTCGGCGGCGGGCGTGGCGGCGCCCGGCGCGACGGTCACGACGGCGGCGTCTCGGCGGACGCCTGCACGCCGTCGGCGACCGCACGGGCCCCCGCGCCGGCGCCCGGGCGGGCGTCCGCGCCAGCCTCCGCAAGGGTGTTCGCACGGGTCTCCGCGTCGGCCTCCGCGCGGGTCTCCGCGTCGGTCTCCGCGCGGGTGTCCGCGCGGGTGTCCGTGTCGGCCTCCGCACGGGTCTCCGCGCGGGCGTCCGCGTCAGCCTCCGCAAGGGTGTTCGCGCGGGTGTCCGCGTCGGCCTCCGCACGGGTCTCCGCGCGGGTGTCCGCGTTGGCGTCCGGCGTTCGGGCGCTCGCCGGTTCCGCCGCGGGCCGGACCACGGCCACCACGATGACGTGGGCGCAGGCTTCGGCCTGGGTCGACGACAGGCCGACGGCCCGGATCCGGGCCATGGCCCACTCGGTGAGTTCCTGCTCGGTCACATCGGCGAGCTGCGGCAGGGTGTTGGTCAGCGCGTCGCGTCGGTCCTCGGCCCCGGCTCGGCTCGCTCGCCGTCTCCGCCACCACCGGGTCAGTCGGCTGCCGCCCGCGCGGATGCGCCCGGAGGCCAGGTCGGCGAGGATCTGCGCGACCACGGCCACCAGGACCGGCAGCAGGACGAGCGTCTGGATGCCGTCGCCCAGCGGGTCCCCGGTCGGCCGGTGCAGGGGCTGCGGGGGGTAGGGCCGAGCGAGGTAGACCCGGCACGTCTCGTCCAGCTTCTCCAGTTCGGCCGGCGCGACGCTGCGGACCACGTCCCGCAGGACGTCCTGCCCGTTGCGTTGGTGCATGAGTTCCTCCCATGGAGACATGGAGACATGGAGACATGGGGTCATGGACAGGCGGAGAGGCGGGAGAGGCAGGCAGGCGGGCAGGCGGAGACGCGGCGGGCGCGGCGGCCCGCCGGGATCAGTCCAGCCCCCGCCCCTGTCCCTGCCCCTGCCCCTGGCCCCGTCCCGGTCCGTGGGCCGGGCGTCGGCTTGCGGCGAGGGCGATACCGGCGGCGCACACCAGCGCGGCCACGCCGGTGAGCGCGACCGCCGCCGGGGTTCCACTGTCCGCGAGCTGGTCGCCCCCGGCGCCGCCGGTCAGCGCCGACGGGGCCGGAACGGCGGACGTCGGGGACGAGGACGGCGTCGAGGAGCCGGAGACGCCGCCGCCGGGTGTCGCCGTGTCGCTCGGCGTGACGCCGGGCGACGGCGAGGCCGACGTCGATGCCGACGGCGAGGCGGAAGCCGAAGCGGAAGCCGACGGCGAGTTCGTGGCCGTAGTCGGGGTGACGACGGCGTACGAGGCCTTGCCGTCCATCAGCACCACCGGGTCGATCAGCGGGCTGGGCTGGATGAGGCCCTGGGCGACGAACTGGAGCATGGTCGCCGTCGGTACGTCCGCGGCGAGCGAGATGCGCAGACCGATCCGGGCGCTGCCGGCGGCCGGGAGCGAGCCCACGGAGGGCAGCCCGGCGTCCGTGCTGAGGTAGCCGCTGAGCGCGATCGTGCCCGAGGTCAGCTCCACCGCCCGCCATACCGACGCGGCCGCGTCGAACCATTCCACGGTGACCTGTTGGGGCGTCAGCAGCGCTGCGGGCGGGGCGAGTCGGATGCCCACGGCGACGATGAAGCTGTCTGTGATGGGCGTGTCCAGGGTGTTGTGGAACACGGCGTCGACGGTCAGCGGAGTGCCGCCCGGCGATAACTGCCCGGAATCCGGGGCCAGTTCGACGTAAGGGGCCATCGGGTCCGCGGCCTGTGCCGGCGCCGCGAGAGCCCCCGATGAGAACAGAAGTGCGGCACAGCCCCACAGGGTGGCGAAAAACGCTCTACGGCGCACGTCGACCAGCTCCCCCCGACAGCGCGCCCCCGGCGCGCTTCCTGGCGTGATGTCGGAGAGTTTAAAGGATAAAACACCTAAAGCGATAGTCTTGCTACATTCGGTCAATTCTTAACAGAAGTGGGTGTTTTCGCCTCCTGTGGCGAAAGAGAACGTACAAACCGGCCACGGGATCTCGACCGGGCTCGCGGACCGGAACCGGGTCCGTCGGACGACCTCTTGGCGACCTCCCGGTGACCGCTTGACGACCGCTTGGCGACGGCTCGGCGACCTTTTGGCCCGTCGCACACTCCACGTACCGGCGACCTTCACACCGGCGTCATCCGACCCTTCCCGGACGTTCTGTGCCCTTGGAACACTCCTTGCGCGCGCATTCCGTACGAACCGGCCGGCAGAACCCTTCTGCACGAGAGGTACCTCACCCATGTCCGAAGTCAACCGGCGCCGCTTCCTCCAACTCACCGGCGCCACCACGGCGTTCACCGCGCTGTCCAGCAGCATCGAACGCGCCGCGGCGCTGCCCGCGAATCACCGCACGGGGTCGATCGAGGATGTCGAGCACATCGTCGTCCTGATGCAGGAGAACCGCTCCTTCGACCACTACTTCGGCACGCTGAGGGGTGTGCGGGGCTTCGGCGACCCGCGCCCGGTCACCCTCGCGAACGGCAAGTCCGTCTGGCACCAGGCGGACGGCGGCGGCAAGGACGTCCTGCCCTTCCACCCGGACGCCGACGACCTGGGCATGGCCTTCCTCCAGGACCTCCCGCACGGCTGGAACGACGGACACGCCGCCTTCGCCGGGGCCAAGTACGACAAGTGGGTGCCCGTCAAGGGCGCCACGACCATGGCGTACCTGACCCGCGACGACATCCCCTTCCATTACGCGCTCGCCGACTCCTTCACCATCTGCGACGCCTACCACTGCTCGTTCATCGGCTCGACCGACCCGAACCGCTACTACCTGTGGACGGGTTACACCGGCAACGACGGCCAGGGCGGCGGCCCGGTCCTCGGCAACGACGAGGTCGGCTACAGCTGGACGACGTACCCGGAGCGCCTGGAGCGGGCGGGGGTCTCCTGGAAGATCTACCAGGACGTCGGCGACGGCCTGGACAAGAACGGCAGTTGGGGCTGGATCCAGGACGCCTATCGCGGCAACTACGGCGACAACTCGCTCCTCTACTTCAAGCAGTACCAGAACGCGGTGCCCGGCGACGCGCTCTACGACAAGGCCCGCACCGGCACGGACGCCCGCAAGGGCGAGGGCTACTTCGAGCAGTTGAAGGCGGACGTGACGGGCGGCAAGCTGCCGCAGATCTCCTGGATCGTCGCCCCCGAGGCTTTCACCGAGCACCCCAACTGGCCTGCCAACTACGGTGCTTGGTACGTCGCCCAGGTCCTCGACGCGCTCACCGCCGACCCCGAGGTGTGGGCGAAGACGGCCCTGTTCGTCACCTACGACGAGAACGACGGCTTCTTCGACCACCTCCTCCCGCCGTTCCCGCCGGCCTCGGCCGCGCAGGGCAGGTCGACGGTCGACGTCGGACCGGACCTCTTCAAGGGCGACAGCGGTCACACGGCGGGCCCCTACGGGCTCGGTCAGCGGGTGCCGATGCTCGTCATATCCCCCTGGAGCAAGGGCGGTTACGTCTGCTCCGAGACGCTCGACCACACTTCGGTCATCCGGTTCATGGAGCGCCGCTTCGGCGTCCACGAGCCGAACATCTCGCCGTGGCGGCGCGCTGTCTGCGGCGACCTGACCTCGGCGTTCGACTTCTCCCGCAGGGACACCCGGCCGGTCGTCCTGCCGGACACCGACGGATACCGGCCCCCGGACAAGGACCGTCACCCCGACTACGTGCCCGCTCTGCCCGCGCACCCCGTCCTGCCGAAGCAGGAGCGTGGTGGGCGGCCCACCCGCCCGCTCAGGTACATGCCCAGCGTGGACGGTTCGGTGGACTCGACCGCCGGGACCCTCACCCTCACCTTCGCCTCCGGGGCCAAGGCCGGCGCCGCCTTCCTGGTCACCTCCGGCAACCGCGCCGACGGCCCGTGGAGCTACACCACCGGGGCGGGCGCGACCGTCTCCGACACCTGGAACGCGGCGTACTCGGGTGGTGCGTACGATCTGACCGTGCACGGCCCCAACGGATTCCTGCGCGTCTTCAAGGGGCGGGCGAAGGCGGCCGGGACCGAGGTGGTCGCCCGGCACGTCGGCGACCGTGTCGAGCTCACCTTCACCCACCGCGGCTACGGCACGGCGGAGCTGAAGGTGGCGGACGGGTACGGCGGCCGGACCACGACCGTCAAGCTGCGCCCCGGCGCCGTCCTCAAGCGCAATCTGGACCTGCGGGCGAGCCGGCGGTGGTACGACCTGACCGTCACGTCGTCCGCCGATCCGACGTTCCTGAGGCGGTTCGCCGGACACGTCGAGAACGGCCGCCCCGGCGTCAGCGACCCGGCCATCGCCACGGACTGACCCGGCCCGGAGCGCGGGCCCGCCGCAGAGACGCTGCGGCGGGCCCGCCCTACAGAGCGGTGAGGTGTCCCGGTTCGGACGTCGGCCGGGGCAGCAGCGCGGGCTCGGCCGACGCCGTCTCCGGCCGCAGGGCCAGCACGGCCGCCACGGGGTGGTCCTCGTCGTGGTCGGCGTCATGGCCGACGTCATCGCCGTCGCGGGGCGCGGGCTCGGGTGCGGCCCGCGTCAGCTGCACGACGCCCCAGCCCGCGAGTCCCGCTCCGGCCAGCGCGAGCAGCACGCCCGCCGCCCCGCCCTGGAGCCGCTCGCCCAGGAGCACGAGGCCGATCGCGGCGGCGGCCACCGGGTTGGCCAGGGTCACCATCGCCAGCGGGCCGCCGAGGCCGCCGCGGTAGGCGGTCTGCGACAGCAGCAGCCCGCCCGTCGCCAAGGTCGCGACCAGCAGCGCCACCCCGATCACCTGCACGCTGAGCAGCGGGCCCGAACGGTCCGTGGCGGCCACCGTCACCGTCTGGGTGAGCGCCGAGGCCACGCCCGAGGCGAAGCCGGACGCGGTCGCGTGCCGCAGCCCCGGCTTGGCGCCGGGCCGGGCCAGCAGCCCGATCAGCGCCATCGTCGTCCCCGCCACCGCGACCGCCTCCGGCACGCTCAGGACGTCCTCCGGAGCCGGCCCCGATGCCGTGACCAGGATCGCGCCCAGACCGGCCAGCGTGAACGCGGTGCCCCGCCATTCGGCGGTGCTGACCCGGCGCCCGGCGACCCGGGCGCCCATCGGCACTGCCGCGACCAGGGTGAGCGCCCCGAGCGGCTGCACCACGGTGAGCGGCCCGTACTTGAGCGCGACGACGTGCAGCAGCGCGCCGGAGGCGTTCAGTCCCACCGAGGACCACCAGGCCCCGTTGCCGAGCAGTCGCAGCAGGCCCGTGCCGGGATTCCGGGAGGCCAGCCGCTCCTGGGCGACGGCGGCGGCCGCGTAGGCGGCGGCCGAGAAGAGGGAGAGGACGACGGCGACCAGCGTGGCGCTCATCGGCCCGCCCCCACGAGCGTCGGCTTCTCGGCCGGGACGGCGGGGTCAGCCTCGCTGCCCGCGGTGGCGGCCGGGGTCGTGCGCCGGGGGGCGTGGATCAGCGCGAGGGCGAGGGCGAGCAGGACGCCCGCCACGATCGCGTCGAGCCAGTAGTGGTTCGCCGTGCCCACGATCACCAGCAGGGTCAGCAGCGGATGCAATAGCCACAGCCACCGCCAGCGCGACCGGGTGGCGACGATCAGGCCGATCGCGACCATCAGGGCCCAGCCGAAGTGCAGCGAGGGCATCGCCGCGAACTGGTTCGACAGCTGGTCCGTCTGCGGCGGGCCGTACACCGAGGGACCGAACACGCGCGCGGTGTCGATCAGGCCCGTGGCCTCCAGCATCCGCGGCGGGGCGAGCGGGAACGCGAGATGCACCGCGAGCGCGGCGGCGGTGACCACCGCCAGCACCCGGCGGGCCCACACGTAGTGGGCCGGCCGCCGCAGGTACAGCCAGACCAGGAAGGCCACGGTGGCCGCGAAGTGCACGGTCGCGTAGTAGGTGTTCGCGACCTTGACCAGGGTGTCGCCGTGCATCAGCAGGGACTGCACCGAACCCTCGCCGGGCAGCCGCACCCAGCGTTCGAAACGCCACACGTCGTGGGCGTTGCGGAAGGCCTCGGCGGTATGACCGGTGGCCAGCTGTCGCCCGAATTTGTAGACCAGGAAGAGTCCTGCGACAAGCAGGAGCTCGCGGACTATGGGCGGCCGGGCCGGTGTGGCCGGCTCCGCTTCTGCAGGCTCGGTGCGGGCATTCATCCCCCGACCCCTTCGCTGACGGTGGTGCGTGTGAGGCGGTGCCGCCGTGCTTGTGACCCGTGCAGACACCACCGATACGTTTGCGTACCGATACGCCAGTGTACCGATACGCCCTCGTACCGGTACACTGGCGTATCGATTGACATAGGACACACTGGAGAAGAGGCTCCCGGCAGGCGGCGGGGACCGCCGCACCGGTGGCCGAGTGGCAGAGAAGCGAGGCGAAGAAGCAGATGACGTCGCAGGCAGCGGAGGGACCCGAGTCGGTCTCCGCCCCGAGCCGCTCCAAGATCACGCCCGAGCGTGAGCGGGAGTTCTTCGACGCCGTCCTCGACCAGGTCCGCGAGTGCGGGTACGAGGCCGTCACCATGGAAGGCATCGCCGCCAGCACCCGTTGCAGCAAGTCCACGCTCTACCGGCAGTGGAAGACCAAGCCCCAGTTCGTGGTGGCCGCGCTGCGCGCCCGCCGGCAGGACCGGCTCACCGGCATCGACACCGGTTCGCTCGCGGACGACCTGCGCGAGGCCGCGCGGGCCACCGGCCGCTGGTCCGCCAACGAGACCAAACTGCTGCAGGCGCTCGGCCACGCCGTCACCGGCGACGAGGAACTCGCCTGCGCGCTGCGCGAGGCGCTCATCGACCCGGAGATCGCCGCGCTGCGGGAGATGCTGCGGCGCGGGGTCGAACGCGGCGAGATCGCCGCCGACCACCCGGCGCTGGAGTACATCCCGGCGCAGATGTTCGGAGTGATCCGCGCGCGTCCCGTCATCGACGGGCAGTACGCCGACCAGGACTACCTGGTCCGCTTCGTGGAGGCCGCCGTCCTGCCGGCGCTCGGCCTCGCGCGGCGAACCGCATAAGACTCAGGCCGCCGTCCACGGGATGACTGGACGGCGACCTGTACCGCGCCGCACCGTGGGGACGGGGGCGGCGCGCACCACCGGCCGGGTGGGGCTCCCCTTTGAGCGGAGGGGCCCCCGCCCGGCCGACTGTGTCTGCGCGGGGCGGATCAGACGTCCTGGCCGCTGCCGCCGCCCGTCGAGACCTTGATCCCCTTGGTGATGGTGTCGATGACGGACACGCTCTGGTCGGCGTCCACACCGAAGCGGAGCACCACGATCCGCTTGGTGTCCGCGGGCGCCGGGAACGCCAGCGACTCGACGTAGCCGTCCGCGCCCTTGCTCGTGACCGCCTTCCAGCGCACCAGGTAGCCCTTCTGCCCGGCCACCGTCACCGCCTTCGAGGCGAGCACCGTGTGCGAGGTGATCGCGCCGTACGTGGTGCCGCCGTAGGACTCCTCGGCGTTGGCCGCGATGTCCGCCTTCGCGACCTCCTCGGCGGTGTCGCCCTTGGTCTCCAGGGCCTCGACGGGCGCCGAGTACACGCCCCCCTTGGTGCAGGTCTTGGAGGTGTCGCCGGGGCACTTGTAGGAGGAGTCGGAGGTTATCTGCGCGCCGACGCTGAGCTCCTGGCCGGTCCAGCCGGCCGGGATGGGGATGCTGATCCCGTTGAGCACGTCGGTCACCGAACCGCTCTTGATCTTCGGCGCCTCGGACGCCTCGGGCGAGGGAGACGCCCCGCCCGACCCGCCGGATCCCCCCGGACCGCCCGAGCCACCGGAACCGCCGGAGTCGCCGAAGGGCCCGCCCTGGCCGCCCTGCCCGCCCGGGCCCTGGGCCGTGCCGCTGCCGCCGCCCGAGCCGTCGCCGGCCAGCGCCCACACGCCGACCCCGATGCTGGCCAGGACCGCGACGGCCACGCCGACGGCTATCCCGGTCCGCAGCCCGCGCCGCGGCGCCGCGACCGGGGCCGCCGGATAGCCGGGGTGCCCCGGATACCCCGGCTGGCCCGGATATCCGGGGTACGCCGGATGCGTTCCGTCGGCCGGGGTCTGCGCCGGCGGACCCCATACGGCGGCCGAGCCCGCGGCGCGGGTCTGGTCCGTCCATGCCTTGCCGTCCCACCAGCGTTCGGTGGCGGGACCGTCACTTGTCTGCCCCGGGTCGGGATACCACCCGGGAGGAGTCACCTGCGTCATGCCCCCACCGTATGAGGCATCGGTGAAAGCCGGATGAGAGGGAGGGCACTCTCTTGAAATCGGCTCCGCACTTCTCGCCACCCGTCCGCCACCCTCCGCCACCCGCGTGGCGCGAATTCGACGTCAATTCGGTGCGCGTCACTCGCTGTTGACGTCATGGGGGCACATCCGCAGGCCCGCCGGGCCGCCCCGGACCGTCCCCCGTCACTCGTGGAGGCGGACCTGCCCGGACCGCCCTCCGCGAGGGCCCCCGGACGGCTACGCTCGACGTCGGTACGTCGTTCGGGCGACTTGGGGAGGTAGCGGGATGACGGAGGTCAGGCCGACGGCGGCCGCCTCGGCTTCCCTGTGGGAGCGCGACGAGGAAGTGGCCGCCATCGCCGAGGCGGTGGAGACGCTCTGCGCCGACAGGTCCTCCTCGGGGCACCTGCTGGTGCTCCGGGGCGAGGCGGGCTTCGGCAAGACCGCGTTGCTGGCCGAGACCCGTCGCATCGCCGAGGACCGCGGCTGCGTCGTGTGGTCGGCCCGCGGCGGCGAGACGCTGAGGTCCGTCCCCTTCAACGTGGTACGGCAGCTGCTCCAGCCGGCGCTGCTGTCCCTGCACCCGGAGGAGGCGCGCGAGTACCTCGGCGACTGGTACGACATCGCGGGCCCCGCCCTGGGCATAACGGAACCCGGCGAGGGCCGCGCCGATCCGCAGGGCGTGTGCGACGGCCTGGTGGCCGCCGTGACCCGGCTGGCCCGCCGGGACTACCCGCTGGTGCTGCTGGTCGACGACGCGCACTGGGCCGACCAGGAGACCCTGCGCTGGCTCTCCGTGTTCGTCGAACGCCTGGAGGAACTCTCCGTCCTGATCGTCGTGGCCCGCAGGCCGGGCGAGGTGAAGGGCGAGGCCGCCCGCCACCTCGAGACCGTCGGCGAGGCCGCCGGCCGCGCCGTCACCGTCCTCAACGCGCTCACCCCGCCCGCGGTCGCCGGACTCACCCGGGCCACGCTCGGCGAGCACGCCGACGCCGCGTTCTGCCGCGAGGTGTGGGCGGTCACCGCCGGCAACCCCTACGAGACCGTCGAGCTCCTCGCCAAGGTCCGCGAGAGCCGACTGGAACCGAGCGAGTCCTCGGCCACCGAACTGCGCCCCCTGAACCGCGCGGCCCGCGGCGGCGGCCTCGTCGACCGCCTGGAGACCCTGGGCATGGAGGCCCACAAGTTCGCCATGGCCGCCGCGATCCTCGGCGCCGACATCTCCGTCGCCCAGGCGGCCCGGCTCGCCGGCCTGGAGCGGGACGAAGCGGTGCGCTGCGCCGAACTGCTGCGCAACGCCCGCATCCTCACCGAACCCGACCCCGGCGCCGTCCCCGCGGACGACGGCGACCTCGAGTTCGTCCACCCGCTGATCGCCACCGCCGTCTACGACTCCATCCCCGGCGGCCTGCGCACCGCGATGCACGGCATCGCCGCCCAGGTCGTCACCGACGCCGGCAAGGGCCTCGCGGCCGCCTCCCGGCATCTGCTCCAGGTCCACGCGGACGGCGACGAGGAACTCGTCGAGCAGCTGCGCGAAGCCGCCCGTGAACACCTGGCCGTCGGCGCCCCCCGACGCGGCCCGCCGCTGTCTGGAGCGGGCGCTGGAGGAACCGCCCGCCCCCGAGGTCCACGCGCGTGTGCTCTACGAACTGGGCTGCGCCACCCTCCTCACCGCCCCCGCCCGGACCATCGAACACCTGCGCACGGCACTCGCCACCCTGCCCGGCCTGGAGGGCGACGTACGCGTCGACGCCGTCTGCCGCCTGTCCCAGGCCCTCCTGCACAACAACCAGCTGGAGGAGGCCGTGCGCACCGTCGAGGCGGAGGCCGCCCGGCACGCGCCCGGACCGGCCCGGCTGCGGCTGCAGGCCGTGCAGTTCATGTGGGAGGGCGTCCACGCGGGCGAGGCCACCACACCGCGCCGTTCGGAGCGGCTCGCCGAGCTCGCCTCGACCTGCACCGGCCGCGACAACGCCGAACGCGCGCTGCTCATCCTGCGCGGCTTCGACGCGGTGACCCGCGGCGAGAACGCCGAGGAGGTCGCCGAGTTCTGCGACCGCGCCCTGGTCAACGGCAGCCTCGCCCCCGGGCTCGGCTGGACCGACCAGGAGTGGGGCATCGAGCTGCTGATGATGCTGGCCAGCGCCTACGCCTACAGCGACCGGCTCGACCGCGCCGTCGGCCTCTTCAACGAGGCCCTGCGCACCTATGTGTCGGCGGGCTGGAGCGGCGGCCACCTCGCCCTGGCCCACGCCTACCTCGGACTGGGCCTGCGCCGCCGGGGTCGGCTGAAGGAGGCGGAGGAGTCCCTCAGGGAATCCCTGCGGGTCGCCGAACGCGTCGGCCGCGGCCTCCCCCTCTACTGGTCCGCCACCTGCAACCTCGTCGACACGCTGCTGGCCCGCGGCCATGTCGCCGAAGCCTGGGAGATCGCCGAACAGTACGGCTTCGCCCCGCCCTACCCGTCGACGATCGTGCTGCCCGACCCCCGTTCCGTACGCGGACGGCTGCTGCTGGCCGTCGGCCGCGTCAAGGACGGCATCAACGAACTGGAGGCGGCCGAGAAGGCGGCCGCCGTCCGCGGCCACCTCAACCCGGTGATGGTCCCCTGGGCCGTCGACCTCGCCCGCGCCCTGGCCGTCGAGGACCCGGCCCGCGCGAGCCGGCTCGCCACCGAGGCCCGCCGCCAGGCCGAGCGGTTCGGCACCGACACCGCGATCGGCGAGGCCCTGCGCTGCGCCGCCGCCCTGGAGACCGGCCAGCGCGCGGTCCGGCTCGCCCAACAGGCCGTCACCTACCTGGAGTCCTCGCCCTGCCAGTACGAACACGCGGCCGCACGCGTCGAGTTCGGCATCCTGTCCCGCTCGGTGTCCGAACTCGGCCGGGGTCTCAGCCTGGCCCGTTCCTGCGGCGCGGACGGCCTGGCGGACAAGGCACAGCAGGCCCTGCACAGCCTGGGCGCGCCCCAGGTGGGACTGGTCCCCGGACAGACCCGGAGGTAACGCGGCCGCTTCCGGCTCTGCGCCCGTGCGCAGAGCCGGGGCGGGGCAGAGCCGGCGAGGGGGCCGGCGGGGCAGACTCGGTGAGGGGGCCGGCCGGCCGGATCCCTCTCACCCGGTCCCGGCTTCCCCTTCCACGCCCTCTTCCTCCGCCAGCACCCGCTGGGCCGTCGCGAACGCCGAGTTCGCCGCCGGGACCCCGCAGTAGACGGCCGTCTGGAGCAGGACGGCGCCGATCTCGTCCGGCGTCAGCCCGTTGCGCCGGGCCGCCCGCACATGCATGGCCAGCTCGTCGTAGTGGCCGTGCGCCACCAGCGCCGTCAGTGTGATCATGCTGCGTTCACGGCGGCTGAGCGTGGGGTCGGTCCAGATCTCGCCCCAGGCATAGCGGGAGATGAAGTCCTGGTAACGCGCGGTAAACGTGTTCTGCCGGGCCTGCGCCCGGTCCACATGCGCGTCGCCGAGCACCTCGCGCCGCACCGCCATGCCCCGCTTCGCCCCGCCGTCGAGATGGGCCCGCAGCGCGGTCAGCACCGCCTCCGGGCACTCGGCGGGCGCGAGGTGGGCCGCCCCCGGCAGCTCGACCAGCGTGGCGTCCGGCACCGCGTCCGCGATCTCCCGCAGGTGCGCCGGCGGCGTCGCCCGATCCCTCCGCCCGGCGATCAGCAGGGTCCGTGCGGCGATCTCCGGCAGCCGCTCGCGCACATCGAACGCGCCCAGCGCGTCACAGCACGCGGCATAGCCCGCCGGGTCCGCGTCGCGGTGGTCGGCGACCAGCTCCGGCACAGTGAACCCGGGCGTGAACCAACGGTCGTTCGCGGTCTCGGCGAGTCCCGCCAGCCCCTCGCGGCGCACCAGCGCGGCCCGCTCCTCCCACGGCTTCGACCCGTTGAAGTGGGACGACGAGCAGATCACCGCCAGCGACGACACCCGCTCCGGGTGCTCCAGCGCCAGCTGCAGACCCACCGCGCCGCCCAGCGACACGCCGGCATACGCGAACCGCTCCACGCCGAGCGAGTCGGCCAGCGCCAGGACCAGATCGGCGAGGTCGCCCATGGTCGCGCCGGGGCCGATCAGGTCGGCGACCGAACCCCCGTGTCCCGGCAGGTCCCAGCGGATCACCCGGTGCGTGATGGACAGCTCGGGGGCGACCTTGTCCCACAGCGCGTACGACGTGCCCAGCGAGGGGCCGAGCAGCAGCGGGGGAGCGGAAGTCGGGCCCTCCGCACGGTGGTTGAGCAGCTTCTCGGTCAACGTCGCTCCAGCGCACGGTCGGTGAGGGCTCCGGCGGAGCCGGTGTAGCGGGCGGGGTCGGTGAGCTCGCCGAGGTCGACGTCCGTCAAGTCGGGCTCCTCGGCCAGGAGTTCGGCCAGCGGACGGTTCTCCGCGTAGGTGCGCCGGGCCAGCTCCGTGAGGAGTTCCCGGGCGCGGGCCCGGCCCAGCAGGGCGGACAGCTCGGCGGACAGCCGCTCGGAGACGATCAGCCCGTGGGTGCGGTCGAGGTTCGAGCGCATCGCGTCCGCGTCCACGCGCAGCCCCTCCGCCAGCTCGGCCGCGTCCCGGGCGGCCCCGCCGACCAGCCGCAGCAGATCCCTGAGCGGCTCCCACTCGGCGTGCCAGGCCCCGGACGGCCGTTCGTCGTCCGCCACCAGCGATCCGAACAGCGTGGCCGCGAGCTGCGGGCCGCGCCGGGCGGCGGCCGCGATCAGCGTGGACCGTACGGGATTGGCCTTGTGCGGCATGGCCGAGGAACCGCCCCCGCTGCCCTCGGCCAGCTCGCCGATCTCGGTGCGGGCGAGGACGAGGACGTCCGTCGCGATCTTCCCCAGGGCGCCCGCCGTGAAGGCGAGACAGCCGGCCAGGTCGGCGATCGGCGTCCGCAGCGTATGCCATGGCAACAGGGGTGGCCGCAGGCCGAGTTCACCGGCGAACGCGGCGGGCAGTGCGGTCGCGTCGACGGCGCCGTACGCGGCGAAGGCCGCCAAGGTGCCGGCGGCGCCGCCCAGTTGGGCGGGCAGCGCGTCCCGTACGGCCTTCGTCCGGTCCCGTGCGTCCAGCACCAGCGACCGCCAGCCGGCCGCCTTCAGCCCGAACGTGGTCGGTACGGCGTGCTGGGTGAGGGTCCGGCCGGGCATCGGCGTGTCGCGGTGCTCGGCGGCCAGCCGGGCCAGCGCCCGCCCGGTGCGGTCGAGGTCGGCCAGGACGAGGTCGAGCGTGCGCACCGCGACGAGCATCGTCGCCGTGTCCATGATGTCCTGGCTGGTCGCGCCCCGGTGGACGTACGGGCCGAACTCCTCGCCGACCGCCTTCGTCAGATCGGCGACCAGCGGGATCACCGGGTTTCCGCCGCCGCGGGCGCGCTCGGCGAGGGAACGCATGTCGAAACCGCTTTCGACCGCTGGCGCGGTGGCAGCCGTGGTGGCGGCCGCCCCGGCCCCCTCCGGGGCCAGCCCCAGCGCCTCCTGGGCACGGGTCAGCGCGGCCTCCGCGTCGAGCAGCGCCCGCAGAAAAGCGCCGTCACCGGTCGCGGAGGCGGCGGGGGAGCCGGTCCACCCGGGGGCGAGCAGACCGGCGTCGGCCCGGGTGTCGGATGCGGCACCGGACCGCGCGTCGGACGCGGCAGCGGGCCCGGCATCGGACTCAGCGTCGGACGAAGCAGCGGATCGCGCAGCTGTCACTGGAACTCCAGGAAGACCGTTTCGCCCTCGCCCTGAAGGCGGATGTCGAAACGGTAGGTCCCCAGCTCGCCGCGCGTCGCGATCAGCGTGTCGCGCCGCGCCGGGTCCACCTGCCGCAGCAGCGGGTCGGCGGCCAGCGCGGCCTCGTCGCTCGGCAGATAGATCCGGGTGAACAGATGGACGAGCAGCCCGCGCGCGAACACGCACACGCTCAGGTACGGCGCGCTTCGCCCGCGCGCGCCGGGCCGCAGCGTCCGCGCCGACCAGTGGCCGTTCGCGTCCGTCTGGATCCGGCCCCAGCCCGTGAACTCGACGCCGTTGCGGCCGAGGAAGCCGCCGCTCGACGGGTCGCGCCGCATCGAGCCGTCGACCTGCGGCAGATTGCCCTCGGGGTCCGCGCCCCACAGCTCCAGGAACGCGTCCGGCAGCGGGTTGCCCTCGCCGTCGTACACATAGCCCTGCAACGCGATCGTGTCCGGGTGGCCGGCCGGGGCGATGTCACCGCCGCCGGGGAACGGCAGGGCATGGCCGTAGAACGGGCCGACCGTGTGCGACGGAGTGGGCAGCACGCTCTCCGGACGGCTCGTGTCGATCTTCGTCATGGCAGGTCAGCGTCCTTCTTCGATCCAGGTGGCGTGCGGCCCGTCGAGCACGATGTCCCAGTGGTAGCCCATCGAGAACTCCGGCACCGACAGGCTGTGGTCGTAGGTCGCGACCAGCCGCTGCCGGGCCGCGTCGTCCGTCACCGACTGGATGATCGGGTCGTACGGGAACAGCGGGTCGCTCGGAAAGTACATCTGCGTCACGAGCCGCTGGGTGAACGCCGAGCCGAACAGCGAGAAGTGGATATGGGCCGGCCGCCAGGCGTTGACGTGCTGACGCCACGGGTAGGGGCCCGGCTGGACCGTGGTGAAGCGGTAGAAACCGCTGTCGTCGGTCAGCGTGCGGCCCACGCCGGTGAAGTTCGGGTCCAGCGGCGCGTCGTGCTGCTCGCGCTGGTGCGCGTAGCGACCCGCCGAGTTGGCCTGCCAGATCTCGACCAGCTGACCGCGGACCGGACGTCCGTCGCGGTCCAGCAACCGGCCGGAAACCGTGATCCGCTCACCGATCGGCTCGCCGTTGTGCTGCCGGGTCAGATCGTTGTCGATCTCGGTGATGTCCCGCTCGCCGAACGCCGGGGAGGACAGCTCCACCAGCTCCGGGTCCTGGCTCACGTCGATGGCGACGAGCGGCTGCTTCGGGTGGCGCAGGACGGAGGAGCGGTACGGCGCGTAGTCGCGGCGCGGCTGATGCTCGACGGGGGCGCCGTCGGCGATGCGCTTCTCGTAGGCGGCGTGCTCGGCCGCGATCTCCTGGTCGATGTCGTGCTGCGTGAGAGTCATGGAGTTTCCTGGCGTTTCCTGGAGTTTCTCAGCGTTCGAGGACGAGGGCGAGGCCCTGGCCCACGCCGATGCAGAGGGTGGCGACCCCGACGCCGCCGCCCCGACGGGCGAGCTGATGGGCGACGGTGCCGGCGAGCCGGGCGCCGGAGGAGCCGAGCGGATGACCGAGGGCGATCGCGCCGCCTTGCGGGTTGAGGACCGCCGGGTCGAACTCGGGCCACTCGGCGACGCAGCCGAGCACCTGGGCGGCGAAGGCCTCGTTGAGTTCGAGCACCGACAGATCGTCAAATCCCTTGCCCGCCTTGGCGAGTGCGCGGTTGACCGCCTCGACGGGGGCCAGCCCGAAGTACTGCGGGTCGATCGCGGACACCCCGGTGGCGCTGATGCGCGCCAGCGGTTCGCGGCCGGTCGCCTTCAGCCCCTCCTCGTCCACGAGGAGCAGGGCGGCGGCGCCGTCGTTCAGCGGCGACGCGTTGCCGGCCGTCACCGTCCCGTCCTCGGTCCGGAACGACGGCTTGAGCTTCGCCATCGCCTCCAGCGAGGCGTCCGGCCGTACGCATTCGTCGGCGGCGAAGACGACCGGGTCGCCCTTGCGGCGCGGGATCGACACCGGCGCGAGCTCGGCGTCGAACAGGCCCGCCTGCTGAGCGGCGGCCGCTTTGCGATGGCTGGCCAGGGCGAACTCATCCTGCTGGGCGCGGCTGATCTTGTGCTTGTCGGCGATGAGCTCGGCCGACTCGCCCAGCGGGATGGTCCACTGCGGGTCCATCCTCGGATTGACCATCCGCCAGCCCAGCGTGGTCGAGTACAGCTCGGCGTGCCCGGCGGGAAACGCGCGATCCGACTTCGGCAGCACATACGGCGCCCGGGTCATCGACTCCACCCCGCCGGCGACGGCGACGGAGGCATCGCCGACCGCGATGGCACGGGCCGCCTGGACGACCGCCTCCAGACCGGAGGCGCACAGCCGGTTGACGGTGACGCCCGGCACCGAGGTGGGCAGACCCGCGAGCAGCGCGGCCATGCGGCCGACGTTGCGGTTCTCCTCGCCCGCCCCGTTGGCGTTGCCGAAGTAGACGTCCTCGACCCGGGCGGGGTCCAACGCGGGCGTGCGGGCGAGGAGTTCGCGGATGGCGTGCGCGGCGAGGTCGTCCGGGCGCACCGCGGCCAGAGCCCCGTTGTAGCGCCCGATCGGGGAGCGGACGGCGTCGACGATGTAAACGGTCTTGAGGTTGTTGCTCATGGTTGGATCTCCTCGGCCACCCGGACCTTGGCGGCGGTCTTGGTCGCGATCTCCTCGGCGGTGACGCCCGGCGCGGTCTCCACCAGCAGCAGGCCCTCCGCGGTGACGTCGAGGACGCCGAGGTCGGTGATGATCCGGTTCACGCACGCCTTTCCGGTCAGCGGCAGCGCGCAGTCGGCCAGGATCTTGGGGCTGCCGTCCTTGGCGGTGTGGGTCATGACGACGATGACCGTACGGGCGCCGTGCACCAGGTCCATCGCCCCGCCGATGCCGGTGATCATCTTGCCGGGGATGGCCCAGTTCGCCAGGTCGCCGCGCTCGGAGACCTGCATCGCGCCGAGCACGGCCACGTCGATGTGCCCGCCGCGGATCATGCCGAACGACAGCGCCGAGTCGAAGTAGGACGCGCCCGGCAGGACCGTCACGGTCTCCTTGCCGGCGTTGATCAGATCCGGGTCGACGGCGTCCTCGGTGGGGTAGGGCCCGGTGCCGAGGATGCCGTTCTCGCTCTCCAGCACCACCTCGACGTCGGCCGGGAGGTAGTTGGGGATGAGCGTCGGCAGTCCGATGCCGAGATTGACGTACTGGCCGTCCTGGAGCTCGCGCGCGGCGCGGGCGGCCATCTGCTCGCGGGTCCAGCCCATCACTCGCTCACCGTTCCCTCTGCCGCCGTGCCCTGCGCGGCGGTTTCCGCTGCGGCGGGCGTGGAAACCGTCCGCTGCTCGATTTTCTTGTCCGCGGCCTGCTCAGGGGTGAGCGCGATCACGCGCTGCACGAAGACGCCCGGCAGATGCACCGCGTCCGGGTCGATCTCCCCGGGCTCGACCAGTTCCTCGACCTCGGCGATGGTGATCTTCCCGGCCATCGCGGAGAGGGGGTTGAAGTTGCGGGCGGACTTGTTGAACACGAGGTTGCCGTGCCGGTCGCCCTTCGCGGCCCTGACCAGCGCGAAGTCGGTGCGGATGCCGTGCTCCAGCACATACTCCACGCCGTCGAACTCCCGGACCTCCTTCGGCGGCGAGGCGAGCGCGACGCCGCCGGCCCCGTCGTAACGCCAGGGCAGCCCGCCCTCGGCGACCTGCGTGCCCACGCCCGCGGGGGTGAAGAAGGCGGGGATGCCGGCGCCGCCGGCCCGCAGCCGCTCGGCCAGCGTGCCCTGCGGGATCATCTCGACCTCGAGCTCACCGCCCAGGTACTGGCGGGCGAACTCCTTGTTGGCGCCGATGTAGGAACCGGTTACCCGGGCGATCCGCCCGGCGGCGAGCAGCACCGCGAGGCCCGACTCCATCGCACCGCAGTTGTTGGAGACGACCGACAGTCCGGCGACGCCCCGCTCGTACAGGGCCTGGATGAGGACGTTGGGCACGCCGCTCAGCCCGAATCCACCCACTGCCAGCGACGCGCCGTCCGGCACGTCGGCCACCGCCTCCAGGGCCGTGGCGACCACCTTGTCCATGCGTGCAGCCTCATCTCTGCGAATTAATCAGCGCACTGAGTATTTCAGCGAGGTTCCTCACGCTGCCATCCGAGCGCCGCAGCGTCAAGGTCTCCACCAGGGCTTGGTCGGGCGCGGAGACAGGTGGGTGCGGGGTTGGGTATTGTTCAGTGCACAGACTAATTGCCGAGTGATTCGGACGACGGGAGTGCATATGGCCGCGGTGGACCTCACCAGCCACCCCGGGCATCTGGCCCGGCGGCTGCAGCAGGCGCACTACCTGTTGTGGAACACGATGGTCTCCGAGGAGATCACCTCCCCGCAGTTCGCGGTCCTCAACGCGCTCGTCGCCGAGCCGGGCCTCGATCAGCGCACGGTGGGGGAGCGGGTGGGGCTCGACCGCTCCACCGTCGCCGAGGTCATCAGTCGGCTCATCCGCCGAGGGCTCCTCGACAAGGTCCGCGACCCGCAGGACGGACGCCGTTTCCTGCTGGGGCTCACCGAGGACGGGGTGCGCACCCACCGCAAGCTGACCGTGCGCACGGCCCGGATGAACCAGGTCTTCCTGTCCCCGCTCTCGGCCGCGGAGCAGACCCAGTTCCTCGAACTCATCCAGCGCGTCTCGGACGCGGCGGAGGGGCTGCGCAATCCGGGGGAGCCGCTGGTCTCGTCGTCCTGACGAGGCTGGTTGGGTTGGTGGGGCTGGTGAGACTGGTCGGACTGACAGGGCAGACCGGGCCTGGCTGGCCGGCCGGCCGCCGGGCGATCCGGGCCGAGATCAGGGCGTCGGTGCGAGATCAGGGCGTCGGTGCGAGCACCACCCAAACCTGGCCCGGGGCGAAGGCGACCGGCCGACCGTCCGCGGTCGTGAAGTCCGTGCCGTCCGCCGCCGTCTGCCGCGTCCAGTTGACGTCGTAGGCGCGTCCGTCGCGCAGCACCTCCGCCTTCCCCGAGCCCACCGTCTCGGTGAACGGCGTGTTGTTTCCGAGGAAGTCCTGGAAGCCCGACGCGCGCACCTTCACGTACTGCACGACCACCGTGGCCGGGGCCGACCGCTGCCCGGCGGCCGACACGGTCGGCGCGCCGTCCGTCGCGACCAGCCAGCGCGCCCTGCTCTCGGACCAGGTGAAGGTGAAGCGGGCCGCCGGGTAGCGCACGGTGCGCGAGGCCGCCGTCTCGCCCCCGGAGGGCGCGGCCCCGAAGCGGAAGCCCGTGGTCAGCGCGGCGGCGCCCGGGGCGGCGGGCAGCAGACGGCTCGGGCGCAGGTAGAGGTTGTGCGGCGCGGCCCGGTCCGCTCCCCGGAAGTACGCGTCGGACGCGTCCTCGGGGGTGACGGCGTCCAGCGGCGCCCTGTCGATCAGCGGCAGCAGCCTGCCCTGCGCGCCGGAGAACGCCAGCAGCGGCTGCTGGAACTGGCGCAGCAGCTCCAGATCGGACTCACGGGCGCTGCGCACGGGACCCACGGCCTCGGGCAGCGCGGTCGCGTACACGGCCATCAGCCGGCTCAGCCCGCCTTCGACCTGCTCGACGTACACGATGTCCGCGGAGTCGAGTCCGGTCTGCGGCCGGGCGTCCGGCGCGTTGTCGATCTTCACGGCGAGCACGGAGCCGACGCCGGTGGTGGGGGTGGCGGCGCCGCTCGGGCTCTGCTCCTTCGACGCGCTGCGGCCGTCGTCCTTCGAGGGCTCGCGGCTCGTCGTGCAGCCCGCCGCGAGGGATATCGCCAGGGTGGTGGCCAGCGCCGTCGCCAGCAGCACCGAGGCGGCAGGGGAGCGCCGGGCGCGCCCTCCGCGCGCTGTCCGTCTCGAACGACTGGTGGCCATCGCGTTCACCCCGTTTCGTCTCTCGATTGTGCGCTCGTCCGTTCGAAAGTGGCTATGCGTGACGACGGCGGGCGGTAGGCAGCGGTCAGCACGCGGCGGGTGGCCCGCGGCGGGTGGCAGGCAGCACGCGGCGGGTGGCAGGCCGAGCACGCCCGATGGGGGTGCGGCACGAGGAGGGTGGTGACGTGACAGGGCAAGCGGGAGGTGCAGGCGAAGATCCTGATGGCACCGTGAAACCGGTTGTGGATCAGGTCGGTTCGGCGGCCGTCGTGGGCGGTGTCCCGAGGATCTCGGCCAGGTCGTAGCGCACCGGTTCCTCCAGCTGCGCGTAGGTGCAGCTCTCCGGGGTGCGGTCCGGGCGCCAGCGGCGGAAGCGGGCGGTGTGCCGGAACCGCGCCCCGTTCTCCATGTGGTCGTACGCCACCTCGGCCACCCGCTCGGCCCGCAGCGGCACCCAGGACAGGTCCTTCTTGCCCGACCAGCGGCTCGGCGCGCCGGGCAGCCGCGCCGTCTCGTGCGCGGCGTCGTCCGACCAGGCCGCCCACGGATGCCCGGCCGCGTCGGTCATGCGCAGCGGCTCCAGTTCCTCGATCAGCTCCGCCCGGCGTTTCATGGCGAACGCGGCGGACACGCCGACGTGCTGGAGGACGCCCCGGTCGTCGTACAGGCCCAGCAGCAGTGAGCCCACCACCGGCCCGCTCTTGTGGAAGCGGTAACCGGCGACGACGACGTCCGCGGTGCGTTCGTGCTTGACCTTGAACATGGCGCGCTCGTCCGGGAGATAGCGCAGCGTGAGCGGTTTGGCGATCACCCCGTCCAGGCCCGCGCCCTCGTACTCCTCGAACCACTGCCGCGCCACCTCGGCGTCGGTCGTGGCCGGCGCCACGTGCACCGGGGGCGTGACTCCGGCGAGCGCCCGGGTCAGCAGCTCGCGCCGGTCGGTGAGCGGAACGTCGAGGAGCGACTCGTCGGCCAGCGCCAGGAGGTCGAAGGCCACGAACGACGCCGGGGTCCGCTCGGCGAGGGTGCGCACCCGGGAGGCGGCGGGATGGATGCGCTCGGTGAGGGCGTCGAAGTCGAGCCGGCCCTCCCGCGCGATGACGATCTCGCCGTCCAGCACGCACCGCTCCGGCGTCCGCTCCCGCAATGCCTCCACCAGCTCGGGAAAGTATCTCGTAAGCGTTTTCCCGGTGCGACTGCCCAGCTCCACCTCGTCGCCGTCGCGGAAAACGATGGCGCGGAAGCCGTCCCACTTCGCCTCGTACTGCATGCCCGGTGGGATCGCCGCGACCGACTTGGCGAGCATCGGTTTCACGGGCGGCATCACCGGCAGATCCATGTTTCCGACTCTACGAGCGGCACGGGGCGTCCGCTCGTTACGTCGGCCCGCCCGAGGGGGCGACGGGATCGCCTTCCGTCCGCATGGTTGGATTCCCGCATGACGGACTGGTCGCGACTCAGCCACGCCTACGGCTCCGCCGAGGACATACCCGCGCAGCTGGACCGGCTCGCCTCGGACCCCACCCCCGAGTTGTGGAGCGATCTGTGGTCGTCGCTCTGCCATCAGGGCAGCGTCTATTCGGCGAGCTTCGCGGCGCTGCCCTGGCTGGCCGGGGTGGCCGGCGGGGACGACCCCGCGCAGACCGTGAACGCGCTGACCTTGGCGGGCGCGATCATGGCGGGCGCGGAGCCGTCGCAGGAACCCGGCGGTGTCCGGGCGGAGCACGCGGCCGAGATCGCCGTGTTGTTGTCGCTGGCGAACGACGGTCTTCGGAGCGCGTCCGACTCCACTGAGTACGTCTATCTTCTGGAAGCCGTGTTGAGCTTCGAGGGCGTGGCGGGCTGGGGCGAGGATCTGGCCTGGGGGCTGGTGAACGAGGAGTATCAAGTTTCCTGCCCCGGCTGTGAAACGGATCTTTTCGTCGTCATCGGCGAACGCGGACACTTCGCCTGCAGCGCCGACTACGCGCTGGCGGACGACGACGAGGACGTCGAGAGCAGGCCTCTGCGCCCGGCGAATCCCGCGGAGCTGGACGGCATCGGCCGTCGCCTCCACGATGTCGCCGTCGCGGACGGTCAGCACGAGGTCGCGGGCGCGCTGACCTACATCTTCGGCGACGGGACCTGCCCCGACTGCGAGGCGGACTTCTCGGTGGCGGCGCAGGTCGGTGAGCACTGGTAGCAGACCCGCGCCAGATCCGCACCAGATCCGCGACGGATTCATCCGGATTCATGTTCGATTCCGTGCGTGATCGCCGGAATCATCCGGTACGCGTGCTGATGCGAGTTGTGAGGGGTGTGTCTACCGTGGCTCGCATGGGCGATGCGGTGGAACTGGAAGTGGCCGGCCGGACGGTACGGCTGTCCAGCCCCGACAAGGTCTTCTTCCCGGAGCGCGGCTTCACCAAGCTGGACCTCGCCCGCTACTACCAGGCGGTCGCCCCCGGCATCCTGCGCGCCCTGCGCAACCGCCCCACCACCCTGGAGCGCTACCCGGACGGCGTGACCGGCGAGTCCTTCTTCCAGAAACGGGCGCCGAAGAACATGCCCGACTGGATTCCCACCGCCCACATCACCTTCCCCAGCGGACGCAGCGCAGACGAGATGTGCCCGACGGAGGAGGCGGCAGTGCTGTGGGCCGCCCAGTTCGGCACCCTCACCTTCCACCCCTGGCCGGTCCGCCGCGACGACGTCGACCGCCCCGACGAACTGCGCATCGACCTCGACCCGCAGCCCGGCACCGACTTCGACGACGCCGTCCGCGCCGCACACGAACTACGCGCCGTCCTCGACGAGTTCGGCGGACTGCGGGGCTGGCCCAAGACCTCCGGCGGCCGTGGCCTGCACGTCTTCGTGCCGATCGAACCCCGCTGGACCTTCACCCAGGTCCGGCGCGCCGCCATCGCCGTCGGCCGGGAGATGGAACGGCGGATGCCGGAGCGGGTGACGATCAAGTGGTGGAAGGAGGAGCGCGGCGAGCGGATCTTCGTCGACTACAACCAGACCGCCCGCGACCGCACCATCGCCTCCGCCTACTCCGTGCGCCCCCGGCCGCACGCCCCCGTCTCGGCGCCGCTGCGCTGGGAGGAGGTCGGTTCGGCCCATCCGCGCGACTTCGACCTCGCGACCATGCCGACCCGCTACGCCGAACTCGGCGATGTGCACGCCGACATGGACGACCACGCCTTCTCCCTCGACGCCCTTCTCGACCTCGCCCGACGCGACGAACACGAACACGGCCTGGGCGATCTGCCGTATCCGCCGGAGTACCCGAAGATGCCGGGCGAACCCAAGCGGGTACAGCCGAGCCGGGCCCGGCACGAGAAGTCCCCGGACGAGCCGGAGGCGTCCTAGACGGGTTGCCGCCCAGGACGCCTCCGGCCCACCCTCACAGTTCCTTGATCCGGATGTCCCGGTACGAGACGACGTCCGTCGTGCCGTGCACCTGAAGTCCGATGTAGCCGGAGGCGAACCGCCGCCCGTCCGTGCCCGGGTCGTCCGAGCGCGGCGGGGTGAACGCCTGGCCGCCGGTGTTGTCGAACTCGTTGATCAGCACGCCGTTGCGGTAGACCGAGTAGTGCTGGTCGACGACCCTGATCTCGTAGTCGTTCCAGGTGCCCTTCTGGGTGACGCCGGCCCCGGCGAGCCCGACCCGGTCGAAGCCGTACACCGAGCCCGTCTTGTACATGTCGCCGTCGGGCCGGTCCAGTACCTGCACCTCGTGCCCGTACTTGATCGCGACCCACTCGGGCCGCGTCTCCTCGGGGTGGTCATGGACCCACGGGAAGCGCACGAACACACCGGAGTTGGCGTTGCCCGCGCCCGGAGCGTCGTCGCGCCACTGGAGCTTCAGCGAGAAGTCGCTGTACTTGCGCTGCGGGAACCAGAGCATGCCCAGGCCCTGTTGGGTGGTGCCGCTGGTGATCGACCCGTCGGCGTTCAGCGCGAACGAACCGCCGCCCACCTGCTGCCACTTGGCGAACGACGCCGCGCTGCCGTCGAGGATCGTGCGGTAGCCCTCGGTCTGGCCGGGCTTGCCGATCCCGGACTGCCCGGCGGCCTCCTGGATCGCGTCGTACTCGCGCTGGTCGACGACTCCGGCACCGAACAGCTGGTCCAGGACCGTCTTCACATGCTTGAGGAACAGGGCGTGGGACGTCCACTCCTTCTCGTCCTCGATCAACTCGTTGATCCGGCACCGGCTGTTCGTCAACCGGTTCGGCACCCCCGAGTCGATGGTGCCGACGATCACCGTCAACCGCTCGTCGTACTCAGGGCAGTTGGGGGCCGGGACCTGGCTCGCCACCACGGTGAAGGTCACCGTGCGCGCGGTGGAGGTGTTGCCGGACTTGTCGACGGCGCGGTAGGCGAGGGTGTGTGCGCCCGCACGGTCGACGACCACCGGAATGCTGTATGCGATGTACGGTCCACCGTCGAGTGAATACTCGATCCGGTCGACGCCCGACCCGCCTCCGTCGGTCGCGCTCACCGCGACCTTGGCGTTGCCGACATACGCCCCGTCGGAGTTTCTGGTGCCCTCGACGCTGACGCCGGTCACCGGCGGCGTCGTGTCCTGCGGGGTCGCCGCGACCACGGTGAACCGGGCGGTCTGCTCCGGGGACGCGTTGCCCGCCTTGTCGGTGGCCCGGTACCGCACGGTGTGGGTGCCCACCTGGTGCACCATCACGGGTGCGGTGTACGGCTGCCAGGCCCCGGTGTCGACGGCGTACTCGATGGTGTTGACCCCGGATCCGGTGTCCGAGGCGGACACGGTGACCGTCGCCATGTCGACGTAGGTTCCGTCGGGATTCTGCACACCGGTCACCGTCGCGGAGGTCTCCGGCGCCGTCGTGTCGTCGGAGGGCGGGGCGACGACCGTGAACGGGACGCTCTTCTCGGTCGAGACGTTGCCGGCCTTGTCGAACGCCCGGTAGTGGATCCTGTGGGCGCCGACCTGGTCGACGACGACCGGAGCGGTGTACGGGATCCAGTCAGCAGGATCCCCCGAGCCGTCGACCGCATACTGTATGCGGTCGACCCCCGACCCGCCCGCCTCGTCCGTGGCGCTGATCGCGACACTCGCCGAGCCGACGTACTCGCCGTTCGCGTTCTGCGCGCCGGTGACCTGCGCGGCCGCCGTGGGCGCGGTCGTGTCCTCGCCGCTGCCCTCGGTCACCACGAGGATGCCCTGCATCTGCCCGTGGCCGGGGATCGTGCAGTGGTAGAAGTAGCGACCCGGGGTCAGGGTGACCTCGGCGGTGTGCCGGCCGCCCATGTCGTCGTTCGGGTTGGCCAGGATGTTCAGTTGGACGTCGCCGTTGAACTCGGGATCGCTGGTCACGAACGTCAATGTGTGCGGCATGCCGAGGGTGTTGCCGGTCGCCGCGCTGTTCTCGAAGACGATCGTCGCCTGACCCGCCACCGCCGTCGTCGGAGCCGACACGTACTTGGTGATGTCGTCGCCCGCGGTCCAGGTCAGGACCTGGGCCGCCTGGGTCGCCGGGGCCGCGTCCGCCCGTTCCGGCTGTGCCGCGGTGGGCGCCGCCTGCAGCCCGAGCAGCATCAGCACGGCGGTCAACAGGGCCGTCAGAACTCTTCGTTGCCGTGTCACTGCGTCCCCCTCGCCAGCAGTCCGACCGCCGGGGTCGGGCCGCCGCCCGTGTAAGTGATCTTCCACAGCGCCGACTTGACGTCCGAGGTGAAGAAACCGCGGCCGTAGTCGAGGACGTACAGGGCGCCGTCGGGTCCGAACTTCCAGTCCATGAGGTTCTTGATGCCGTCGTTGCCGACCGGCACGATTCTCTTCAGTGACTCCGAGTGCACGGGCAGACCGCCCGTTCCTTGCGTCTTCGGGTCCATGACCACCGCGTTGCGCGGCTGGTCGGCGTCGTAGAAGTCGCCGACGAACCACTTGCCGTCCCAGTACGCGGGCCACTTGGCCGTGCTCGCGGTCGTGGCGTCGTAGCGGTAGACCGGCCCGTTCATCGCCGCCTGGCCGCCGCCCTTGAGCCACGGCAGCCGGTAGGTGGCCTGGCTCTTCTGGTACGAGGGGACGCCGTTCGCGTCGCGCGGGTAGTCGGGGGCGCCGCCCTGCGGCGAGTACCAGATGTTGTTGCCGGTGACCGGCGGCAGGTTGACCAGGCCGTCGTTGTTCGGCGACTCGTTCTTCGGGTGGTCGCAGTCGTACCAGCCCAGGGGCTGCGTCGGATCCGGCAGGTTGCGGTCCCGGTAGGGCTGCTTGTTGCCCATGCAGTAGGGCCAACCCCGGTTGCCCGCCTGGGTGATGACGGCGAACGTGTCGTACTTCGCAGGGCCCCACGTCGTCGACGGCTCGCTCGCGTCCGGGCCGACCCAGCCCGCGTACAGGGCGTCGGTCGTGCGGTCGACGAAGATGCGCGCGGGGTTGCGGACGCCCATCACATAGATCTCGCCGCGGGTCTTGCCGCCGCCCTCCTCGGTCTCCCGGCCCGTGAAGAGGTTCCCGGCCGGAAGGGTGTACGTGCCGTCGGCTTCCGGATGGATGCGCAGGATCTTGCCGTTGAGGTTGTTGGTGTTGCCCGCGGTGCGGCGCGCGTCGGCGAAGGACACGCCCTTGAAGTTCGGCTGCGGATTGTTGCCGGAGTAACCGCTGCTGAAACCACTGGAGTTGTTGTCACCGGTCGCGATGTACAGATTGCCCTTGGAGTCCCAGGCCATCCCGCCGCCCGCGTGACAGCAACTGTGCACCTGAACCGGCCACTTGAGCAGCACCTTCTCGCTGTTCAGGTCGAGCCGGTTCGAGTTGAGGTCGAGCGTGAAGCGCGAGACGCGCCGCTCGGCCATCCGGGTCTCCCGGTTGACGCCCGAGTGGGGCGTGTAGTGCAGGTACACCCAGCCGTTCTGCGCGAAACGCGGATCGAGCTCGATGCCGAGAAGCCCCTCCTCGACCTTGATGAGCTCGTCGCCCCCGCCCTTGTTGCCGAAGACGGTCAACTCCCCGGCGAGAGTCACCTTCTTGGTCGCCGGGTCATAGACATGGAGCTGACCCTTGCCCTTGCCGACGTCCGGGTTGTTCCAGTCCGTGACGACCGGCTGGGAGGAGTCGGCGCCGCCCCGGCCGATGTAGAGGACGCGGCCGTCCGGCGCGGTGACCAGGCCGTGCGGCTCGCCGATCTGGTCGTTCTTTCCCGGCTGGTTGGCCGGGGTCAGACGCTCGGCCTTGTAGTTCCCGGTGATGGTCGCCTTGCAGTCGGCCTGCACCAGCCGGGTCGTCCACAGCAGGGCGCCGCGCAGATGCGCACGGAAGTCCGTCTCGTCGTACGACGACACCGTGCCGCCCATGCCGGTGTAGAACGACCGGCCGCCGTCGTAGTCCCGGCACCAACTCACCGGGTGGTCCCAGCCGTTGGCGCTCGCACCCGGCTGGTACGTCGACTCCCGCACCCGGGCGACGGTGTGCACCTCGCCGGACGGGTTCTTCACCCAGTTCGCCCACACGTCCGGGCGCTTCCATTCCAGCGGCAGCTCCTTGGTGGCCGGATGCTGCCGGTCACCGATCTCAACGGTGGCCCGCTGAACGGCCGTTGGACTCGACGCGGCCGGACGGGCGCCGATCAGTCCCGTGAACCAGTCCGAGTACGGCTCGGCGCGAGCCGCGTCATGCAGGCCGACGAATCCGCCGCCGGCCTCCATATAGGCCTCCAGGCCCGCCTCCTGCTCCGGATCGAGGACGTCGCCGCCCCCGGTCAGGAACACGACGGCGTTGTAACTGCTCAGTCTCGCCTCGCTGGTGAAGACCGAGGCGTCGTCCGTGGCCTCGACCGCGAAGCGCTGGGCGGCCGGACCGGACAGGCCGATCCGCTCGACGGCCTCGATGCCGGCGTTGACGACCGGCGACTCGTCCCCGGCCGCGGCCGACCCGTGGAAGACCAGGACGCGTACATCGGCGCTGCCCGGCGGCGACTTCACGGACATCGTTGTCAAGGGTGGTTCCGGGACAGGGCGCGCGTCCGCGGCGGGGGCGGACAGCAGTCCGGCGACGAGCGTCCCGCACGCCACGGTCGTCACCCGGATTCGTCTTCTCGTGCTCAATCCTCGTAAGTGCATGGGCACCTCCTCGGTCACGGCGACAGCGCCAAGGAAGCTAGACGTCTTTGCGCGGCCCGCCAATAGCTATGACCGCAATGGCACGAACTTTGTCCTGGGTGTGGAGAAACAGCGGAACGGCCGGTACCGTCGCACAGGCTCAGCCCAGGTTCAGCACAGGCTCGGGCGCGGGCTCGTCTTCTTCATCGTCGCAAATTCCGTACCAGGGTGGGGAGTTCGGCATGGACAGACGCGGGTTCAACCGGCGGGTGCTGCTGGGCGGCGCCGCGGTCGCGACATCGTTGTCCCTGGGGCCGGAGGCGGTGAGCGCCGAGACGCCGGCGAAGACCGCGCCGGCCGGGGGAGCGGTCAGACACCTCAAGCTGTACATCGAGAAGCTCGCCGACGGGCAGTTCGGGTACGGCTTCGAGAAGGGAACGGCCTCGATCCCCGGGCCGCTGATCGAGCTCAACGAGGGCGACACCCTGCACATCGAGGTCGAGAACACCCTGGACGTGACCGCGAGTCTGCACGTTCACGGCCTGGACTACGAAGTGTCCAGCGACGGCACGAAGATGAACCGCAGCGACGTCGAACCCGGCGGCACCCGCACCTACACCTGGCGCACCCATGCCCCCGGCCGCCGCGCCGACGGCACCTGGCGGGCGGGCAGCGCGGGTTACTGGCACTACCACGACCACGTCGTGGGGACGGAACACGGCACGGGCGGCATCCGCAAGGGCCTGTACGGCCCGGTGATCGTCCGGCGCAAGGGCGACGTCCTGCCCGACGTCACCCACACGATCGTCTTCAACGACATGACGATCAACAACAGGCCCGCCCACTCGGGCCACCAGGGCCCCGACTTCGAGGCGACCGTCGGCGACCGGGTCGAGTTCGTGATGATCACGCACGGCGAGTACTACCACACCTTTCATATGCACGGTCATCGCTGGGCCGACAACCGCACCGGCATGCTCACCGGCCCCGACGACCCCAGCCAGGTCATCGACAACAAGATCGTCGGCCCGGCCGACTCCTTCGGCTTCCAGGTCCTCGCGGGGGAAGGCGTGGGCGCCGGCGCATGGATGTACCACTGCCATGTGCAGAGCCACTCCGACATGGGCATGGTCGGCCTGTTCCTGGTGAAGAAGCCCGACGGCACGATCCCCGGCTACGAGCCGCACGAGCCCCATGGGACGAGCGAGGCAGGCGAGTCGAACGAAGCGAGCGAGACCGACGAGAGCGACGAGACGAGCGTGACGCACGAGCACTGAGGGCGCCTCCTCGCGGTGAGAGCGCTCTCACCGCCCGTCTGCTGCGGAGTTATCCTGAGCCGCAGTCGGCCAGGAGGAGCTCCGCAGTGACCGAGACAGCGTCGCGTCCCACGTTGGAGGCCGTGGCCGCGCGGGCCGGGGTCTCACGGGCGACCGTGTCGCGGGTCGTCAACGGCGGGGACGGGGTCCGGGAGCCCCTCGTCGAGCGGGTCAGAAGGGCTGTGGAGGAGCTCGGCTACGTCCCGAACCAGGCCGCGCGCAGCCTGGTGACGAAGCGGCACGACGCCGTCGCCGTCGTCATCGCCGAACCGGAGACACGGGTTTTCGCCGACCCCTTCTTCGCGCTCCAACTGCGGGGCATCAGCAAGGAACTGACCGGCCGTGACAACCAGCTCGTGCTGCTGCTCACCGAGGGCCGCGACGACCACGCGCGCGTCGCCCGCTATCTCGCCGGCGGCCATGTCGACGGCGCCCTGGTCTTCTCGCTGCACCTCGACGATCCGCTCCCCGGCCTGATCCAGGGCGCGGGTGTCCCCACGGTGTTCGGCGGCCGACCCGGCTGGAGCGACGGCACCCGGGACGTGGTCTACGTCGACAGCGACAACCGCGGCGGCGCCCGCGAGGCCGTGCGCCACCTGGCGGGCCTCGGCCGCACCCGTATCGCGCACATCACCGGTCCCCTCGACCAGACGTCCGCGGCGGACCGGCTCGACGGCTACCGGGAGGTCATGGGTGACACCGACCCGCGGCTCGTCGTCGAGAGCGACTTCACTCCCGGCGGCGGCGAGCGGGCGATGCGGGAACTCCTCGACCGCTGCCCGGACCTCGACGCCGTGTTCGCCGCCAACGACCTCACGGCCTCGGGCGCCCTGCGCGTCCTGCGCGAACACGGACGGCGGGTGCCCGAGGACATCGCCGTGGTCGGCTTCGACGACATGCTGCCCGTCGCCGAACAGAGCGATCCGCCGCTGACGACGGTCCGTCAGGACATCGAGGAGATGGGCAGGATCATGGCCCGTCTCCTGCTGCGCCGCCTCGACGGAAGCACCGTCGGCGACGAGGTCGGCGGTGTGGTTCTGCCGACCACTCTGGTGCGGCGCGCCTCCGCGTGAGCGCTTCGCTGGGAGTGCCGATGTGCCGTCGTTTCGCTGCGGCGCCGTCGTGGCTGGTCGCGCAGTTCCTCGCGCCCCTTCAGGGCGCTGTCGAACCCCAGCCGCGCTCAGGACTGCTCCTGCGGGGCGCTCTTGATCACCGCGAAGCGGGCCCCGTAGGGGTCGGCGAGCTTGGCGATGCGGCCGACGCTCTCGACGTCCATGGCGGGCATCCGCACTCTGCCGCCCAGCTCCTGCGCCTTGCCGACGACCGTGTCCACGTCGTTGACCTCGAAGTACGGCAGCCAGTACGCCCCCGTCGCGGTCTCCGTGGGATCGTCGGCCAGCGGCACGAACCCGCCGAACATCGCGTCCTCCCCGGCATCGGCCGGGTTGACGCACGTGTACGTGCCGCCGGGGAAGGAGACGGCCGAGGTCTCCAGGCCCAGCGTTCTGTTGTAGAAGGCGGCCGCCGCGGCGATGTCCGGCGTGTACAGCTCGACCCAGCACAGTGAGCCGGGCTCGCCCGCCACGTCCACGCCCGTGGTCTGCGCGGGCTCCCAGAGGCCGAACGACACGCCCGCCTGGTCGGCGAGGATCGCCATCGTGCCCTGGCCCATCACGTCCATCGGCGCGAAGAGCACTCTGCCGTGCGCCTGCTCGGCCGCCTTGGCCGTGGCCTGTGCGTCCGAGGTCCGGAAGTACACCGTCCACGACGGAGGGCCCTGCTCGGACGTGGTCTGCATCCCGCCCGCCACGGTCTTGCCGTCCAGCTGGAAGAAGCCGTAGCCGCCGGCGTCGGGGCCCGCCGACTCGAACCGCCAGTCGAAGAGCGCGCCGTAGAAGGAGCCGGCGCCGTCGATGTCGGACGTGCCGACGTCGATCCAGTTCGGAGCGCCGTCGACGAAACGGGTGGTGAGCATCATGCCCTCCTCGAAGGGGTCCCGTCCTCTGCCTCTGCTCTGCACTGCCGAGTCTTGCACCGACCACTGACAATCGCTGCCGGAGCACGCCCGCCGCCGCGAGCCGCCCGGGCGGCCACGGTCGATTACCATCGGTAACCGGTGCGGTGCGGGCTGGTGCACGGACTGGTGCATCGCACCGGTCTTCGCCGCCGCCTCTTCCCGCCGCGTCTTCCCACGGCCTCTTCTTCCGCGCGCCGCCGTGCGTCGCGGTGTCCGCCGGGGTCATCATCGAGGCGGTCGGGGCCCCGGCACGCTCGCACATATATGCGGCGTTGATCGAACGTTTTTCGCCGCCGGGCACGCTTCTCGCCATGTACACCGACACGATTCCCACGCCCGAGCTCACCTGGCAGCGCGAGGCGTTGTGCGCACAGACCGGGGCCGAGTTCTTCTTTCCCGAGCCCGGCAGCTCGGTCCGGGAGGCGAAGCGCATCTGCGGCATGTGCGAGATGCGCCCGGCCTGCCTGGAATACGCCTTGGCCAACGACGAGCGCTTCGGCGTCTGGGGCGGCCTGTCCGAGAAGGAGCGACTGCAGATCAGACGCACGGCGAACTGAACGTGGAAGTCGCGCTGTTCCTCGGATAATTCAGACGACCGCGTCGCGGGGGTGCGGTTAGGATCCGAGGGCGCGTCCGGACGTAGCGCAGAGGTAGACGCGTCGCCCTGCACAGGCGAATGACGCCGGTTCGAATCCGGTCGTCCGGATGCGTGCGCGGTCCCGTAGAGCAGTGGCAGACTCGCCACCTTCTCAGGGTGGATACGCCGGTTCGATTCCGGCCGGGACCACAGTTGGACGAGGGCGGGGCGGGCGGGGACGCATGGGCGAGGAGAACCAGGGGACGGCGCTCACCTCGCCGGTCACCGAGGCGGAGTTGGCCGCCTTCCACGAGGTCATGGCCAAGCTGCGCACCCTGCCCGCCGACGATCCCGTACGGCTGCGGGCCGAGCACGTCGCCGCGTCCTTCGCACGCGACGGACGACTGCGGCGGCGCCGGGCCCGCGGCGCCGAGGTGTCGGCCGCCGACGCGGCGACGATGGCCGCGACCGCGACCGGCGCCCTGGACCGGCGCGAGGACGCGGCCCTGGCGGACGGCGGCCGAGGCGGCGCCTTCCGTCGGCCGCGGACCTGCTACGTCTGCAAGACGCCCTATCGAGAAGTCGACACCTTCTACCACCGTCTGTGCCCGGACTGCGCCGCCGACAACACCCGCCGCCGCTCCCTGAGCACCGACCTGAGCGGACGCCGGGTCCTGCTGACCGGCGGCCGGGTGAAGATCGGCTTCCGGCTGGCGCTGATGATGCTGCGCGACGGCGCGCAGACCGTCGTCACGTCACGCTTCCCGCACGACACCGTCCGCCGGTTCCGCGCCGAACCGGGCAGTGCGCAGTGGCTGGACCGGCTCACCGTGCTCGCTGTCGACCTGCGCGACCCGCGGCAGGTGCTCGGCCTGTGCGAGGAACTGCGCCAGGAGGGTGAGCCGTTCGACATCCTCGTCAACAACGCGGCGCAAACCGTGCGCCGTCCGCCGCAGTCGTACGCCCTGCTGGCCGCAGGCGAGCACGACGCGCTGCCCGAGGGCGCGCGCCCGGCGCCAGGGTTCACCTCGATGCGGATGCTGGAGGGGCTCGGGGGTTCCGTCTCCGCGCTGCCCGCCGCCCTGCGCGAGGCCGACGAGGCGGGGCTGCTGCCCGACCCCTCCCCGGAGAACTCCTGGTCGGCGCGGCTCGGCGCGCTCGACCCGGCCGAGGTCCTGGAGACCCAGCTCGTCAACGCCCTGGCCCCCGCGCTGCTCTGCGACCGTCTGCTGCCGCTGCTGCTCGCCTCCCCGCATCCGCGCCGGTACGTGGTCAACGTGACCGCCGTCGAGGGCCGGTTCGCCGTGCGCAACAAGATGCCCGGGCATCCGCACACCAACATGGCCAAGGCCGCCCTCAACATGCTCACCCGTACCAGCGCCGCCGCTCTCGCCGAGCAGGGCGTGCACATGTGCGCCGTGGACACCGGCTGGATCACCGACGAGAACCCGGCGCCGAAGAAGGCCCGGATGGCGGGCGCGGGCTTCCGCACCCCGCTGGACATCGTGGACGGCGCGGCGCGCGTGTACGACCCGATCGTGCGCGGCGAGGCCGGGCACCCGGTGTCGGGCGTGTTCCTCAAGGACTACCAGGAGGCCCAGTGGTGAGGAGCGCTCCGCTGGGAGTGCCGCGATGTGCCGTCGTTCTGCTGCGGCGCCGTTGTGGCCGGTCGCGCAGTTCCCCGCGCCCCTTCAGGGCGCTGCCCAGCCGTAGCCGACTTCGCTCGACCCGCTCAGGAGACCGCGGCCGGGCCCGGCCGGATTCGCCGGAGTGCCGCACGTCGTCCCGCGCCCCCTCGCGGATCTCGCCCTGCTGCTCGACTGGCTGCGGGCCGGACGCCCGGCGGGGGAGCGGCTGGGCTTCGCCGCCCGCGTCACGCTGCTCGACCTCGACCTCGGCCGGGTCCGGGCCGCCGCCGTGCTCGGCGCGGCGGACAACCGGCTGGACCTGACCGCTGCCGAGACCGTCGGGCGGACGCTGGCGGCCACCCGCTTCGTCCTCGGGCAGGGCGTCGCCGCCGTCAAACAGCGGCCGCGGCGCTCAGCGCCCATGTCCCGGCCCCGGCCGTGCGCAGCGTGCATCGGGCGCCGACGCGGCCGGCCTCGGTCGGGCTATCCTCTGCGGCAAGGGCGGGGTCGTAGCGCAGAGGCAGGCGCGCCGGGTCTCCAAAACCGGGTCACGCTGGTTCGAATCCAGCCGCCCCGCCCCCTCCAGCTCCGGCCCCCTCCAGCTCCGGCCCTTTCGCCGGGCTGGGTCGGCCGGGCTCGGTCAGCCCGCGGCGCGTGCCGCCATGCGGGCCTTGCGCGTGGCCAGCTTCTCGTCGAACTTCGAGGCCTCCGCGTCCAGGCCGCCCATGAACAGGCCGATCTCCTCCTGCGCCTTCTGCCCCTCGGGGCCGAGGCCGTCGATCTCCATGATCTTCAGGAAGCGCAGCACGGGCTGGATGACGTCGTCGTGGTGGATGCGCATGTTGTAGACCTCACCGATGGCCATCTGCGCGGCCCACCGCTCGAAGCCGGGCATGCCGTGGCCGGGCATGCGGAAGTTCACGATGACGTCCCGGACGGCCTGCATGGTGAGGTCGGGGGCGAGCTGGAAGGCGGCCTTCAGCAGGTTGCGGTAGAAGACCATGTGCAGGTTCTCGTCGGTCGCGATGCGCGCCAGCATGCGGTCGCAGACCGGGTCGCCCGACTGGTGACCGGTGTTGCGGTGCGAGACGCGGGTCGCCAGCTCCTGGAAGGCGACATAGGCGACCGAGTGCAGCATGGAGTGCCGGTTGTCCGACTCGAAGCCCTCGCTCATGTGGACCATGCGGAACTGCTCCAGCTTGTCCGGGTCCACCGCGCGCGAGGCGAGCAGGTAGTCGCGCATCACGATGCCGTGCCGGCCCTCCTCCGCGGTCCAGCGGTGCACCCAGGTGCCCCAGGCGCCGTCGCGGCCGAAGAGGGAGGCGATCTCGTGGTGGTAGCTGGGCAGGTTGTCCTCGGTGAGCAGGTTCACGACGAGCGCGATCCGGCCGATCTCGGTGACCTTGGACTGGCCCTTCTCCCAGGCCTCGCCGTCCTCGAAGAAGCCGGGGAAGTTGCGGCCGTCGCTCCACGGCACATACTCGTGGGGCATCCAGTCCTTGGTGACCTTGAGATGCCGGTTGAGTTCCGTCTCGACGACTTCCTCCAGGGCGTACAGCAGCTTGGCGTCGGTCCAGACGGCGGGGCTGCCGAGGTGCGGGGAGGTGATCGTCACGGGAACTCCAGAGGGGACGTCGAACGGAGTGGAACCATCCGGCGAGCGAGGCCGGAACTTACGGGATCGTAGGCTACGTACCCGTAGGTTACGAAGCCGTAGGTTAAATCCGCTGTAAAGATCGCTGATCAGCCGCGTTTCGTCGAGTGATTCAAGGCACGCCGAACAGCCCCGGGAGCCGCAGGTCCCAGGGCCGAAGAGGTGATCCGTTCACCCGGTCAGGCGTACAGCTCACGCAGCCGGACCGAGAGGCACGTCACACAGCCTTCGAGCTTCTCGAACTCGCCGATGTCCACCACGACGGGCTCATGACCGAGATCGGCGAGCAGCTCCGCCGTCTTGGGCGCGCCGGCCGATATGAGGACCTGCGGGCCGCCGAGGAGCACCACGTGCGCGCCCGCCTCCTCGGGCACCGACAGGAAGCGCGGGAACAGCGACGGCCGGTCCACCTTGGGGATGTGGCCGATCACCGTCCCGTCGGGCAGCGCCGTGACCGCCGACTTCAGGTGCAGCACCTTGCTCACCGGCACCGCCACGACCCGCGCCCCCAGCGGCTCGAAGGCGGCCCGCACCTGCTGGACGCCGGCCGCGTTGGTCCGTCCGCCCCGGCCGACGTAGATCGTGTCGCCGATCTTGAGCACATCGCCGCCGTCCAGCGTGCCCGGCTCCCAGATCCAGTTCACCGAGCAGCCCAGACGGGCCACGGCCTCCTCGACGCCGGCGGTCTCGTCGCGCCGGGATTCGGCGCCGGAGCGCGCGATCAGGGCGACGTTCCGGTACATCACCACCGTGTCCTCGACGAACACGGAGTCCGGGCAGTCGTCCGCCGGATCGACCTCGACGGTCTCCCAGCCGTGCGTCCGCAGCGTCTCGGCGTACGTCTCCCACTGCTCCAGGGCGAGCTCGACGTCGACCTTCTCCCGCTCGACGTGCGTCACCAGGCCTTCGGCGAGGCGCGGGCCGGGGCGGCGGATGAGGGCCTTCTTGCTGGGCACGTCCAGGTCTCCGATTCGGGTGGCACAACCGGCGCCTCGGATGCGGGCGCCGGTCAGCCATCATGCAGGGCGCGACCATGAGCACAAAACCCCTCAGTAACAATGTGCCCGTCCTGAGACCCGCGCCCCGCCCCGCACCCTGCCGGCGTCCGGCGCCGCGCCCGGCCTGGGGCCCTAGGCCGGGTCCGCCACCTCCTCCGCCGTCGTCTCGCGCAGTTCCCCGTCCAGCAGCAGCCAGCGGGTGATGCCGATCGACTCCAGGAACGGCAGGTCGTGGCTGGCCACGATCAGCGCGCCCTCGTAGGACTCCAGCGCCGTGGTGAGCCGGCGCACGCTCGCCATGTCCAGGTTGTTGGTCGGCTCGTCCAGCATCAGCAGCTGTGGCGCGGGCTCGGCCAGCATCAGGGCCGCCAGGGTCGCCCGGAAGCGCTCCCCGCCGGAGAGCGTCGCCGCCTTCTGGTCGGCGCGGGCGCCCCGGAACAGGAAGCGGGCCAGCCGGGCCCGGATCCGGTTGTCGGTGGCGCCCGGCGCGAACCGTGCCACGTTCTCGGCGACCGTGCGCTCGTCGTCGAGGACGTCCAGGCGCTGGGGCAGGAAACGCAGCGGCACGTGCGCGTGCGCCACGCCGTCCGCGGGCGCCAGCTCGCCGGCGATCGTGCGCAGCAGCGTCGTCTTGCCCGCGCCGTTGCGCCCCACCAGCGCCACCCGCTCCGGACCGCGCAGGTCGAAACCGCCCGCCACGCGCGCGCCGTACGCGAGCCGCAGGTCCTGGAGGGTCAGCACCTCCCGGCCCGGGGGGACGGCCGTGTACGGCAGCTCGACGCGGATCTCGTCGTCGTCGCGGACGGCCTCCGCGGCGTCGTCGAGCCGCTCCCTGGCCTCGGCCAGCCGCTCCTCGTGCATGATCCGGTGCTTGCCGGCCGACTCCTGCGCCGCGCGTTTGCGCGCCCCCATGACGATCTTCGGCTCACGCTTCTGGTCGAACATCTTCTGCCCGTACCGCTTGCGGCGGGCCAGTTTGACCTGGGCGTCGACCAGCTCGCGCCGCTGCTTCTTCAGGTCGGCCTCCGCGACGCGCACCATGCGCTCGGCGGCCTCCTGCTCGGTGGCCAGGGCCTGCTCGTAGGCGGAGAAGTTGCCGCCGTACCAGCTGATCCCGCCGCTGTGCAGGTCGGCGATCTGGTCGACGAGGTCCAGCAGCTCCCGGTCGTGGCTGACCACGACCAGCACACCGGGCCAGGACGCGACGGCCGCGTACAGCCGCCGTCGGGCGTACAGGTCGAGGTTGTTGGTCGGCTCGTCCAGCAGCAGGATGTCCGGCCGGCGCAGCAGCAGGGCGGCCAGCCGCAGCAGGACCGACTCGCCGCCCGACACCTCGCCGATCGTGCGGTCGAGGTCGACATGGCCGAGCCCGAGCTCGCCGAGGGTGGCCAGGGCGCGCTCCTCGACGTCCCAGTCGTCGCCCAGGGTCTCGAAGTGCGCCTCGGACGCGTCTCCCGCCTCGATGGCGTGCAGGGCGGCCCGCTGTGCGGCGATGCCGAGCACGTCGTCGACCCGCAGGGCGGTGTCCAGGGTGACGTTCTGCGGGAGATGGCCGACCTCGCCCGCGAGGCGCACGGCGCCGTCGGCGGGGGCGAGTTCGCCGGCGATCAGCTTCAGCAGGGTCGACTTCCCCGAGCCGTTGACGCCGACGAGTCCGGTCCGGCCGGAGCCGAAGGCGACGTCGAGCTCTTCGAAGACGGCGGTGCCGTCGGGCCAGGAGAAGGCGAGAGAGGTGCAGGTGATGGAGTGAGTCAAAGCGGGCCTCGCGGGTGCGTGTGCGGTCAGGGGCGACACGTGTCGAGACACCGCAAGGCGGCGACCACCGCGGCAGCGCGAGGGCAAGAAAGAAGCCCTGCTGCACAAGGACGGGCATGGACGGCTCGAAGGCCGAGGTCGCACGCGTCGCACACACCTGTCGGGTGTGGCGCGGTGTCTCAGGACCTCAGACGAGCAACGTCCTTCTCCGATCGGCGGCAACAGAACCGCTTCCCACCGTAGGAGGGCCCGGGGGAGCCGTCAAAGGATTAACCGGACCGGCAGGCCTCAGCAGGCGTCGCGCATCAGCTCCGCCAGGTCGTGGTCGAGGTCGAGCTGCCGGTGCTCCGTGCCGGCCGGCACCAGCACACTCGTGGCGTGCAGGAAGCGGCGGATGTCCGCCGAGTGGACGTGCACGACGGCGGTGCCCTCGGGCGCGTGGAACTCCAGCACCGTGCGGTCGTACCCGTAGGGGCGCACCCGGACGTCGCCATGGCCCTCGGCCTCGTGCAGGCCCGCGGCGAGCAGCTCGCGGGCGAAGGTCCAGCAGACCTCGACGCCCTCCAGGGTGGCGGGAGCGGGGAAGGTCATACGGACGGCGAAGGGATCCCGGCGGTCGTAGTGCAGTGTGGCGGGGATGTTCGGCATCCGAGGCGCGGCGGCGACAAGACGGGCCTCTACGGGTTGCTCGATGACGATGGACAACGCCTTGCTCCCTCGTGACGGCGGGACGAACTTTCCGGGCGATGGGTCCGGACACAGGAAGAGACGCCGGAACCGGTCGATCCGTGCACACCTGTTTCTAGTGACCTCGGTCACCGCGATGCATGCACGGGAGTGACTCAGCTCTCCTTCCGTGCCCCCAGAGGCAGTTGAGGAGATCGACGGCATCTGGACGCCACCGAGAGCCGTGGGCTAGCTTCCCCCGCCATGAGGCCCTTGGGGAAGACGCGACGCACGGTACGTACGACACGGGGGGCCGGCCGGGTGGCCGCGGCGGTCTGCGGGGCGGTGCTCGCCGTCCTCACGGCCCTGCCCGCCCAGGCGCACCCGCAGCGGCCCGCGGCGCCGCGCTGGGACCTCAAGGACACCGGCGCCGCCGTCCGGTTCCGTGGCCTCGCGGCCGTCGACCGTGACACTGCCTGGGTGGCGGGCACCCAGGGCACTGTCCTGCGCACCTCCGACGGCGGCGCGAGCTGGCGGAACGTCTCGCCGCCCGGCGCGGCCGACCTGCAGTTCCGCGACATCGAGGCGTTCGACGCGCGCCGTGCCGTGGTGCTGGCCATCGGCGAGGGCGAGGCCTCGCGCGTCTACCGCACCGAGGACGGCGGCAAGACCTGGACGGAGGCCTTCCGCAACACCGACTCCCGCGCCTTCTACGACTGCATGACCTTCTTCGACCGCCGCCACGGCCTCGCCATGAGCGACCCGGTGGACGGAAAGTTCCGCATCCTGTCGACCAGCGACGCTGGCCGATCCTGGAACGTGCTGCCCGACGAGGGGATGCCGGCCGCCCTGGCGGGCGAGGCGGGCTTCGCCGCGAGTGGCCAGTGCCTGGTCGCCTCCGGGGCGAAGGACGTCTGGCTGGCGACCGGCGGGGCCGCACGCGCGCGTGTGCTGCATTCCTCCGACCGCGGTCTGACCTGGACGGCCGCCGACGCCCCGATCCCCGCAGGGGACCCCGCGCGCGGGGTCTTCGCCCTCGCCTTCCGCGACCGCGCCCACGGCCTCGCCGTCGGCGGCGACTACCGTGCCGACCAGCCGTCCCCGCAGGCCGCCGCCACGACCGGCGACGGCGGCCGCCGCTGGCGGACGGCGGCCACGCCGCCGCCCGCCTACCGCTCCGGCGTCGCCTGGCTCCCGCACAGCCGCACCGCGGCCCTCGCGGTCGGCCCCACCGGCACCGACCTGACCACCGACGCCGGCCGCACCTGGCGCACCCTCGACACCGGCTCGTACGACACCGTCGACTGCACCCCCGACCTCGGCTGCTGGGCGGCCGGCGAACAGGGGCGCGTGGCACGCCTGGAGAGTTGAGCCGTTCGCGGGGTACCCGGTGGGCCGGACGTGAAAGGAGTGAGCCGGACGTGAAAGGAGCGAGCCGGACGTGAAAGGAGCGAGCGCACATGCCACGCGGTTCCAGCCCCAAACGGGAACGCCAGTACGAGCACATCAAGGAGAGCGCGCAGCGACGGGGCGAGAGCACCGAGCGCGCGAAGGAGATCGCGGCCCGGACGGTCAACAAGGAACGCGCCCGGGCCGGCGAGTCGAAGACGGCCTCCCGCACGTCCGTCGAGGACATGTCCTCCGGCAGGCGCGGCGGCCTGCGCTCCGGCAAGGGCGCCCAGGGGCCCACCTACGACCAGCTCTACGAGGAGGCCAGGCGGCGGGGCGTCAAGGGCCGTTCGGGCATGGACAAGAGTGAGCTGCAGCGCGCCCTGGACAGCCGGAAGAGCTGACCGGAGCCGTACGCTCGGCCCCACCATGACGATCGTGAACATTCCCGCGGGCTGGCCCGCGACCGAGGAAGAGGCCCGCGCCGTCCAGGACGAGCTGCGGACGCGGACCGTGCTCGACGAGCCGGGGCCGCCGCCCGGGACGGGCTTCGTGACGGGGGTCGACGTCGCCTACGACGACGAGCGGGACGTCGTTGCGGCGGCGGCCGTCGTGCTGGACGCGGCGAGCCTCGACGTCGTCGCCGAGGCCACCGCCGTCGGCCGGATCTCCTTCCCGTACGTCCCCGGACTGCTGGCCTTCCGTGAGATCCCCACCGTGCTGGCCGCCCTGGAGGCCCTGCGCCGCCCGCCCGGCCTGGTCGTCTGCGACGGCTACGGCGTGGCCCACCCGCGCCGCTTCGGCCTCGCCAGCCACCTGGGCGTCCTCACCGGGCTGCCCACGATCGGCGTCGCCAAGAACCCGTTCACCTTCACGTACGACGACCCGGACGCCCCGCGCGGATCGGCGTCCCCGCTGCTGGCGGGCGACGAGGAGGTGGGGCGGGCGCTGCGCACCCGCGCGGGGGTGAAGCCGGTCTTCGTGTCCGTCGGCCACCGCGTCGGCCTGGACGCCGCCTGCGCCCACACCCTCGCCCTCACCCCGGAGTTTCGCCTTCCGGAGACCACCCGCAGGGCGGACGCACTGTGCCGCAGGGCGCTGCGAGACGCGGTTCAGGAGGCGACGATCCGCCACTGACCCACTTCCTTGTAGGCGGAGTCGTAGACCGCCGAACCGTCCCCGTCCTCCAGGGCGTAGTGCTTCAGATTGCCGCCCCAGTACCGCAGGATCCGCCCGAGCTCACCCACCCGGTCCTGGGCCGACACGCCGTCGTCCACCGTGACTTCGAGAACGAACTTCATACTGCTCCCCTTCCGCTGCGGTCCTGTTTTCGGTCCTGCTGCGATCAGCTGCTTCAATCGTTTCATTGAAGTGCTTGTTGGCACTCGGGAGCGCTTGAGGGCGGGGAACGGGCGCTGGGTGGCGCCGAAAGTCCCCAATGGGGTCGAGGGGCCCGGCCTGCGGCGGGCGCGCGTCTGCGTACGGTGCCTGAGTTCGGTGCCTGAGTACGGCGTCTGAGTACCTGTACGGATGTGCGCGCCGCGCCCCGCTCGGCAGGCTGGGCCGCATGACCACGCACCGTGCTCCGAAGCCCCTCGCCGACCCGGACCGATCCGTCGAGCGTGCCGTGACCGCCGCCCTGATCCTCGCCGTCCTGGCGGGGCTCGGCTGGATCGTCGGGATGATCTACACGCTCGTACAGTGGCCGGTCTGAGGCCGCGGACGCGACCGGGGGACGGTCAGCGGCTGGCCGCGACGCGGAAGCGGACGCCCGCCCGGGTCAGCCGCTCGGTCAGCGCGGCGCCCATCGCCACCGCCGTCGTGACCTGCCCCGCGGTCGGCGGGAGGGCGTCGCAGGCCAGGGCGAGCGCCGCCTCGGCGAACATCTTCGCCGTCTCGTCGTAGCCCGGGTCGCCGCCCGAGACCTCGGTGCACACCCGTCGGCCGCCGCCCTCGCCGACGAACCGGACGGAGAACCAGCTCCGCGCCCGCCGCTCCGCGCTCGGCCCCTCCCCGGGCTTGAGCCGGTCCGACAGCCAGCGCCGGGCGGGCGGCAGTTGGGCCGCCGCGACGAGCGTCCCGACCGCCGCGACCCCGCCCACGGCGACGGGCAGCCGCCGTACGGCCGCGTAGTGCCGGTAGCGGAAGTCGGGCCCGTAGCGCGGCAGCGACCGCGCCGAGCGGAGCACGATCTGCGGGTCGACGGTCGGCAGCGGCAGCGCCCAGGCGCCGACCTCCGGGGCGAACCGGGGCGCGCCGATCGGCGCGGCGGCCCGGCGGCCCATGAGCCGCGGTTCGTGCCGTCCGCGCTCGCGCGCGGCGGCCGCCATCTGCCGGGCGCGCGCGAACTGGCCCAGGGCGGAGGCGAAGGTGCCGCCCGAGAACATGGCGTCGGCGGTCACGAAGCCGTCCACGGTGAGCGGCACGCCCTCCGGGAGCTGCCGGACGGTGTAGTACACGCCCAGGTCGTGCGGGACGGAGTCGAACCCGCACGCGTGGAGCAGTCGCGCACCCGTCTCACGCGCGCGTGCGTCGTGCCGGACGTACACCAGATCCACGAACTCCGGCTCGCCGCTGAGATCGAGGTAGTCGGCGCCGGTGTCCGCGCAGGCGGCCACGAGTTCCTCGCCGTACGTCACATAGGGGCCCACCGTCGTGGCCACCACGCGCGCGTGCTCCGCGAGGGCGCGCAGCGACGCCGGGTCCGCGACGTCGGCCCGCAGCACCCCGACGTCCACGCCGAGCCGTTCGCGCAGCCCTTCCAGCCTCTTCTCGTCGCGGCCGGCGATCGCCCAGCGCAGTTCGGCGGGCGCGTGCGCGGCGAGGTACTCCGCGGTGAGCGTGCCGACGAAGCCCGTGGCCCCGAAGAGCACGATGTCGTACGGACGGTCCGACCTTTTCAGCCTGCTCATGACATCCCTTCGCCGTGCAGCCCGCGCCGCTGTCGGTGGCTGAGGCTAGCGTGAGGAGTGCGGAGGCCGACGACGAGCCCGGAGGCAGCAGGTGACCGTGGACAGGAACGCCCTGAGGAAATGGGAGAAAGTGCGCGAGTTCGCGCTCGGACTGCCCGGCGCGACCGAGGAGTTCCCATGGGGCGAGACGGTGGCCAAGGTCAACAAGAAGGTGTTCGTCTTCCTCGGCGCCGACGACGGCAGTCACCCGCTGGGCGTCACGCTCAAGCTCGCGGAGGGGACGGCGCACGCGCATGCGCTGGCCGCGCCCGGCGCCGAGCCCGCCGGCTATGGCCTGGGCAGGTCGGGCTGGGTGAGCCTGCCGCTGGAGCAGAAGGGCGCCCCCGGGGCCGAGCTGCTCTGCGACTGGGTGGAGGAGAGCTACCGCACGATCGCTCCCAAGCGGTTCATAGCGGAGCTGGAAGCCCGCTGAGCCGGTCCGGCGGCCGACGCCCGGCGGTACGGCGACGGGCGGTACGGCCCCGGGCGGTACAGCGAGCGGTGGTGCGGCCGACGGTACGGCGAGCGGTGGTGCGGGCATACTGGCTAAGCGCTTGCTTGTGCTGCTCTTGTCTCCACCGGAACGTGTTCCTAACATCACTGGTGTTACATCGGTTGTGTCACAGCAAGGGGGCTGGATGACAACGGGACGGACGACCGGGCGGACCGGGCAGGGCCCGCTGACCGGCGTGCGCGTGGTGGAACTCGCCGGGATCGGCCCCGGCCCCTTCGCGGGGATGCTCCTGGCCGACCTCGGCGCCGACGTCGTCCGCGTCGACCGCCCCGGCGGCTCGGCGCTCGGCGTCGACCCCGCCCATGACGTCACCAACCGCAACAAGCGCTCGGTGATCGTCGACCTCAAGGCGCCGGACGGCCCCGCGCGCGTGCTCGACCTGGCCGCCCGCGCCGATGTGCTCATCGAGGGCAACCGGCCGGGCGTCGCCGAGCGCCTCGGGGTCGGCCCCGAGGCCTGCCACGCCCGCAACCCCCGACTGGTCTACGGCCGGATGACCGGCTGGGGCCAGCACGGCCCCCTTGCCCACCGCTCCGGCCACGACGTCTCCTACCTCGCCGTCACCGGCGCCCTCGGCATGATCGGCGCCCCGGACCAGCCGCCGCCGGCCCCCGCCAACCTGCTCGGCGACTACGCGGGCGGCTCCCTCTACCTCGTCGTCGGCGTCCTCGCCGCCCTCCACCACGCGCGCGTGAGCGGCGTCGGCCAGGTCGTCGACGCGGCCATCGTCGACGGCGCGGCCCACCTCTCCACGATGATCCACGGCATGCTCGCCGCCGGCGGCTGGCAGGACCGGCGTGCCGTCAACCTCCTCGACGGCGGCTGCCCGTACTACGGCACCTACGAGACCGCCGACGGCGGGTACATGGCCGTCGGCGCGCTGGAGCCGCAGTTCTACGACGAGTTCGTCCGCCTGCTGGGCCTGGCGGAGTTCCGGGACGCGCGCAAGGACCGGACGCGCTGGGGCGAGCTGCGCGAGGCCGTCGCCGCCCGCTTCAAGTCCCGCACGCGTGAGGAGTGGACGGCCCTGTACGAGGGCTCCGACGCGTGTGTCGCGCCCGTGCTGTCGCTGCGCGAGGCCCCGCACCACCCGCACCTCGCCGCCCGCGGGACCTTCACCGACCACGGCGGCATCACCCAGCCCGCCCCGGCGCCCCGCTTCTCCGACACGCCCACCGCCGTGCGCACCGGGCCCGCGCGCCCCGGCGCCGACACGCGCGAAGTGGCCCGTGACTGGGACATACCGGGCCTGGTGACCGATCTTGTGAAGACCCCCGAGAACACTCTCGCGCCCCGGACCGACTTCCCGCAGACCGACTTCTCACAGACCGAGTTCCAGCAGACCCAGTTCCCGCAGCACGACTCCCCGCAGCACGACTCTCCGCACCAGGGCGGCTGACCCCGCCCCGCTCGGCCCACCCTCCCGAAAGGCCTGCCAGTGAGCACCGAAGCGTACGTGTACGACGCGATCCGCACCCCACGCGGCCGCGGCAAGGCGAACGGCGCCCTGCACGGTACGAAGCCCATCGACCTCGTCGTCGGCCTCATCCACGAGCTGCGAGACCGCTTCCCGGGCCTCGACCCGGCCGCGATCGACGACATCGTGCTCGGCGTCGTCGGACCGGTCGGCGACCAGGGCTCCGACATCGCGCGCATCGCCGCGATCGCGGCCGGTCTGCCGGACACCGTGGCCGGCGTGCAGGAGAACCGCTTCTGTGCCTCGGGTCTGGAGGCCGTCAACCTGGCCGCCGCCAAGGTCCGTTCGGGCTGGGAGGACCTCGTCCTCGCAGGCGGCGTGGAGTCGATGTCCCGGGTGCCGATGGCCTCGGACGGCGGCGCCTGGTTCAACGACCCGATGACCAACCTGGCCGTCAACTTCGTGCCCCAGGGCATCGGCGCCGACCTCATCGCCACCATCGAGGGCTTCTCCCGGCGCGACGTCGACGAGTACGCGGCCCTGTCGCAGGAGCGGGCGGCGACGGCCTGGAAGGAGGGCCGCTTCGACCGCTCGGTCGTCCCCGTGAAGGACCGCGCCGGCCTCGTCGTCCTCGACCACGACGAGCACCCGCGGCCGGGCACCACCGCCGACTCCCTGGGCAAGCTCAAGCCCTCCTTCGCCGACATCGGCGAACTGGGCGGCTTCGACGCGGTCGCGCTCCAGCAGTACCACTGGGTGGAGAAGATCGACCACGTCCACCACGCGGGCAACTCCTCCGGCATCGTCGACGGCGCCTCCCTGGTCGCGATCGGCTCCAAGGAGGTCGGCGAGCGCCACGGCCTCACCCCGCGCGCGCGGATCGTCTCCGCCGCGGTCTCCGGCTCCGAGCCGACGATCATGCTCACCGGACCCGCGCCCGCCACCCGCAAGGCCCTTGCGAAGGCCGGCCTGACCATCGACGACATCGACCTCGTCGAGATCAACGAGGCGTTCGCCGCGGTCGTCCTGCGCTTCGTCAAGGACATGGGCCTGTCCCTCGACAAGGTCAACGTCAACGGCGGCGCGATCGCCCTCGGCCACCCGCTCGGCGCCACCGGCGCGATGATCCTAGGCTCGCTCGTCGACGAGCTGGAGCGCCAGGACAAGCGCTACGGCCTCGTCACGCTGTGCGTGGGCGGCGGCATGGGCGTAGCCACCGTCGTCGAGCGCGTCTGACCACCCAGCGGCAGTCCAAGACTTCTACGGAGACCCCGTCATGACTCTGAGCACCACCATCCGCTGGGAACAGGACCGCACCGGCCTGGTCACCCTCGTCCTCGACGACCCGGACCAGTCCGCCAACACCATGAACGCGGCGTTCCGCGCCTCGCTCGCCGCGGTCGCCGACCGTCTGGAGGCCGAGAAGGACTCCGTCCGGGGCGTCGTCATCACCTCCGCCAAGAAGACCTTCTTCGCCGGCGGCGACCTGCGCGACCTCATCCGCGTCACCCCCGAGACCGCGCAGGAGCTGTTCGAGGGCGGACTGGAGATCAAGCGCAACCTGCGCCGCATCGAGACCCTCGGCAAGCCGGTCGTCGCCGCGCTGAACGGCGCGGCCCTCGGCGGCGGTTACGAGCTCGCCCTCGCCTGCCACCACCGGGTCGCCCTGGACGCGCCCGGATCGAAGATCGGCTGCCCCGAGGTCACCCTCGGCCTGCTCCCCGGCGGTGGCGGAGTCGCCCGCACCGTGCGCCTGCTGGGCATCACCGACGCCCTCCTCAAGGTCCTGCTCAAGGGCACCCAGTACAGCCCCCGGCAGGCGCTGGAGAACGGCCTGATCCACGAGGTCGCCGCCACCCCCGACGAACTCCTCGCCAAAGCCCACGCCTTCATCGACGCCCACCCCGCATCGCAGCAGCCCTGGGACGAGCCGGGCCACCGCATCCCCGGCGGCACCCCCGCCCACCCCAAGTTCGCCGCCAACCTGCCCGCCTTCCCGGCCAGCCTGCGCAAGGAGACCAACGGCGCCCCCTACCCCGCGCCGAGCCGGATCCTCGCCGCCGCCGTCGAGGGCGCCCAGGTCGACTTCGAGACCGCCCAGGTCATCGAGGCCCGCTACTTCGTGGAACTGGCCGCCGGGCAGACGTCGAAGAACATGATCCAGGCGTTCTTCTTCGACCTCCAGGCCGTCAACTCCGGCGTCAACCGCCCCCAGGGCGTCCCGTCCCGCCAGGTCCGCAAGGTCGCCGTCCTGGGCGCCGGGATGATGGGCGCCGGCATCGCCTACTCGTGCGCCCGCGCGGGCATCGACGTCGTGCTCCGGGACGTCTCCGCGGAAGCCGCCGCCAAGGGCAAGGCCTACTCCGAGAAGCTCTGCGCCAAGGCCGTCGCCCGGGGCCGCACCAGCCAGGAGAGGGCGGACGCGCTGCTCGCCCGCATCACGCCCACCGCGGACCCGCAGGACCTCGCGGGCTGCGACGCCGTCATCGAGGCCGTGTTCGAGGACACCTCCCTCAAGCACAAGGTGTTCCAGGAGATCGAGCACATCGTCGAGCCCGACGCCCTGCTCTGCTCCAACACCTCCACCCTCCCCATCACCGTCCTCGCCGAAGGCGTCGAACGCCAGGACGACTTCATCGGGCTGCACTTCTTCTCGCCCGTCGACAAGATGCCGCTCGTCGAGATCATCAAGGGCGAGCGCACCGGGGACGAGGCGCTCGCGCGCGCCTTCGACCTGGTCCGGCAGATCAAGAAGACGCCGATCGTCGTCAACGACTCGCGCGGCTTCTTCACCTCGCGGGTGATCGGCCACTTCATCAACGAGGGCGTCGCCATGGTCGCCGAGGGCATCGAGCCCGCCTCCGTCGAGCAGGCGGCCGCCCAGGCGGGCTACCCCGGCAAGGTGCTGGCCCTGATGGACGACCTGACGCTCACCCTCCCGCAGAAGATCCGCAAGGAGTCGAAGCGGGCGGTGGAGGAGACGGGCGGCACCTGGCCCGGACACCCCGCGGAGGCCGTCATCGACCGGATGGTCGACGAGTTCGACCGCCCCGGCCGCAGCGGCGGCGCGGGCTTCTACGAGTACGCGGCGGACGGCAAGCGGGGCGCGCTGTGGCCGGGCCTGCGCGAGCACTTCACGCGCGCGGGCGCCGAGATCCCGTTCGAGGACATGCAGGAGCGCATGCTCTTCGCCGAGGCCCTCGACACCGTCAGACTCGTCGAGGAAGGTGTGCTGACGTCCGTGGCCGACGCCAACATCGGCTCCCTCTTCGGCATCGGCTTCCCCGGCTGGACCGGCGGCGTGCTCCAGTACATCAACGGCTACGAGGGCGGACTCCCCGGATTCGTGGCACGCGCGCGTGAACTCGCCGAGCGCTACGGCGACCGCTTCACCCCGCCCGCGCTGCTGGTCGCGAAGGCCGAGCGGGGCGAGACCTTCACGGACGCCCGCTGAGCCACCGGCCGGCCACCGTCACGGGGAGCCGTCGTCCGTCGGCGGCTCCCCGAGCCACTCCCGCAGCTCCTCCGTCAGCGACCGCTGGAAGGCCGTCAGCAGCGCCTGCACGACCAGGGGCTGCATATGCGCCGAGAGCGACCGCACCGCCTGCGCGTCGCGCTCCGGCACCTCCTCGCGCAGCAGCCGCGACAACGCGCGCGCGGCGTCGCGCGCGTGGTCGAGGAGGACGGTCCGGGCCGCGCGGATCGACTCCGGCGACAGCGGCACGTCGAGCAGCCGCACACCCAGCCTGAGCAGCCCCGGATCGACCCGGTACGCGTCCGCGCCGAGCGGGTCCCCGGCGTGGGCCTCGACCACGCCCATCGCGATGAGCCGGGCCACGTCCTCCTCGCCGAGCGTCCGCCCCGCCAGCCGCCGGAGCTCCTCACCCGTCACGGTCTGCACGGCGTCCGGCGCCCAGGAGGCCACCACGGCCCGGTGCACGGCGAGGTCGTGGGCGTCGAGGCCGGGCGGCAGCCGGTCCAGGTAGCGCTCGATCGCCGCCAGCGTCAGGCCCTGCCGCCGCAGCTCCTCGATCAGCGCGAGGCGGGCGAGATGCCCGCCGCCGTAGTGCCCCACCCGGCGCGCGCCGATGACCGGCGGGGGCAGCAGCCCCTTGGTGCCGTAGAAGCGCACCGTGCGCACCGTGACCCCCGCCCGGGCGGCCAGCTCGTCCACCGTGAGGGCCGGCTCCTCCGTCTCGCTCGTCATGCGCAGCAGTATCGCTGCCCAGGATCGCGGCGCAGCGGCTCGGGGCCGTTGTCAGTGGCACCGCCTACGGTGGCGTCATGTCGCAGATCGCTTATGTCCGGGGTGACGCCACCGTTCCGTCGGTGAAGGGCGTCAAGGTGATCGCCCATGTCTGCAACGACATCGGGGGATGGGGAAAGGGCTTCGTCCTGGCGCTGTCCCGCCGCTGGCCGGAGCCGGAGGCCGCCTACCGCGCCTGGCACCGCGAGCGGGCCGCCAACGACTTCGGCCTGGGCGCGCTCCAACTCGTCCAGGTGGAGCGGTACGTATGGGTCGCCAACATGGTCGGCCAGCGCGGCACCCGGACCGGCAGCAAGGGCGTCCCGGTGCGCTACGAGGCGATCGACGCCGCGCTGTCCCGGCTGGCCGACCGGGCGCTCGAACTCGGCGCGTCGGTGCACATGCCACGGATAGGCTGCGGACTGGCCGGCGGCAAGTGGTCCCGCGTCGAGCCGCTCGTCACCGAGCGGCTGGTGCGGCGGGGCGTCGCGGTGACGGTGTACGACCACGGGGAGGGGTAGCGCGCATGCGCGAGAACGCGCAGGGGGACAGGAGCCGGGACACGGCCCGGGACGTCGACGTCCTGGTCCTGGGCGGGGCCGGCGTCGACACGATCGTGCACGTGCCGGAGCTGCCGCTCCCGTACGCCGACAGCTATCTGATCGACAGCGGGATCCGGGCCCGCGCCGGACAGACCGGCGACTTCGTCGCCCTGGGCCTCGCCGCCCTCGGCCTGCGCACCCACCACCTGGACTTCCTCGGCGACGACCCGGAGGGCGACCTGGTCCGCGCCCTGCACGAGCGGCACGGCATCGCCCTCACCGCGATCCCGCAGCCCGCCGGCACCAAGCGCGCGGTCAACCTGGTGAGCCCGGACGGCCGGCGGCTCTCGCTGTACGACACCAGCCGCGGCCGCCCCGGCGACCGCTTCCCCGAGGACACCCTGCGGGCGCTGGCCGCGGCGAGCCGCCACGCGCACGTGTCCATCACCCAGCCGTGCGCCGACGCCCTGCCCCTGCTGCGCGAGGCCGGCCTCGGCATCTCCACCGACCTGCACAACTGGGACGGCGAGAACCCCTACCAGGAGGCCTTCGCCCACGCGGCGGACGTCGTCTTCGTCTCCACGGCGGCGCTGACCGACCCGGAGGCGACCATGCGCCGCATCGCCGAGCGCGGCCGCGCCGAGGTCGTCGTCGCCACGGCGGGCGCGCAGGGCGCGTATCTGCTCTCCGACGGCGAGCTGACCCATGTACCGGCCGTCACCCCGCCCGCGCCGGTGGTGGACTCCAACGGCGCGGGCGACGCCTTCGCGTCCGGCTTCCTCTTCGGCCGTCTCAGCGGCGAACCGCCGCGCCGCTGCGCCGAGTACGGCGCACTGGCCGGGGCGTACGCGTGCACGGTGCCGTCCACGCAGAGCGCGGCGATCGCGCGCGAAGCGCTGCTCGCCGGAGCCGGAGCCGGAGCCGGATCCTGAGCGGGCGCGCCAGGTCTACTTGCGCCACGCCTACTTGCGCCTGGCCGCCGCGAAACCGATCAGACCGACGAGGGCGACGACCGCCCCCAGCAGGGACAGCACGGGAATCCCGGCGATCAGCCCGATGCCGACCCCCAGCGACCCGATGCCCGCCGTCGTTCGCCACGCGACCTCGTTGCCGTTCTGCGCGCCCGCCATGACATCCCCCGGTTCGTCCGCGATTCCTTCACGCCTTGATACCCATACGCGGCCGGAATCAGACGGGAGTTCGGGGTCAGTGTGCGTGCAGGTCGTTGGTCGCCGCGATCTTCTTCCAGGACTTCGGCGGCACGGGCGCGACTCCAACGGCGGCGGACGCCTTCGCGGCCGGCGCGTCGGCGGCAGCCGGTGTCGTGGGCGTGGTCGGCTTCGTCGGCTGGAACAGCCAGGTGTCGAACAGCGCGCCCAGCGGCTTCCCGGAGACCTGCTCGGCGTACGCCCGGAACTCGGCGATCGTCGCGTTGCCGTACGCGTGCCGCTGCGGCCAGCCCTTCAGGACGGCGAAGAACGCGTCCTCGCCGATCTCGCCCCGCAGCGCCTGCACCGCCAGCGCCCCCCGGTCGTAGACGGCGATGTCGAACTGGTGCGCGGCGCCCGGGTCGCCCGGCTTCACCGTCCAGAACGCGTCGTCGGCCGGGTGCGAGGCGTACACGTAGTCCGCGAGTTCCTGCGCTGTGCCCTCGCCCTCGTGCTCGGACCACAGCCACTGCGCGTACCGCGCGAAGCCCTCATTGAGCCAGATGTCCTTCCAGCCCTTCACGGACACCGAGTCGCCGTACCACTGGTGCGCCAACTCATGCACCACCAGGGTGGTGTTGGCGCCGCTCGCGAACTGCCGAGGGCTGTAGTACACCCGGCTCTGCGTCTCCAGCGCGAACCCGGTCGTCGTGTCGGGGACATACCCGCCGGCCGTGCTGAACGGGTACGGCCCGAAGTAACCGGTCAGCCAGTCGACGATCTCGCCGGTGCGCTCCACGCTCGCCCGCGCGGCCCCGTCGTTGTCCCCGAGGTTCCTGCTGTAGGCGTTGATCACCGGCACGCCGCCCTCGGACGTGCTCGTCGTGACGTCGAACTTCCCGAGCGCCAGCGTGGCGAGATAGGTCGCCTGCGGCTTGTTCTGACGCCAGGTGTAGCGGGTCCAGCCGAGGCGTGAAGTCGTCGACTGGAGGGTGCCGTTGGAGATGGCCTGGGTGCCGTCCGGCACGGCCACCGACACGTCGTAGGTCGCCTTGTCCAGCGGGTGGTCGTTGCTCGGGAACCACCACCAGGCCGACTCGGGCTCGTCCGCCGCGACCGCGCCGTCCGGGGTGCGGTGCCAGGTGGAGAAGCCGTACGCGCTCTTCGTCGACGGCACCCCGCTGTACCGGACGACGACCGTGACGGACGTCCCCTTCGCCAGCGGGCTCTTCGGCGTGACCACCAGCTCGTGCTCGCCGGAGGTGGTGAACGCGGCGGTGGCGCCGTTGACCCGGACCTCGCTGACGTCCAGCAGGAAGTCCAGGTCGAAGCTCGACAGGTCCTCGGTGGTGCGCGCGAGGATCGTCGCCGTCCCCGCCAGCTCGTCCGTGGCCGGCTGGTACGTCAGCCGCAGGTCGTAGTGGGAGACGTCGTAGCCGCCGTTGCCGTAGGCCGGGTAGTAGGGGTCGCCGATGCCCGGCGCGCCGGGGGAGTGGCTCGCGGCGGACGCGGGGATCGCCAGCAGCACGGACGCGGCGGCGAGTGCGCCGGGCGCGAGGAGTCTGCGGTGCACGAAAGCTCCAAGTCGTGGGGGACGGAGTTCTGTTCGGAGCCTATTGAGTCCCTGCGCGCGCAGAGGTGTCCACCGCCGCGCCTGTCACACGATCGCCATTCGGCCGTCATGGCGCACACCCCTCCCAGGGAGGCGTTCCGGCCACAGCGGGCGCACAGTCGCCCTCTTCTGCACGGGAGTTGACCGGGGTAGCGTCCCGCGCATGTCGACACGCATGCGCTTCACGATCTGGAGACCGCTCGCGACCGCCGTCATCACCCTTCTGACGGCCGCCTTCCTCACCCCGACGGCCGCCCATGGCGCCTCGGGCGCCCCGCGTGAGAGCAGGCCCGTCTACTCCTACGAGAACGCCGTCCGCGAAGCCGTCTGGGTCGACACCGGACTCGACGGCGACGGCGACGGGCGCACGGACCGCGTCGCCGTCGACGTCGTCCGCCCCCGCGAACCCGCCGCCCAGGGCCGCAAGGTGCCCGTCATCATGGACGCGAGCCCCTACTACTCCTGCTGCGGACGCGGCAACGAGAGCCAGCGCAAGACCTACGACGCGGCCGGGAACATCGTCCGGATGCCGCTTTTCTACGACAACTACTTCGTGCCGCGCGGCTACGCGTTCGTCGGCGTCGACCTGGCCGGCACCAGCCGCTCCGACGGCTGCGAGGACGTCGGCGGCCGCAACGAGGTCCGGTCGGCGAAGGCCGTGATCGACTGGCTGAACGGCCGCGCCGAGGCCTACACCACCCGCACCGGCAGCGCGACCGCGAAGGCGGACTGGACCAACGGCAGGACCGGCATGATCGGCAAGAGCTGGGACGGCACGATCGCCAACGCCGTCGCCGCCACCGGCGTGCGGGGCCTGAAGACGATCGTCCCGATCAGCGCCATCTCCTCCTGGTACGACTACTACTTCAGCCAGGGCGCGCCCCTCTACGGCTCGGGACCCGACAGGCTCGCCGACTACGTCGACAGCCCGGAGTCCCACGCCAAGTGCACGGCCGTCCAGCAGCGACTCGTCGACGAGGCCCCGCGCACCGGCGACCTGACCTCGCTGTGGGCCGAACGCGACTACGTCAAGAACGCGCACCGGGTGAAGGCCAGCGTCTTCCTCGTGCACGGCCTTCAGGACCTCAACGTGCGCGCCAAGCACCTCGGCCAGTGGTGGGACGCCCTCGCGAGGAACGGCGTGGAGCGCAAGATCTGGCTCTCCCAGACCGGCCACGTCGACCCCTTCGACTTCCGCCGCGCCGACTGGGTGGACACCCTGCACCGCTGGTTCGACCACGAGCTCCTCGGCTACGACAACGGCGTCCACCGCGAACCCATGGCCGACATCGAACGCCACCCCGACCAGTGGGTCACCTCCAAGGTCTGGCCGCCGCAGGGCACCCGGACCGCGACCCTGCGCCCGGCCGCCGGCGCAGAGTCCGGCGTCGGAACCCTCGGCCTGCGCAAGGGCGCCGGCGCCGCGGCCTTCACCGACGACCCGGGGCTCGGCGAGACCGACTGGGCCGCGCGGATCGACGCGTCGACCCCGGAGAAGGCCGGGTTCGTCACCGGAGCCCTCACCCGTGATCTGCGGCTGTCCGGCTCCTCGAAGGTGACGGTCACCGCCACGCCCAGCACCGCGACGGCGCATCTGACCGCCGTCCTCGTCGACGTCGGCCCCGACACCATCCGCGACTACGCGGCGAGCGGCGAGGGCATCACCACCCTCGCCGAGCGCACCTGCTGGGGCGCGAGCACCGCGGGCGACAGCGCCTGCTTCAGGGAGACGACGGCGCGGACGGCCGACGTCGGCCAGACGGTCGTCAGCCGCGGCTGGGCCGACCTGGGCACCTACGCCGACCCGGGCAAGGGCGTTCCGCTCACCCCGGGCAAGGCGTACACGATCACCCTCGACCTGGCCGCCACCGACCACGTCGTGCCGGCCGGGCACCGCCTCGCGCTGATCGTCGCGGGCACCGACCGGAACCTCATCGACCCGCCCGCCGACAGGGGTTCGCTGACGCTGGATCTGGGCCGCACGTCTGCCCGGGTGCCGTTCGTCGGCGGCAGCGCCGCGTTTGCCGCGGCCACGAGGGGATCAACGGCGGGTGGGCATGGCTCCGGTCCGCTGGACGGCGTAGGCGCACCGGGCGGCACGTATCGGGTTCCGTAGCGGCTGCGTGCTGCCGTCGCCCGTCCGCGGCTGCGCGGTGGCTGGTCGCGCAGTTCCCCGCGCCCCTTCAGGGCGTGGGTGTCGAGGGGGTGGCCAGGTCTGTCGCCTCCTCGGCGCAGCCCTGGCGTATCGCGCGGCATGTATCGGGTTCCGTAGCGGCTGCCGTCGTCCGTCCGCGGCTGCGCGGTGGTTGGTCGCGCAGTTCCCCGCGCCCCTTGAGGGCGTCGGCGTCTCAGCGGCGGCTGCGTTTGGCTTCGGTCCGCCGCGCGGCACCGCGCTCCTTCAGGGCCTCGGCGTTGAGGAGGTGGCCAGGTCTGCTGCCTTCTCGGCGCAGCCCCAGGCCACCGTCACGCCTGCCCCGCCGTGTCCGTAGTGGTGCACCACCGTCCGGCCGTCCGGCAGGCGGGTCCGCTCCAGCCGCACCGTGGGCCGGGCCGGCCGCAGCCCCACCAGGTGTCCCAGGATCCGCGCCCCGCCGACCTCCGGCCGCAGGGCCGCACAGCGCCGGACGATCGCCTCGGCCGCCCCCGGGTCCGGCTCCAGCGACCACGCGTCGTCCTCCGCGGTGCCGCCCAGCAGCAGCCGCCCGGGCAGCGGGAAGAGGTAGGCCGTCTCGCCGTCCGGGCCGGTGGCGACCAGCCAGGTGTCGACGCCGGGGTTCTCCACGACGACGAGCTGCCCCCGCACGGGCCGCACCGACGCGTCCCCCGCCAGCTCCCGCGCGCCCAGCCCGGTGCAGTTGACCACCACCGGCGCCTCGGCCTCGGCCAGGTCGGTCACCGCGCGCTCCTCGACCGTGCCGCCCGCCCGCAGCAGCCGCTCCCGCAGCCACGGCAGATGCGTCGCCATGTCGATCAGCGGCAGCCGTGTCGCGATGCCCCGCCCGGCGGCGTACTCGCGCGCCGTGGCCCGGCGCAGCCCGGGCAGCCGGCCCACCGCCCAGCTCTCGACGTCGGCCAGGTCCGTCCCGCCCATCACCCCGTCGACCAGGCGCACCCCGGTCTCCCCGGGCCGCGCCGCGAGCCGCTCGTAGATCTCCAGGGACCGCAGCGCCCACGCCCGCGCCGACGCCAGCGGCTCGATGCGGTACGGCCACCACAGCCCACCGGCGACCGCCGAGGTGGTCCGCTCGGCCGGTTCGCGCGTCCAGACCCGCACCCGCAGGCCGCGCTCGGCGAGGACCACGGCCGTCGCCAGCCCGATGACCCCGCCGCCGACCACGATGACATCGCCCACATCGCCGCTCGATCGACTCTCCACGCGCGGACGTTAACCGACCGCGCGGCCGCACGGCGAGACCGCGGGGCACCGCGGCAGCCGGGCACTCCGCACGGCGACTAGGATCTACGACCTGATGACTGCCACTCTCGTCGCCAAGAACCTCGCCGCCGGGCACGGCGACCGCTCCCTCTTCTCCGGGCTCGACCTCGTCGTCGCCCCCGGAGACGTGATCGGGCTGGTCGGCGCCAACGGCGCGGGCAAGTCCACCCTGCTGAAGCTGCTCGCCGGGCTCAGCACACCCGAGCAGGGCGAGCTCAGGCTCTCCCCGCCGACCGCGAGCGTCGGCCACCTGCCCCAGGAACCGGAGCGCCGCCAGGGGGAGAGCGTGCGCGCGTTCCTCGCCCGCCGCACCGGCGTCGCCGAGGCCCAGCGCGCGATGGACGAGGCCACCCAGGCCCTGGTCGACGGCGCGCCGGGCTCCGACGACGCGTACGCGGAGAGCCTGGAGCGCTGGCTCGATCTCGGCGGCGCCGACCTCGACGAGCGCGCCGCGGAGGTCGCCGACTCGCTGGGGCTCGGCGTGGACCTCGACCAGCCGATGACCGCCCTGTCCGGCGGCCAGGCCGCCCGCGCGGGCCTCGCCTCCCTCCTCCTCTCCCGCTACGACGTCTTCCTCCTCGACGAGCCGACCAACGACCTCGACCTGGACGGCCTGGAGCGCCTCGAACGCTTCGTGACCGGCCTGCGGGCCGGCACCGTGGTCGTCAGCCATGACCGCGAGTTCCTCGCCCGCACGGTCACCAAGGTCCTCGAACTCGACCTCGCCCAGCAGCAGATCCACCTCTACGGCGGCGGCTACGACGCCTACCTGGAGGAGCGGGACGTGGCCCGCCGGCACGCGCGCGACGACTTCGAGGAGTACGCCGACAAGAAGGCCGCCCTCCAGGACCGGGCGCAGATGCAGCGCGGCTGGATGGACAAGGGCGTCAAGAACGCCCGTCGCAAGGCGAACAACGACAACGACAAGATCGGCCGCAAGTTCCGCAGCGAGGCCAGCGAGAAGCAGGCCGCGAAGGCCCGCCAGACCCAGCGGATGATCGAACGCCTGGAGGTCGTCGAGGAGCCCCGCAAGGAGTGGGAGCTGCAGCTGGAGATCGCGGCCGCCCCGCGCTCCGGCGCGGTCGTCGCCACCCTGCGCGAGGCCGAGGTGCGGCGCGGCGACTTCACCTTCGGGCCGGTGACCCTGCAGATCGACTGGGCCGACCGGGTCGCCGTCACCGGCGCGAACGGCGCGGGCAAGTCGACCCTGCTCGGCGCGCTCCTCGGCCGGATCCCGCTGGACGCCGGAACGGCCGGCCTCGGCTCGGGCGTCCTGGTCGGCGAGGTCGACCAGGCGCGGCAGCTGTTCCACGGCTCCGAGTCGCTGCTGGACGCGTTCCGCGCGGCCGTCCCGGACACCGAACCGGTCGAGGTGCGCACCCTGCTGGCCAAGTTCGGTCTGAAGTCGGACCATGTCGTGCGCTCGGCGGCCACCCTGTCACCCGGCGAACGCACCCGCGCCGCCCTCGCGCTGCTGCAGGGGCGGGGCGTCAACCTCCTCGTCCTCGACGAGCCGACGAACCATCTCGACCTGCCGGCCATCGAGCAACTGGAGTCGGCCCTCGACGCCTACGAGGGCACGCTGCTCCTGGTCACCCACGACCGGCGGATGCTGGACGCGGTCCAGGTCACGCGCCGGCTGGAGGTCGCGGCCGGCAAGGTCACGGAACGCTGACCGCCGGGCGCCCGGCAACGCGCTTCAGCCGAGGCGCGTCGCCAGGCCCGGGTAGTCGACGACGTAGCCGTCCGCGTCGAACTCGACGTCGCTGCGGAAGGTCCCCGAGGCGAACCGGACCCGGGCGCCCCTGCGGCCCGGTCCGAGGTGGGTGTACGTCTGCCACGACGGCCGCACGGTCAGCGCCGGCACCGACACCCACGCCATCAGCAGCCGGCGCTCGCCCGGCTGCCGGTGCAGCGCGTGGCGCAGCACCGGCATGGTGTTGGTGAGCGGGCACAGGCCGAGGTCGCAGTCGAGCGCGTCGCCGAAGCCGGGCAGCCGCTCGCCGTCCGCCGTCCAGCCGCCCCGGCCGTCGTGCCGCAGATCGAGGGAGCGCGTCCGCTCGGCCCCCTCCACCGTCACCCGCAACCGCCGCGTCACGAACCCGTCGGCCGCGTCGAGCCGGTACGACACCCAGTACGGCTCCGGTGTCGTACCGACCGCCCGGCCCCGAGCCCGCAGCGCGCCGTCGCCGTCCTCGACCCAGGCGGTCTCGTACCCGCCGCTCGCGGTGACGTTCCAACTGAGGACACGGGAAGTGCTCATACCGTCACTGTACGAGCGGCCCGGCGACGCCACCCGGTCGCGGCGACGCTCACACGAGGCTCAGCGCTTGCCCTTCTTCGGGTCGACCAGCCCTGCCCGGCGCAGGGCGTCGGCCATCGCGCTGTTGGCCGGCGGCGGGGCAGCCTGGCGCGCACCGGCACCGCCCGCGCCCCCGCCCCCGCCTGCGCCGCGCTGGCCGCCCTGCCGGCGTTGCTGCGGCGGACGGCCGCCGCCGCGCTGCTGGCGGCCGCCGGACGGCTCGCCCTGGCCGCCCTGCGGGGCCGCCTCGTCGTCCAGGCGGAGCGTCAGCGAGATCCGCTTGCGCGGGATGTCGACGTCGAGGACCTTCACCTTGACGATGTCACCGGGCTTGACGACGTCCCGAGGGTCCTTGACGAAGGTCTTGGACAACGCGGAGACATGCGCCAGACCGTCCTGGTGGACGCCGACGTCGATGAACGCCCCGAAGGCCGCCACGTTCGTCACGACCCCCTCCAGGACCATCCCGGAGGACAGGTCGGAGATCTTCTCCACGCCCTCCTTGAAGGTGGCCGTCTTGAAGGCGGGCCGCGGGTCGCGCCCCGGCTTCTCCAGCTCCTTGAGGATGTCGCTGACGGTCGGCAGACCGAACGTCTCGTCCACGAACTCGTTCGGCCGCAGCGAGCGCAGGACGCCCGTGTTGCCGATCAGGGACGCCACCTGCTGGCCGGAGGCCTTCACCAGGCGCCGCACCACCGGGTACGCCTCCGGGTGCACGCTGGAGGCGTCCAGCGGGTCGCTGCCGCCGCGGATGCGCAGGAAGCCCGCGCACTGCTCGTAGGCCTTCGGGCCGAGCCGGGCCACCTTCTTCAGCTCGGAGCGGGAGGTGAACGGCCCGTTGGCGTCCCGGTGCGACACGATGTTCTCGGCGAGGCCCGAGGAGATCCCGGACACGCGCGACAGAAGCGGCGCCGAGGCCGTGTTGACGTCCACGCCCACGCCGTTCACACAGTCCTCCACCACCGCGTCCAGCGAACGCGACAGCTTCACCTCGGACAGGTCGTGCTGGTACTGGCCGACGCCGATCGACTTCGGGTCGATCTTCACCAACTCGGCCAGCGGGTCCTGGAGCCGGCGCGCGATCGACACGGCGCCGCGCAGCGACACGTCCATCTCCGGCAGCTCCTGCGAGGCGAACGCGGAGGCCGAGTACACGGACGCGCCGGCCTCGGACACCATCACCTTGGTGAGCTTCAACTCCGGGTGCTTGTCGATGAGTTCGCCGGCCAGCTTGTCGGTCTCGCGGGAGGCCGTGCCGTTGCCGATGGCGACCAGGTCGACCGCATGGCTCTTGGCGAGCCGCGCGAGCTTGGCGATCGCCTCGTCCCACTTGTTCGCCGGGACGTGCGGGTAGATCACGTCGGTCGCGACGACCTTGCCGGTCGCGTCCACGACGGCCACCTTCACGCCGGTACGGAAACCGGGGTCCAGGCCGAGCGTCGCGCGCGTGCCGGCCGGGGCGGCGAGCAGCAGGTCGCGCAGGTTCGCGGCGAACACGTTCACCGCCTCGTCCTCGGCGGCCGTCCTCAGCCGCAGCCGCAGGTCGATCCCGAGGTGGACGAGGATCCGGGTGCGCCACGCCCAGCGGACCGTGTCCGTCAGCCACTTGTCGCCCGGGCGGCCGCGGTCGGCGATGTTGAACCGCGACGCCACGATGGGCTCGTACGACGACGGACCGGGCTGCTCGGAGGGCTCCTCCGGCTCCAGGTCGAGGTCGAGGACGTCCTCCTTCTCGCCGCGCAGCATCGCCAGGATCCGGTGCGAGGGCAGCGCGGTGAACGGCTCCGCGAAGTCGAAGTAGTCGGCGAACTTCGCGCCCGCCTCCTCCTTGCCCTCGCGCACCTTGGCCGCGAGCCGCCCGCGCCCCCACATGCGCTCGCGCAGCTCGCCGATCAGGTCGGCGTCCTCCGAGAACCGCTCGGTGAGGATCGCCCGCGCGCCGTCCAGCGCGGCCTGCGGATCGGCGACGCCCTTGTCGGCGTCGACGAACGCGGCGGCCGCCGCGAGCGGATCGACCGACGGGTCGCCGAGCAGCCCCTCGGCGAGCGGCTCGAGGCCCGCCTCGCGCGCGATCTGCGCCTTGGTGCGCCGCTTCGGCTTGAACGGCAGGTAGATGTCCTCGAGGCGCGCCTTGGTCTCGGCCCCGCGGATCTGCGCCTCGATCGCCTCGGTCAGCTTGCCCTGCTCGCGCACCGACTCCAGGATCGCCGCCCGCCGCTCCTCCAGCTCCCGCAGATAGCGCAGCCGCTCCTCGATCGTGCGCAGCTGCGCGTCGTCGAGCATCTCGGTCGCTTCCTTGCGGTAGCGGGCGATGAAGGGCACCGTCGAGCCGCCGTCGAGCAGCTCCACGGCGGACCTCACCTGCCGCTCCCGTACGCCGAGCTCCTCGGCGATCCTGCCTTCGATGGACCCTACTTCGATGGACCCGGGTGTCGTCACGATCCCGTACCGCCTTCTCCACTGAGGTTGCGCGGCAATTGTGGCAGGTGACACCGACACCCGGGCGGCAGGGCGCATCCTGGGCGGGGCTCCGGGCCCGGGACGGCGGCGGCGCCGCGGCGGCCGGCGGGCACGACCCGGTGCCGGGTCAGCCCGACGTCGTCCAGGTGAAGCGGGGCTCCCTGCGCTCCAGGAACGCGGCGACGCCCTCCGCGGTGTCGTCGGCCGCGCGCGCCTGCGCGTGCCAGTGGGCGTCGCGGTCCGTACGTCCGTTCGCGAATTCCTTCGCGGCGGCCTGCGTCAGCTGCGAGCGGGACGCCAGCACGCGCGTGAACTCCGCGACGCGCTCGTCGAGTTCGTCGGCGGGCAGCACCTCGTCGACCAGCCCGGTGCGCAGCGCCCGCTCCGCGTCGATCAGCTCGCCCGAGAACAGCAGGTACTTGGCGGCGGCCGGGCCCACCAGGGACACCAGCCGCCGGGTGGCGGACGACGCGTAGACGATCCCGAGCTTCGCCGGGGTCACCCCGAACAGCGCGCCCTCCTCGGCGAACCGCAGGTCGCAGGCCGCGGCGAGCTGGGCGCCGCCGCCCACGCAGTGGCCCCGGACCGCCGCGAGCGTCGGCTTGGGGAAGGCGGCCAGGGCCTCCTCGGCCCGCACCGACAGCTCCTGTGCCTCCTCCGGGGACCCCTGGAGCGTGGAGATGTCGGCCCCCGCGCAGAAGGTGCCGCCCGCGCCGGTCAGCACCAGCGCCCGCACCTCGGGGTCCGCGGCCAGAGCGTCCAGCAGCGGGGGCAGCGCCGCCCACATCGCGGCCGTCATGGCGTTGCGCTTCGCCGGGTGGTGCAGGACGACGGTGGCGACCGCGTCGGTGACGCCGTGCAGCAGTTCGGGCTCCATGCTCGGGATCTAATCACCCGGCGGCTTCCATGATCGAGGACGCCCGATGTGAGTCAGCCCATGTGAGAGCGGCGACACGGGTGACAAAGGGGGCGAAAGGGAAGAGCGGCGTCGTCGAACCCGTACAACCCGAAGAGTGCGCGAAGGCGGCGCGGAGAGGACAGAAACGGTCCTGCAGTCGACCGTGGCCGCCATGGGCGGTCGGAAGCGCTCGATAACTGCTGACTTCTGTTCAGTCATGCGGTCGGAAGCGTCTCGTTCCCAACACTCGACGTGTGGTGACAATCGAGCGCGAGGGTGGCGACCGGACGATGGACGATCAAGGGCGCGGGCCCGACCCACGCCCAGAGGGCGGCCCGGGCTCGGGCACACCGCCCGAATCCCTCGCGGACGGCGTGCCGCGACCGCTGCCCTACGAAGGCGTCTGGCGGTTCACCGCGGCCGCCGTGGACGTCTCGGTCCCGCAGGCCCGGCACGCCGTCCGGGACCTGCTGTACCGCCAGGGCGTGCCGGTCTCGGACGATCTGGCCCAGGGGATCCTGCTGATCGTCTCCGAGCTGGTGACCAACGCCGTCCGGCACGCGGCGGTGCTGTCGCCGATGCTCGCGGTGGAGATCGCCGTCGGAGCCGAGTGGGTGCGGGTGTCCGTGGAGGACGGCCACCCCTACCGCCCGACCGCCCTGGAGGCCGACCACGGGCGGACGGGAGGCCGGGGGCTGCTCCTGGTGCGGGAGATCGCCAGAGAGGCCGGCGGGGTCTGCGACGTCGAGCACACGGCCGACGGCGGCAAGGTGATCTGGGCCGCCCTGCCGCTCAAGCCGGTGCGCATGCTCTGAGGGCCGGCCCGCCCCGGGGTCACCAGCCGGCCGAGGGACCCGTCAGCTCCCTGACCGCCGGCCGCGCCGCGTCCAGCACCGTCATGAACCAGGAGGAGAAGGCGTCCTTCGCGTGCCGCTCCGCCAGCTCGGCGGGCGTCACATAGGCCGTGTCGCCGACCTCCGCCGCGTCCGGCCGCAGCGGCGCCTGCACCAGCCCGACGAACAGGTGGTTGTACTCCTGCTCCACCAGGCCCGAGTCCGGGTCCGGGTGGTTGTAGCGGACCGTGCCCGCCTCCGCGAGCAGGGACGGGGAGACGCCCAGCTCCTCGAAGGTGCGCCGGGCGGCCGCCGCGAACGGCGCCTCGCCCGGGTAGGGATGACCGCAGCAGGTGTTGGACCACACGCCGGGGGAGTGGTACTTGCCCAGCGCCCGCTGCTGGAGCAGCAGCCGGCCCCGCTCGTCGAAGAGGAACACCGAGAACGCGCGGTGCAGCTGCCCCGGCGGCTGATGGGCGGCGAGCTTCTCCGCGGTGCCGATCGTGACGCCGTTCTCGTCGACCAGCTCCAGCAAGATCGCGTCCGCGGTGCTGTTCGAAGAGTTGTGTGTCGCGGTGGCAGGTGTGATCGGCATACCCATCCTTAGCATCGGTCCTCGCGCTCCCAAGTCTGCCGCACGCGCCCGGCACTCCCGGCACTTCGCGCGAAAGCGCGCATGTCCCGGGTGCGGAGAGGGTGCGCAGAGGGAGCCCGTAGGCGATCTTGCCCGGCGGGGCGGGCCCGGAATCGCCCGGAACGCGTGTGCGGACGCCGCCGCGAGGACCGGGCCCGCGCCCGCTCACCCGCGCCCGCCCGCCTGCGCCCGTTCACCCGCGCCCGCTCAGTGGCAGAGCCGCGCCTCGTGCTCCGCGTGTCCGCTCGGCTCCAGCTGGAAGGTGCAGTGCTCCACGTCGAAGTGGTCCCCGAGGCAGTTCTGGAGCTCGTGCAGCATCTTCTCGTGCCCTATGGCGTTCAGCGCGTCCGAGCGCACCACCACGTGCGCCGACAGCACCGGCATCCCGGAGGTGATCGTCCAGGCGTGCAGATCGTGGATGTCCTCCACCCCGTCGAGGGCGAGGATGTGGGTGCGCACCTCCTCCATGTCGACGTCCTTGGGGGCCGACTCCAGCAGCACGTCGAGCGTCTCGCGCAGCAGCTTCACCGTCCGCGGCACGATCATCAGGCCGATGACCAGCGAGGCGATCGGGTCGGCGGTCTGCCAGCCGGTGGTCAGGATCACCACCGCCGAGATCAGCACCGCCACCGAGCCCAGCGCGTCCGCGGCCACCTCCAGGAACGCCCCGCGCACGTTGAGGCTCTCCGCCTGGCCGCGCATCAGCAGCGAGAGCGAGACCATGTTCGCGACCAGGCCGATCGCGCCGAACCAGATCATCAGGCCGCCCTCGGTGGCGGCCGGCGTGAAGAACCGCTCGACCGCCTCGTACAGGACGTAGCCGCCCACCCCGAGCAGCAGCAGACAGTTGGCGAGGGCGGCCAGGATCTCGGCCCGGGCGAGCCCGAAGGTGCGCTTGACGCTCGGCGGCCGGCTCGCGAAGTGGATCGCCAGCAGCGCCATGCCCAGTCCCAGCGCGTCCGTCGCCATGTGCGCCGCGTCCGCGATCAGCGCCAGGGAGTCCGCGAGCAGCCCGCCGACGATCTCGACCACCATGACGCCGAGCGTGATCGCCAGGGCGACGCGCAGTCTGCCGCGGTAGGCCGCCGCGGCCGTACCGGTGGCCGGCGCGTGCCCGTGCGCATGGCCGTGGTCATGCCCAGCCCCCATGGGAAAAGCCCTTCTGTGGTCCGTCGCGGGCCGTGGTGTGCTGCCCCGGGATCACAGTGAACTACGGGTGGGGGGTATCCGGCAACGCGGCACTGAACACCGTTGTCATGTGCCCTGACCTGCGGAAACGAATCGCAGGTCAGGGCACCCTCACCACGGGTTCAGGAGTGGTGCAGCCGCCAGCCCCGCCAGGCCGAGTCGACCATCTCGCGCACTCCGCGCCGGGCCGTCCACCCCAGTTCCCGGGCCGCCAGCTCCGCCGAGGCCACCGCGCGCGGCGCGTCCCCGGGCCGGCGCCCCTCGACGACCGCCGGCCGGGTGTCGCCGGTGATCTCGCCGATGAGGGTGATCAGCTCGCGCACCGAGACGCCCTCGCCGCGGCCGATGTTCACCGTCAGATCGCCCGCCGCGTCCGGCGCGGTCAGCCGGCGGGCCGCCGCGAGATGCGCCTCGGCCAGATCCGCCACATGGATGTAGTCGCGCACGCAGGTGCCGTCCGGCGTCGGGTAGTCGGCCCCGAAGATCCTCGGCGCCTCGCCCCGGGTGAGCCGGTCGAAGACCATCGGGACGACGTTGAAGACGCCGGTGTCGGCCAGTTCCGGCGCCACCGCCCCGGCCACGTTGAAGTAGCGCAGGCACGTCGTCGCGATGCCGTGCGCCTGTCCCGCCGCCCGCACCAGCCACTCGCCGGCCAGCTTGGTCTCGCCGTACGGGTTCACCGGGGCGCACGGGGTGTCCTCGGTGATGAGGTCCACGTCCGGGTTGCCGTAGACGGCCGCGGACGAGGAGAACAGGAACCGGCGGATCCCGGCCTCGGCGACCGCTTCTAGGAGGCCCGCCAGACCGCCCACGTTCTCCCGGTAGTAGCGGGCGGGCTGGGCCACGGACTGGGCGACCTGCTTGTGCGCGGCCAGGTGCACCACGCCCGTCACCTCGTGCTCGGCGAGGACCCGCCCGACCAGGTCGAGGTCGAGGGCCGAGCCCTTCACGAGCGGCACGTCCGCCCCGAGGCGCGCGGCGGCGCCGGTGGAGAGATCGTCCAGGACGACGACGCGCTCCCCGGCCGCGGTCATGGCCCGCGCCGCGTGCGCCCCTATGTAGCCGGCTCCGCCGGTGATCAGCCACGTCATGGCTCCAAACCCTATGTCGACCGGAGCGGAAACCCCCGCCCGGGGCAATGTCCCGGATGTCAGGTCTGGGGGGCGCGGTTTGTCGGCCGGGGTGCCGATCACCGATGATGATCTCGGCAAAGGGCGGTTCAAACGGAGTTCAAGCCGCGCTGCGGGGCCGGGTCGATCATGCCTGAACGGGCGGTGAACACGGCCTTCCCGGCATCCGATAGCCTCTGCCGAATGCCGCCCGCCTGGAGCAGTCACCGGTGAAGTCGCCGGTGCGGCCAAGGGGCGCCCCTACCGTGTACATGACCGGCGTGTGACGCGCCGGACCCAGGGAGTGAGTTCGGTTGTCGACCGCCATCCTCACCGGCTCGCCGGTTCCCGGATCGTCGATCGAGGGCGATCTGCGGTCCCTCGGCTTCGAGATCCGGGCCGCCTCCGACGCCGCCGAGGCCGAGACCCTCCTCGCCGCCGTCCCCGCGGACCGGCGCGTCGCCGTCGTGGACGCCCGCTTCGTGGGCCACGAGCACGCGCTGCGCCTCGCCCTCACCGATCCGCGCTTCCCGCTCGCCGCGATCCCGGGCGCGGTGACCGCCCAGCCGGCCGGCCGCCAGGCCCTCACCCGCGCGCTGGCCCGGGAGAACTCCGCGAGCGACGCCACCGTGCCCGAGGGCGCCCCCGCGCGAGCCGCGTCGAGCGTCGCGGACATCGACAGCCTCGCCGACCGCGTGATCACCGCCCTGGACTCCGACGGCGCCGACGTGCACCGCCCCGAGCTGGGCAGCCTGGTCGCGGAGGTCCCCGCCGACCCGCAGGCCCGCAACGAGGCACGGCAGGCCGTCGCCGCCGTCGACGACGAGGCCGTCCGCCTGAAGTCGGCCGTCAAGGCCCGCGACGGCTTCTTCACCACGTACTGCATCAGCCCGTACTCCCGCTACATCGCCCGCTGGTGCGCCCGCCGCGGCCTCACCCCCAACCAGGTCACCACCGCCTCGCTGATCACCGCGCTCATCGCGGCGGGCTGCGCGGCCACCGGCACCCGCGGCGGCTTCGTCGCCGCCGGCGTCCTGCTCATAGCGTCCTTCGTGCTGGACTGCACCGACGGCCAGCTGGCCCGCTACTCGCTGCAGTACTCCACGCTCGGCGCCTGGCTCGACGCCACCTTCGACCGGGCCAAGGAGTACGCCTACTACGCGGGCCTCGCGCTCGGCGCGGCCCGCGGCGGCGACGACGTGTGGGCCCTCGCCCTGGCCGCCATGGTCCTGCAGACCTGCCGGCACGTCGTGGACTTCTCCTTCAACGAGGCCAACCACGACGCCACCGCCAACACCAGCCCCACCGCCGCCCTCTCCGACAAGCTCGACAGCGTCGGCTGGACGGTCTGGGTGCGGCGGATGATAGTCCTGCCCATCGGCGAACGATGGGCCATGATCGCCGTCCTGACCGCGGCCACCACCCCCCGCATCACCTTCTACGCGCTGCTGATCGGCTGCTCCTTCGCGGCCGTCTACACCACGGCCGGGCGCGTGCTGCGCTCCCTGACCCGCAAGGCCAGCCGCACCGACCGGGCGGCGCAGGCGCTCGCGGACCTCGCGGACAGCGGCCCGGCCGCCGAGTTCGTCGCCCGCGCGCTGCCGAACAAGCACCGCGTCCCGGCCCCCGTCTGTGCCGTCGTCGGCGCCGTCCTGCTGCTGCTCGCGGCCTGGATCGACGGGCCGGGCCCGTCGGTCGTCATCGCCGCCGTGGTCTACGTGCTGCTGTCCGCCGACGCCGTGTCCCGCCCCCTCAAGGGCAGCCTCGACTGGCTGGTCCCCCCGGTCTTCCGGGCCGCCGAGTACGGCACCGTGCTGATCCTGGCCGCGCACAGCGATGTGAACGGAGCGCTTCCGGCGGCTTTCGGACTCGTGTCCGCCGTCGCCTACCATCACTACGACACGGTGTACCGCATCCGCGGCAACGCCGGAGCGCCGCCGGCCTGGCTGGTGCGCGTGATCGGGGGGCATGACGGACGGACGCTGCTGGTCGCCGTTCTGGTGTGGGTGCTGACCGGCGAGCAGTTCGCCGTCGCCCTCACGGTGCTCGCCGTGGCCGTCGCGCTCGTGGTGCTCGTCGAGAGCACCCGCTTCTGGGTCTCCGCAGGGGCCCCAGCCGTACACGATGAAGGAGAACCCGCATGATCGGCCTCGTGCTGGCGGCCGGCGCCGGACGGCGTCTGCGCCCCTACACCGACAGCCTGCCCAAGGCACTGGTGCCGGTGGGGCCCGCGGGCATAGAGGGCGAACCGACGGTTCTCGACCTCACCCTCGCCAACTTCGCCGAGATCGGCCTGACCGAGGTCGGGATCATCGTCGGCTACCGCAAGGAGGCCGTGTACGAGCGGCAGGCGGCGCTGGAGGCGAAGTACGGCCTCAAGCTCACCCTGATCGACAACGACAAGGCCGAGGAGTGGAACAACGCCTACTCCCTGTGGTGCGGCCGTGACGCCCTCAAGGACGGCGTGATCCTCGCCAACGGCGACACCGTGCACCCGGTCTCCGTCGAGCGGACGCTGCTCGCGGCCCGCGGCGACGGCAAGAAGATCATCCTCGCCCTCGACGCCGTGAAGCCGCTCGCGGAGGAGGAGATGAAGGTCGTCGTCGACCCCGAGAAGGGCATGACGAAGATCACCAAGCTGATGGACCCGGCCGAGGCCACCGGCGAGTACATCGGCGTCACCCTCATCGAGGGCGACGCCGCGCTCGAACTGGCCGACGCGCTGAAGACCGTGTGGGAGACCGACCCGCAGCAGTTCTACGAGCACGGGTACCAGGAGCTGGTCGACCGCGGCTTCCGCATCGACGTGGCGCCGATCGGCGACGTCGCGTGGGTGGAGATCGACAACCACGACGACCTCGCCCGTGGACGGGAGATCGCGTGCCAGTACTGACCCGGCTGATCCCCTCGCCGGTCGTCGTGGACATCCGCCCGGGTGCCCTGGACGACCTGGTCGGGGTGCTCGCCGACGAGCGCATCTCGCACTCCGGCAAGCTCGCGATCGCCGTCAGCGGCGGCTCGGGCGCCCGGCTGCGCGAGCGCCTCACCCCCGCCCTGCCCGGAGCCACCTGGTACGAGGTCGGCGGCGGCACCCTCGACGACGCCGTCCGGCTGGCCGGCGACATAAAGGCCGGCCGCTACGACGCCGTCGTCGGGCTCGGCGGCGGGAAGATCATCGACTGCGCCAAGTTCGCCGCGGCCCGCGTCGGCCTCCCGCTGGTCGCCGTGCCGACGAACCTCGCGCACGACGGCCTGTGCTCGCCGGTCGCCACCCTCGACAACGACGCCGGCCGCGGCTCCTACGGCGTCCCGAACCCGATCGCCGTGGTGATCGACCTGGACGTCATCCGCGAGGCCCCGGTCCGTTACGTGCGGGCCGGCATCGGCGACGCGGTGTCGAACATCTCGGCCATCGCGGACTGGGAGCTCGCCAACCGGGTCAAGGGCGAGAAGATCGACGGCCTCGCCGCCGCGATCGCCCGCCAGGCCGGCGAGGCGGTCCTGCGGCACCCCGGCGGCATCGGGGACACCGACTTCCTCCAGGTGCTGGCCGAGGCACTGGTGCTCAGCGGCATCGCCATGTCGGTGTCGGGCGACTCCCGCCCGTCCTCCGGCGCCTGCCACGAGATCAACCACGCCTTCGACCTGCTCTTCCCCAAGCGGGCGGCCGCCCACGGAGAGCAGTGCGGACTCGGCGCGGCCTTCGCGATGTATCTGCGCGGCGCCGTCGAGGAGTCGGCCTACATGGCCCAGGTGCTGCGCCGGCACGGACTGCCGGTCCTGCCGGAGGAGATCGGCTTCACGGTGGACGAATTCGTCCGCGCCGTGGAGTTCGCCCCCGAGACCCGGCCCGGCCGCTACACGATCCTCGAACACCTCGACCTCAAGACCGAACAGATCAAGGACATCTACGCCGACTATGTCAAGGCCATCGGTAGCTGAACTCAGACCGGTCGTGCACCCCCCGGGGGTGAAGGACCGGCGCAGCGGTGAGCACTGGATGGGACGCCTCTACATGCGTGAGGTGTCCCTGCGGGTCGACCGCTACCTGGTGAACACCAGGGTCACGCCCAACCAGCTCACGTATCTGATGACCGTCTTCGGCGTGCTCGCGGCCCCGGCCCTGCTGGTGCCCGGGATCACGGGCGCGGTGCTCGGCGTCGTGTGCGTCCAGCTGTATCTGCTGCTGGACTGCGTGGACGGCGAGATCGCCCGCTGGAAGAAGCAGTACTCGCTCGCCGGCGTCTACCTGGACCGGGTCGGCGCCTATCTGACCGATGCGGCCGTGCTGGTCGGCTTCGGACTGCGCGCCGCCGACCTGTGGGGCAGCGGCCGGATCGACTGGCTGTGGGCCTTCCTCGGCACGCTGGCCGCGCTCGGCGCGATCCTGATCAAGGCCGAGACCGACCTCGTCGGCGTCGCCCGGCACCAGGGCGGACTGCCGCCGGTCAAGGAGTCGGCGTCCGAGCCGCGCTCCTCGGGCATGGCGCTGGCCCGCCGGGCCGCCGCCGCCCTCAAGTTCCACCGGCTGGTCCTCGGCATCGAGGCGTCGCTGCTGATCCTGCTCCTGGCCGTGCTCGACCAGGTGCGCGGCGACCTTTTCTTCACCCGGCTCGGCGTCGCCGTACTGGCCGGCATCGCGCTGCTGCAGACCCTGCTGCACCTGGTGTCCATCCTCGTGTCGAGCAGGCTGAAGTGAGCGCGCCCCTCAAGGTCGGCGCGGTCGTCATCACCATGGGCAACCGCCCCGAGGAGCTCAGGGCGCTGCTCGACTCGGTGGCCAAGCAGGACGGCGACCCGGTCGAGGTCGTCGTGGTCGGCAACGGCTCGCCCGTCCCGGACGTCCCCGAGGGCGTCCGGACGGTCGAGCTGCCCGAGAACCTCGGCATCCCCGGCGGCCGCAACGTGGGCATCGACGCCTTCGGCCCCAGCGGCCGGGACGTCGACGTCCTGCTGTTCCTCGACGACGACGGCCTGCTCGCCCGGCACGACACGGCCGAGCTGTGCCGGGGGGCCTTCGACGCCGATCCGAAGCTGGGCATCGTCAGCTTCCGCATCGCCGACCCGGACACCGGCGTCACCCAGCGCCGGCACGTGCCCCGGCTGCGCGCCGCGGACCCGATGCGCTCCTCCCGGGTCACCACCTTCCTCGGCGGCGCCAACGCCGTCCGTACGAAGGTCTTCGCAGAAGTCGGCGGACTTCCGGACGAGTTCTTCTACGCCCATGAGGAGACCGACCTGGCATGGCGGGCGCTCGACGCGGGCTGGATGCTCGACTACCGGTCCGACATGGTGCTGTACCACCCGACGACCGCGCCGTCGCGGCATGCGGTGTACCACCGCATGGTCGCCCGCAACCGCGTCTGGCTGGCCCGCCGAAACCTTCCCGCCCCGCTGATCCCGGTCTATCTCGGGGTCTGGATGCTGCTCACGCTGGCGCGCCGCCCCTCGGGGGCCGCGCTCAAGGCGTGGTTCGGCGGTTTCCGGGAAGGCTGGAGCACCCCGTGCGGGCCGCGCAGGCCCATCAAGTGGCGTACGGTATGGCGGCTGACCCGGCTGGGCCGGCCGCCGGTGATCTGACAAGCTCGTCCCTGAGGGCCCCCGGGCCGTACCGCGGGCTCCCCGGCTCATGCCAGCCTCGTCAAGGCTGCGCATCCCGAAGACGAAAGTTTCCTACTTGTGAGTGAGACAACGCATGACGTCGGAGTCGTGGTGAGTGCGCCTCCGTCGCCCGACGAGGGCCTCACGGCGGCGCAACTGGCCGCCAAGTACGGGCTGGCCGTCAGCGGCGCCCGGCCTCCGCTGCGCGAGTACGTCCGCCAGCTCTGGGGGCGACGTCACTTCATCCTGGCGTTCTCCCAGGCGAAGCTGGCCGCCCAGTACAGCCAGGCGAAGCTCGGTCAGCTGTGGCAGGTGGCCACACCGCTGCTGAACGCCTTCGTCTACTTCATGATCTTCGGTGTGCTCCTCGACGCCAGCAGGGGGATGTCCAAGGAGGTGTACATCCCCTTCCTGGTCACGGGCGTCTTCGTGTTCACCTTCACGCAGACCTCGGTGATGAGCGGCGTGCGCGCGATCTCCGGCAACCTCGGCCTGGTCCGCGCCCTGCACTTCCCGCGCGCCTCGCTGCCGATCTCCTTCGCGCTGCAGCAGCTCCAGCAGTTGCTGTACTCGATGCTGGTGCTGTTCCTCGTGGTGATCGGCATGGGCAGCTACCCGGACGCGTCCTGGGCGCTGATCCTCCCGGTGCTGGCCCTGCAGTTCTGCTTCAACACCGGCCTGGCGCTGGTCTTCGCCCGGGCCGGCGCGAAGACCCCCGACCTGGCGCAGCTGATGCCGTTCGTGATGCGGACGTGGATGTACGCCTCCGGCGTGATGTTCTCCATCCCCGTCTTCCTCGCGGACAAGCCGCAGTGGGTGGCGAACGTCCTGCAGTGGAACCCGGCCGCCATCTACATGGACCTGATGCGCTTCGCGCTCATAGAGGAGTACGGCGCCGAGAACCTCCCCGACCATGTCTGGGCGGTCGCGGGCGGCTGGGCGGCGCTGGTCGCCATCGGCGGTTTCGTGTACTTCTGGAAGGCCGAGGAGAGGTACGGCCGTGGCTGAGCCGCTCGCGGGGCAACGGCCGGGACAGCGCGTCCCGACCGTCATCGCCGACGAGGTCCACATCGTCTACCGCGTCAACGCCGCCAAGACCGGCAAGGGCAGCGCCACCGCCGCCCTCAGCCGGATCGTCCGGCGCGGCTCCGACGACACACAGCGCGGCGTGCGCAAGGTGCACGCCGTGCGGGGCGTGTCCTTCGTCGCCCACCGCGGCGAGGCCATCGGCCTGATCGGCTCCAACGGCTCGGGCAAGTCCACCCTGCTGCGGGCCATCGCCGGCCTGCTGCCGCCGGAGAAGGGCAAGGTCTACACCGACGGCCAGCCCTCCCTCCTCGGTGTCAACGCGGCCCTGATGAACGACCTCACGGGCGAGCGCAACGTGACGCTGGGCGGTCTGGCGATGGGCATGTCCCGCGAGCAGATCAAGGAGCGCTACCAGGAGATCGTCGACTTCTCGGGCATCAACGAGAAGGGCGACTTCATCACCCTGCCGATGCGCACCTACTCCTCCGGCATGCAGGCCCGGCTGCGCTTCTCCATCGCCGCGGCGAAGGACCACGACGTCCTGATGATCGACGAGGCGCTGGCCACCGGCGACGCGAAGTTCCGCAGGCGCTCCGAGGCCCGGGTGCGGGCGCTGCGCGAGCAGGCCGGCACGGTGTTCCTGGTCAGCCACAGCAACCAGTCGATCAGGGACACCTGCGACCGCGTGCTCTGGCTGGAACGCGGCGAACTGCGCCTGGACGGACCGACCGAAGAGGTCCTGCGGGAGTACGAGAAGTTCTCCGCCAAGTAGGACGAGCGGGGCAGGCGGTGTGATGCGGGCCAGGGCCTCGCCGGAACTGTCCGGCGAGGCCCTGCGTCTGCAAAGGAAGCGTCAACTCCGGTGCGCCTTAGGAATCTTGGCACCAATCGGTGTGTTGTTGTGATGCGCAGGACACCCCCGCGAACCGCACTCCGTTGTACAACGTAAGCTGGACCGGTCCCCAAATGCATCAAGTGGGGCGATAATGCGCGACACCCATGGTCCGGGCCGCCGCGCGGGCCGCCGGGCGGCGTGTCCGAAATAGTGCGTATTAGGTCCGCAGTGTAGAACGGGAGATGTGACGGCAATGGCTACGGAAACTCCCCAGCTCGACGCAGGCCGCGCCGTCCCCGCCCCGGGCGGTCGACGATGACGGCGCCGGCCGCACCCCGCACCGGCGACCCGGAACGCGGCACGCTGGACAAGGCCGCACACGAGAACTTCCCCGTGGCCCCGTTCTTCCTGCCCAGGGCCTGGCGCGACGACTTGACGGCCGTCTACGGCTTCGCCCGGCTCGTCGACGACATCGGCGACGGCGACCTGGCGCCCGGCGGCGCCGACGCCGCTCTGCTCGGTGTGTCGGCCGCCGAGGCCGAGGACCGCCTGGTGCTGCTGGACGCCTTCGAGGCCGATCTGAACCGGGTCTTCGGCGTGTTCGACGGCACCCCCCGCCACCCCCTGCTGCGCCGCCTCCAGCCGACCGTGCGCCGTCACGCGCTCACCCCCGAGCCCTTCCTCGGCCTGATCGCCGCCAACCGGCAGGACCAGCTCGTCACCCGCTACGAGACCTACGACGACCTGCTCGCCTACTGCGAACTGTCGGCCAACCCCGTCGGCCGCCTCGTCCTCGCCGTGACCGGCACCTCGACCCCCGAGCGGATCCGGCTCTCCGACGCGATCTGCACCGCACTGCAGATCGTCGAACATCTGCAGGACGTGACCGAGGACCTCGGCCGGGACCGCGTCTATCTGCCCGCCGCGGACATGAAGCGCTTCCACGTCCAGGAAGCCGATCTCGCCACGGGAACCGCGGGCGCGTCGGTGCGCGCGCTGGTCGCGTACGAAGCGCAACGCGCCCGCGATCTCCTGAATGAAGGCGCCCCCCTGGTGGGTAGCGTCCACGGCAGGCTGAGGCTGCTGCTCGCCGGGTTCGTGGCGGGGGGACGGGCGGCGATCGACGCGATCGCCGCCGCCGAATACGACGTACTTCCCGGCCCGCCCAAGCCCGGCAAGCTGAAGTTGCTGCGCGAGGTGGGCGTGACCCTGCGAGGAGAGGGGTGATCCGGACCGTGGAGTCGTCACCGCACGTGTCCGCACCGGTACTCGCCGCCTACGGCTACTGCGAGGCCGTCACCGGACAGCAGGCGCGTAACTTCGCGTACGGCATCAGACTGCTGCCCACGCCCAAGCGCCGCGCGATGTCGGCCCTGTACGCGCTCTCGCGCCGCGTCGACGACATCGGCGACGGCGCGCTGGACGCCGACGTCAAGATCGCCAGGCTCGAGGACACCCGCGCGCTGCTCACCCGGCTGCGCGCGGGCGAGGTCGAGGAGGACGACACCGACCCCGTCGCGGTCGCCCTCGCGCACACGGCCCGGGTCTTCCCGGTCCCGCTGGGCGGGCTGGACGAGCTGATCGACGGCGTGCTGATGGACGTGCGCGGCGAGACCTACGAGACCTGGGACGACCTGAAGGCGTACTGCCGCTGTGTGGCGGGCGCCATCGGGCGGCTCTCGCTCGGGGTGTTCGGCGCCGAGCCCGGGGCGCGCGGCGTCGAGCGCGCGCCGGAGTACGCCGACACCCTCGGGCTCGCGCTCCAGCTCACGAACATCCTCAGAGACGTCCGCGAGGACGCGGCGGGCGGCCGGACCTATCTGCCCGCCGACGACCTCGCCAAGTTCGGCTGCTCGGCCGGGTTCGACGGACCGAAGCCGCCGGAGGGCTCCGACTTCGCGGGCCTCGTCCACTTCGAGGTGCGCCGGGCCCGCACCCTGTTCGCCGAGGGCTACCGGCTGCTCCCCCTGCTCGACCGGCGCAGCGGCGCCTGTGTCGCCGCCATGGCCGGCATCTACCGCCGGCTCCTCGACCGCATCGAGCGCGACCCCGAGGCGGTGCTGCGCGGCCGGGTCTCGCTGCCCGGCCGGGAGAAGGCCTATGTCGCCGTGCGCGGCCTGTCGGGGCTGGACGCCCGGCATGTGTCACGGCGGACCGTCAGGAGGCACCCCTGATGGACGCGTCGGGCGACAAACTGGGCCAAGGTGATTCCACCGGCGAAAAGCGGCGCGCAACCCTCCGGTGCGGCGCGGCGTCCCTGACTGCGACGGCCAGCGGTGCAGAGTTCAAGCACCATGGCCGGCCCGCACGGGAGGGTGCACGATGAACGACGAGCAGCTCGCGGACGCCGAGGGGGCGTCCGGTCCCGCAGGACGAAGCGCGGTCGTCGTCGGGGGCGGGCTCGCCGGCGTGACCGCCGCGCTCGCGCTCGCGGACGCGGGCGTCCGCGTGACGCTGCTCGAAGGCCGGCCCCGGCTGGGCGGCCTGGCCTTCTCCTTTCAGCGCGGCGAACTCACCGTCGACAACGGACAGCACGTCTACCTGCGCTGCTGCACCGCCTACCGCTGGTTCCTCGACCGGATCGAGGGCGCCGCGCTGGCGCCGCTGCAGAAGCGGCTCGACGTGCCCGTCGTCGACCTCGCCAAACCCGCGGGGCGCCGGCTCGGCAGACTGCGGCGCGACCCGCTGCCCGTGCCCCTGCATCTGGGGCGCAGCCTCGCCGCCTATCCGCATCTCTCCCTCGCCGAACGCGCCAGGGTGGGCCGGGCCGCGCTCGCGCTCAAGGGGCTCGACCTCGCCGATCCGGCCCTGGACGCAACCGACTTCGGCAGCTGGCTGACCGCGCACGGCCAGTCGGCGCGCGCCGTCGAAGCCCTGTGGGACCTGGTGGGGGTCGCCACCCTCAACGCGGTCGCGGGCGACTCCTCGCTCGCTCTCGCCGCGATGGTGTTCAAGACCGGTCTGCTGTCCGACCCGGGCGCCGCCGACATCGGCTGGGCGCATGTCCCGCTGGGCGAACTGCACGACCGGCTCGCCCGCAAGGCGCTCGACTCCGCGGGCGTGCGCACCGAGGTCCGTTCACGCGTCACCTCCATCTCTACTGACGGAAACGGGACTTGGCGCGTTCAGGTTCCCGGCGAGACGCTCCGCGCCGACACGGTCGTGCTCGCCGTGCCCCAGCGCGAGACCTACGACCTGCTCCCCGACGGGGCCCTGGACGACGCGCCGCGGCTGCTGGAGATCGGCGTCGCGCCCATCCTCAACGTCCATGTCGTCTACGACCGCAAGGTGCTCGACAAGCCCTTCTTCGCGGCCCTCGGCACCCCCGTGCAGTGGGTCTTCGACCGCACCCACGCCTCCGGGCTGCGCAGCGGCCAGTACCTCGCGCTGTCCCAGTCCGCCGCGCAGGACGAGATCGACACACCCGTCGCCGAACTGCGCGAGCGCTACCTGCCCGAGCTGGAGAGGCTGCTGCCGGGCACCCGCGGCGCCGAGGTGCGGGACTTCTTCGTGACCCGGGAGCGCACGGCGACGTTCGCGCCCGCTCCCGGCGTCGGGCGTCTGCGGCCCGGCGCCCGCACCAAAGCCCCCGGCCTGTACCTGGCCGGAGCGTGGACCGCCACGGGGTGGCCCGCGACCATGGAGAGTGCGGTCCGCAGCGGCGTGAGTGCGGCCGACGCCGCGCTGAGCGCCCTCGGCCGGCCCCGACCCAGCCGACTCTTCGCATTCGAGGAGGCGGCGTGATGCTCGATCAGCACGGCTCGGCACACCCCCGCACCCCCTCCGGTACCGCAACAAGAGGAGAAACTGTGCCCACTGTGCCCCCGGCCATGCCGGCCGCTCGGAGGACGGCGGTGGACGTGACCGCGCTCCTGGAGCGCGGCCGCACCCTGGCCACACCGGTGCTGCGGGCGGCGGTCGACCGTCTGGCGCCGCCCATGGACACGGTCGCCGCCTACCACTTCGGCTGGATCGACGCCCAGGGCAGGCCGACGGACGGCGACGGCGGCAAGGCGGTGCGCCCGGCGCTCGCCGTGCTCTCCGCCGAGGTCGCCGGCGCCGCCCCCGAGGTCGGCATCCCCGGCGCGGTCGCCGTGGAACTGGTGCACAACTTCTCGCTCCTGCACGACGACCTGATGGACGGCGACGAGCAGCGCCGGCACCGCGACACCGTCTGGAAGGTGCACGGCCCCGCCCAGGCCATCCTGGTCGGCGACGCCCTGTTCGCCCTCGCCAACGAGATCCTCCTCGAACTCGGCACGGTCGAGGCGGGCCGCGCGACCCGGCGCCTGACCACCGCCACCCGCGCCCTCATCGACGGCCAGGCCCAGGACATCTCCTACGAGCACCGCGACCGCGTCAGCGTCGAGGAGTGCCTGGAGATGGAGGGCAACAAGACCGGCGCCCTGCTGGCCTGCGCCAGCTCCATCGGCGCCGTGCTCGGCGGCGCGGACGAGGCCGCCGCCGACGCGCTGGAGAAGTACGGCTACCACCTCGGCCTGGCCTTCCAGGCCGTCGACGACCTCCTCGGCATCTGGGGCGACCCGGTCGCCACCGGCAAGCAGACCTGGAGCGACCTGCGCCAGCGCAAGAAGTCCCTGCCCGTGGTGGCCGCGCTCGCGGCGGGCGGCTCCGCCTCCGAACGGCTCGGCGAGATGCTCGCCGCGGACGCCAAGAGCAGCGACTTCGACACCTTCTCCGAGGAGGAGTTCGCGGCCCGCGCCGCGCTGATCGAGGCGGCGGGCGGCCGTGAGTGGACCGCCGAGGAGGCCCGCCGCCAGCACACCGTCGCCCTCGACGCCCTGAACGCCGTCGACATGCCCGAGCAGGTGCGGGCCGAGTTCACGGCGCTCGCCGACTTCGTCGTCGTACGAAAGAGATGATCACTATCGGTCGAATAGCCCTCGCGTAGTCGCCGGCCGGTGTGCGAGGAGAGACGGCACCGGCCGACGGCGGACCCACAGCAGACGCAACGCCATGCACACTGCACGAAGGGGAAGCCATGACAGCGACGACCGACGGAAGCACCGGGGCACTGCCGCCCCGCGCTGCCGCGGCCAGCGAAACCGACATCACCATCCCCGTGGCGGCCGGGGTACAAGAAGCCGCCGCCCGCGCCATGCAACGCGCCACCGACTTCCTGCTCGCCCGACAGGACGCCGAAGGCTGGTGGAAGGGCGACCTCGAGACGAACGTCACCATGGACGCCGAGGACCTGCTGCTGCGCCAGTTCCTGGGCATCCGGGACGAGGAGACCACCCGGGCCACCGCCCTCTTCGTCCGCGGCGAGCAGCGCGAGGACGGCACCTGGGCCACCTTCTACGGCGGCCCGCCCGACCTCTCCGCCACCATCGAGGCGTACGTCGCCCTCCGCCTGGACGGCGACGCCCCCGACGCCCCGCACATGGAGAAGGCCGCCGCCTGGATCCGCGACCGGGGAGGCATCGCCGGCGCCCGGGTCTTCACCCGGATCTGGCTGGCCCTGTTCGGCTGGTGGAAGTGGGAGGACCTGCCCGAACTCCCGCCGGAACTCCTGTACTTCCCCCGCTGGTTCCCGCTCAGCATCTACAACTTCGGCTGCTGGGCCCGCCAGACGATCGTGCCGCTCACCGTCGTGTCGGCGAAGCGCCCGGTGCGCCCGGCGCCGTTCCCGCTCGACGAGCTGCACACCGACCCCGCGCACCCCAATCCGCCCAGGCCGCTCGCGCCGGTGAACACCTGGGACGGGCTCTTCCAGCGGCTCGACAAGGTGGTGCGCGGCTACCGGTCGGTCGCGGTGCGCCGGCTGCGCAAGGCGGCCCTGAACTCCGCCGCCCGCTGGATCATCGAGCGCCAGGAGAACGACGGCTGCTGGGGCGGGATCCAGCCGCCCGCCGTGTACTCGGTGATCGCCCTGCATCTGCTCGGCTACGACCTTCAGCACCCGGTGATGCGGGCCGGGCTGGAGTCCCTCGACCGGTACGCCGTGCGGCGCGAGGACGGCGCCCGGATGATCGAGGCCTGCCAGTCGCCGGTGTGGGACACCTGCCTGGCGACCATCGCGCTCGCCGACGCGGGGCTCCCCGCCGACCATCCGCAACTGGTCAAGGCCGCCGACTGGATGCTCGGCGAGCAGGTCGTGCGCCCCGGCGACTGGTCGGTGCGCCGGCCCGGACTGCCGCCCGGCGGCTGGGCGTTCGAGTTCCACAACGACAACTACCCCGACATCGACGACACCGCCGAGGTGGTCCTCGCGCTGCGCCGGGTCGAGCACCACGACCCGGAGCGGATGGAGCGGGCCATCGCGCGCGGGGTGCGCTGGAACCTCGGGATGCAGTCCAGGAACGGCGGGTGGGGCGCCTTCGACGTCGACAACACCAGCCCGTTCCCCAACCGGCTGCCGTTCTGCGACTTCGGCGAGGTCATCGACCCGCCCTCGGCCGACGTCACCGCGCACGTCGTGGAGATGCTGGCGGTCGAGGGCCTCTCGCACGATCCGCGCACCCGGCGCGGCATCGAGTGGCTGCTGGCCGAACAGGAGCCGGACGGCTCGTGGTTCGGGCGCTGGGGCGTCAACTACGTCTACGGCACCGGCTCGGTGGTGCCGGCCCTCGTCGCGGCCGGCCTGCCCGCCCGGCACCCCGCGATCAGGGCGGCCGTCGGCTGGCTGGAGCGGATGCAGAACGACGACGGCGGCTGGGGCGAGGACCTGCGCTCCTACCAGGACGCCGCCCGCTTCAGCGCCCGCGGCGCCTCGACGGCCTCCCAGACGGCCTGGGCGCTCATGGCGCTGCTGGCGGCCGGCGAGCAGGACTCCAAGACCGTCGAGCGGGGCATCGCATGGCTGGCGCAGACCCAGCGGGAGGACGGCTCCTGGGACGAGCCCTACTTCACCGGCACCGGCTTCCCGTGGGACTTCTCGATCAACTACCACCTCTACCGGCAGGTCTTCCCGCTGACCGCGCTCGGCCGGTATGTGCACGGGGAACCGTTCACCAAGAAGCCCGCATCGCACGCGGCTTCCGCCGAGGCCAAGGGGAGCTGATGAGCACACAGCCCGTCCCGGCCCCGCTGCTGATCGCCTGCGCGCTCGGCATCGAGCAGCTCGCCCTGCGCATGGGCGACCGCAGCGGGGCGGACGGGCCGGTCACCGTCCTGCGGACGGGCATGGGACCGAAGGCGGCGGAGCGCTCCGTCACCGGGGTCCTGGCCGACCCGGTGCTGGCCGGTGCGGCCGTGCTGGCCACCGGGTTCTGCGCCGGGCTCGCCCCCGGCATGCACCCCGGCGACCTGGTCGTCGCCGAGGAGACCCGCGACCCGCGCGGCAGTGTCCCCTGCGTCGGCACCGAACTGCTCGTCAAGGAGCTCGTGCGCACCCTGCCCGGACGGACCGTCCACACCGGGCCCCTGACCGGCTCCGACCACGTCGTGCGCGGCGCTGAGCGGGCGGACCTGCTCGCGACCGGCGCAATCGCGGTCGACATGGAGTCCGCGGCCACGCTCCTGAGCGCCGTGCGCACCGAACTGCGCCCGGTTGCGGCCGTCCGGGTGGTCGTGGACGCTCCAGAACATGAACTCGTCCGGATCGGCACGGTGCGCGGTGGAATATCGGCTTTCCATGTTCTTCGTTCCGTCCTGCCTGCTTTTTTCGAATGGCACCGTAATGTTCTGCTCCCCCGGAGGTGAGCCACATGGCCATGCCGCTGCGCCAGTCCATCAAGGTCGCTACATATCTGGCCGAACAGAAGCTCCGCAAGCGGGACAAGTTCCCGCTCATCGTCGAACTGGAACCCCTCTTCGCCTGCAACCTCAAGTGCGAGGGCTGCGGCAAGATCCAGCACCCGGCCGGGGTGCTCAAGCAGCGCATGCCGGTCGCCCAGGCCGTGGGCGCGGTGCTGGAGTCCGGTGCGCCGATGGTGTCCATCGCGGGCGGTGAGCCCCTGATGCACCCTCAGATCGACGAGATCGTCCGGCAGTTGGTGGCGAAGCGCAAGTACGTCTTCCTCTGCACCAACGCCATGCTGCTGCGCAAGAAGATGGAGAAGTTCACTCCGTCCCCGTACTTCGCGTTCGCCGTGCACATCGACGGGCTGCGCGAGCGGCACGACGAGTCGGTGGCCAAGGAGGGCGTGTTCGACGAGGCCGTGGAGGCGATCAAGGAGGCCAAGCGGCGCGGCTTCCGGGTCACCACCAACTCGACCTTCTTCAACACCGACACCCCGCAGACCATCATCGAGGTCCTCAACTTCCTCAACGACGACCTCAAGGTCGACGAGATGATGATCTCGCCCGCCTACGCCTACGAGAAGGCGCCCGACCAGGAGCACTTCCTGGGCGTGGAGCAGACCCGCGAGCTGTTCAAGAAGGCCTTCGCGGGCGGCAATCGGCGCAAGTGGCGGCTCAACCACTCCCCGCTCTTCCTGGACTTCCTGGAGGGCAAGGTCGACTTCCCGTGCACCGCCTGGGCGATCCCGAACTACTCGCTCTTCGGCTGGCAGCGCCCCTGCTACCTGATGAGCGACGGGTATGTGCCGACGTACCGGGAGCTGATCGAGGACACCGACTGGGACAAGTACGGCCGTGGCAAGGACCCGCGCTGCGCCAACTGCATGGCGCACTGCGGCTATGAGCCCACCGCCGTCCTCGCCACCATGGGCTCGCTCAAGGAGTCCCTGCGGGCCATGCGGGAGACCATCAGCGGAAACCGGGAGTGACGGCCGTGACCGCAGTCTCCCTGGGCGTCCCCGGGATGCCGCTGCGGCCGGTGGCGTCGCGACGCGAGTCGCGGCGCATCCAGGTCGGTCCGGTGGCGGTCGGGGGCGGCGCCCCGGTGTCGGTGCAGTCGATGACGACGACGCGTACGTCGGACATCGGCGCGACCCTGCAGCAGATCGCGGAACTCACCGCCTCCGGCTGCCAGATCGTCCGCGTCGCCTGTCCCACCCAGGACGACGCGGACGCCCTGGCGACCATCGCCCGCAAGTCGCAGATCCCGGTGATCGCCGACATCCACTTCCAGCCCAAGTACGTGTTCGCGGCGATCGAGGCGGGCTGTGCGGCGGTCCGGGTGAATCCCGGCAACATCAAGCAGTTCGACGACAAGGTGCGGGAGATCGCCCGTGCGGCGAAGGACCACGGCACCCCGATCCGGATCGGGGTGAACGCGGGCTCGTTGGACCGGCGGCTGCTGCAGAAGTACGGCAAGGCGACGCCGGAAGCCCTGGTGGAGAGCGCGCTGTGGGAGGCGTCGCTCTTCGAGGAGCACGGCTTCCGGGACATCAAGATCTCCGTCAAGCACAACGACCCGGTCGTGATGATCGAGGCCTACCGCCAGCTCGCCGCCCAGTGCGACTACCCGCTGCACCTGGGCGTCACGGAGGCCGGCCCCGCGTTCCAGGGCACGATCAAGTCGGCGGTGGCCTTCGGCGCGCTGCTCTCGCAGGGCATCGGCGACACCATCCGGGTGTCGCTGTCCGCGCCGCCGGTGGAAGAGGTCAAGGTCGGCATCCAGATCCTGCAGTCCCTGAACCTCAAGGAACGGCGGCTGGAGATCGTCTCCTGTCCGTCCTGCGGGCGGGCCCAGGTGGACGTCTACAAGCTGGCCGACGAGGTCACGGCCGGCCTGGAAGGCATGGAGGTCCCGTTGCGGGTCGCCGTCATGGGGTGTGTGGTCAACGGCCCCGGCGAGGCGCGCGAGGCCGATCTGGGGGTCGCCTCCGGCAACGGCAAGGGGCAGATCTTCGTGAAGGGCGAGGTCGTCAAGACCGTCCCCGAGTCGAAGATCGTGGAGACCCTGATCGAAGAGGCGATGAAGATCGCCGAGCAGATGGAACAGGACGGCGTCACGGCGGGGGAGCCGGCCGTCACCGTGAGTTGAACAGCACGGACCTAAGGGGGCCCGACGTGACGATCCTGGAGAACATCCGGCAACCACGCGACCTGAAGGCGCTGTCCGAGCCGGAGCTCGGCGAACTGTCCGAAGAGATAAGGGAGTTCCTGGTGCACGCGGTCGCCAGGACCGGCGGGCATCTGGGGCCCAACCTGGGCGTGGTGGAACTGAGCCTCGCCCTCCACCGGGTCTTCGAGTCGCCGCTCGACCGCATCCTGTGGGACACCGGCCACCAGAGCTATGTGCACAAGCTCCTGACAGGGCGTCAGGACTTCTCCAAGCTGCGCGGCAAGGGCGGCCTGTCCGGCTATCCCTCCCGCGAGGAGTCCGAGCACGACGTCATCGAGAACAGCCACGCGTCCACCGCGCTCGGCTGGGCCGACGGCCTCGCCAAGGCCCGCCAGGTGCTCGGCGAGAAGGGCCATGTGGTCGCCGTCATCGGCGACGGCGCGCTCACCGGGGGCATGGCCTGGGAGGCGCTGAACAACATCGCGGCCGCCAAGGACCGGCCGCTGATCATCGTCGTCAACGACAACGAGCGCTCCTACGCGCCCACCATCGGCGGCCTCGCCAACCACCTGGCGACCCTGCGCACCACCGACGGCTACGAGAAGGTGCTCGCCTGGGGGAAGGACGTACTGCTGCGCACCCCGGTCGTCGGCCACACCGTGTACGAGTCGCTGCACGGCGCGAAGAAGGGCTTCAAGGACGCGTTCGCCCCGCAGGGCATGTTCGAGGACCTCGGCCTGAAGTACGTCGGCCCGATCGACGGCCACGACGTCAAGGCCGTCGAGTCCGCGCTGCGCCGGGCCAAGCGCTTCCACGGGCCGGTGCTGGTGCACTGCCTGACCGAGAAGGGGCGCGGCTACGAGCCCGCCCTCGCGCACGAGGAGGACCACTTCCACACCGTCGGCGCGATGGACCCCCTCACCTGCGCGCCGCTCAGCCCGGCCGGCGGGCCGTCCTGGACGTCCGTCTTCGGCGACGAGATCGTGGCGATCGGCGAGGAACGCGACGACGTCGTGGCGATCACCGCCGCGATGCTGCACCCGGTGGGGCTCGGCAGGTTCGCCGAACGCTTCCCGGACCGCGTGTGGGACGTCGGCATAGCCGAGCAGCACGCGGCCGTCAGCGCGGCGGGACTGGCCACCGGCGGCCTGCACCCGGTCGTCGCCGTCTACGCCACGTTCCTCAACCGCGCCTTCGACCAGCTGCTGATGGACGTGGCCCTGCACCGCTGCGGGGTCACGTTCGTGCTGGACCGGGCCGGGGTCACCGGCGTCGACGGCGCGTCCCACAACGGCATGTGGGACCTGTCCGTCCTCCAGGTCGTGCCAGGGCTCAGGATCGCCGCCCCGCGCGACGCCGAGCAGTTGCGCGCCCAACTGCGCGAGGCCGTCGCGGTGGACGACGCGCCGACCCTGGTCCGCTTCCCGAAGGAGTCGGTCGGACCGGAGGTGCCGGCCGTCGGCCGGGTCGGCGGCATGGACGTGCTGCACCGGGGAGAGCGGGCGGACGTGCTGCTGGTGGCCGTCGGCGTGATGGCGCCGGTCTGTCTGCAGGCCGCCGAGCTGCTGGCCGCCCGGGGCATCGGCTGCACGGTCGTCGACCCCCGCTGGGTCAAACCCGTCGACCCCGCCCTGCCCGGCCTCGCCGCCGAGCACGCTCTGGTGGCCGTGGTCGAGGACAACAGCCGGGCCGCCGGCGTCGGATCGGCGGTCGCGCTGGCCCTGGGCGACGCCGAAGTCGACGTGCCCGTACGGCGGTTCGGCATCCCGGAGCAGTTCCTCGCGCACGCCAAGCGCGCCGAGGTGCTCGCCGACATCGGCCTCACGCCGGTCGAGATCGCCGGCCGGATCGGCGCGAGCCTGGCCGTCAAGGACGTCAAGGAGAAAGCGGAATGACCACGGAGTTCGACCTCGGCGCGCTCCTCGCCGAGCGCGGAGCCGAGCGCTACGAGCTGCACGCCAGACACCTCAACCACCAACTGCCGCGCATGCTGCACACCATCGGCTTCGACAAGGTCTACGAACGCGGCGAGGGCGCCTACTTCTGGGACGCGGACGGCGACGACTACCTGGACATGCTCGCCGGGTTCGGGGTGATGGGCCTGGGCCGCCACCACCCCGTGGTCCGCAAGGCGCTGCACGACGTCCTCGACGCCTCCCTCGCCGACCTCACCCGCTTCGACTGCCAGCCGCTGCCCGGGCTGCTGGCCGAGAAGCTGCTCGCGCACAGCCCGCACTTGGACCGGGTGTTCTTCGGCAACAGCGGCACCGAGGCCGTGGAGACCGCGCTGAAGTTCGCCCGGTACGCCACCGGCAGGCCGAGGGTCCTGTACTGCGACCACGCCTTCCACGGGCTCACCACGGGTTCGCTGTCGGTCAACGGCGAGTCCGGCTTCCGGGACGGGTTCGCGCCCCTGCTGCCCGACACGGCCGTCCCTCTCGGCGATCTCGACGCCCTGGCCCGGGAGTTGAAGAAGGGGGACGTCGCCGCCCTGATCGTCGAGCCGATCCAGGGCAAGGGGGTGCTGGAGGCGCCGCCCGGCTATCTGCGGGCCGCGCAGGAACTGCTGCACCGGCACAAGGCGCTGCTCGTCGTCGACGAGGTCCAGACCGGGCTCGGCCGCACCGGTGACTTCTACGCCTACCAGCACGAGGACGGCGTCGAACCGGACCTGGTGTGCGTGGCCAAGGCGCTGTCCGGGGGATATGTGCCGGTCGGGGCCACCCTCGGCAAGGACTGGATCTTCAAGAAGGTCTACTCGTCGATGGACCGGGTGCTGGTGCACTCGGCGAGCTTCGGCTCCAACGCCCAGGCCATGGCGGCCGGGCTCGCCGTGCTGTCCGTCATGGAGAACGAGCAGATCGTCGCGAACGCCCGCGCCACCGGCGAACTGCTCAGGTCCCGGCTCGCCGCCCTGACCGACGAGTACGAGCTGCTGGCCGACGTCCGCGGCCGGGGCCTGATGATCGGCATCGAGTTCGGCCGGCCCAGGTCGCTGAAGCTGCGCAGCCGTTGGACCATGCTGCAGGCGGCCCGCAAGGGACTGTTCGCGCAGATGGTGGTCGTACCGCTGCTGCAACGGCACCGGATCCTCACCCAGGTCTCCGGCGACCACCTGGAGGTGATCAAGCTGATCCCGCCGTTGATCATCGGCGAGCGGGAGGTCGACCGGTTCGTCGACGCCTTCACGGCCGTGATGGACGACGCGCACAGCGGCGGCGGCCTGATGTGGGACTTCAGCAAGACGCTGGTCAAGCAGGCGGTCGCCAACCGCTGACGGCGCCCGCGCCGCCGCCCGGCCGCGGATTTTGCCTCTGGGGCAAGAGATTTGCCGCAGAGGCAATTTCGGCGTCCAATGAGGGCATGAACTCGCCCGAACCGGAGGCGCTTCCCGTCGTCGCCCCTCAGCTGCGCGCCCTGCGCCGCCGGGCCGCCCTCACCCTGGAGGCCGCGGCCTCCGTCGCCGGGCTGTCGCCCGCGCACCTGTCCCGGCTGGAGACCGGGCAGCGGCAGCCCTCGCTGCCGATGCTGCTCGCGCTCGCCCGCATCTACGGTACGACCGTCTCGGAGCTGCTCGGCGAGACCGTCGCCGACCGGGACGCCATCGTACGCGCCGACGCCATGGAGCCGACCCACGCGGGCGGCTGGACCTACTGGCAGGCCGGCGCCTCCGGGCGCGGGATGCAGGCCCTGCGCGTCCATGTGCCGTACGGCTCCCAGGGCGACATCGTGCGCGTGCATCCCGGCGAGGAGTGGCTGCACGTCCTGCGGGGGCGGCTGCGGCTGCGCCTCGGCGACACCGCCGACCTGCTCGGGCCCGGGGACAGCGCGCACTTCGACTCGCTGACCCCGCACCGCCTCGCCGCGCAGGACGCCGACGGCGTCGAGCTCCTCTTCGTGCACACCCTGCTGCAGAGCCCCACGGCCACCCTGTGCCTGGGCCCCGACCCGTCCCGGACCGGAGTGACGTCATGAGCAACCTCGAGGACAAGTTCCCGCGCGCCCTCTGGATCCGCCTGATCATCTACATCGCGGTCGGGCATCTCTTCGCGGCGTTCCTCTGGCTGCTGTTCGAGGCGGGCGCCAACCAGTAGGCCGACCAGCAGGCCGACGAGGATCCGGCCGGCCGGTCGGTCGGCCGGTCGGCCGGTCGGCTCAGTCGAGCAGTCGCTCCCGCAGCCGCTCGCGGGTCTCGGGGGAGAGCCCGAGGCCCTGCTCCAGGTAGGCGTCGACACTGCCCCAGGTCTCCTCCATGGTGTCGAAGGCCGCGGTGAGGTACTCCGCGCGGGCCTCGAACAGGGGGCTGAGCAGTTCCATGACCTCGGGGGAGTAGGCCTCGTCGGAGCCGGCGCTGCGCCGCACCTTGTAGCGGCGGTGCTTGGCGTTGGACTCCAGATAGTCGGCGACGATCGCCTCGCGCTCCACGCCCAGGGCGAGCAGCGTCACCGCGATGGACAGGCCCGCGCGGTCCTTGCCCGCCGCGCAGTGCATCAGGGCCGGGACGCTGTCCTCGGCGAGCGAGTCCAGCACGCGCGCGTGCTCGGCCGTGCGCTCCTTGACGATCCTGCGGTACGAGGCGATCATCCGGCCCGCGGCCTTGCCGTCGGCGAGGATCTCGCGCAGCTGGTCGAGGTGTCCGTCCCGGACCATCTTCCAGAACTCGGCGCCGTCCGCCGGGTCCGACAGGGGCAGGTTCACATTGCGCACGCCCGGCAGTGCGACGTCCGGGCCCTCCAGCTTCTGGTCCGCGGCGTTGCGGAAGTCGAAGATCGTGTGCAGGCCGAGGCCGGAGAGGAACGCGGCGTCGTCGTCGGTCGCGTGCGCGAGATGCCCGCTGCGGAACAGGACGCCGTGCCGTACGCGCCGGCCGTCGACGGTCGGCAGACCGCCCACGTCCCGGAAGTTGCGCACGCCGGCCAGCTCGGGCTCGGTCGACGGGATCTGCTGCGTCACGGGTGCCCCTTCCTGTCGGTCTCCGTCGGCGCGGCTCGGGTGGCCGACGGGACACCTCCTAGGACGATACGACATGGATTCCCCGGGCAACGGGTTGTCCACAGGCCGGCCGACCGGACGTCCGCCCAGGTGAAGCCTTGTCCCGTGGACCCGGCGGACGCTCCGCGGACTCCCGGCCGGCTCCCGGCGGAGTGGGCGGACTCTCGGCGGCCGAGAGTTGCCCGGGGGGCCGACGGCAATCGATGATGTTGGTGCTTGATCGCACCTGTTCGAATTAGTGGGGGTTTGATGCCCGAGATCGCCGACAATGGCCGTACCTGGCTCCTTTCGGGGCCGACGAGCAGCTACGCCCTCCATCTCACCGAGGCCGACGAGCTGATCCATCTGCACTGGGGTCCGGGCATCGCGCTCGCGGACGCCGAGGCGCTCGCCCAGCTGCCGCCGCCGCAGCGCGGGGCGTCCTTCGAGTCCCCGCTCGACGGCCGCGAGGAGTACCCGGTCGAGGGCGGCCCCCGCTTCGTGCGGCCCGCCCTGTCCGTGCGCACCGACGAGCGGCGCGGCACCGAGTGGACCTTCGAGGCCCACGAGAGCGACGGCGACGAGCTCAGGCTGCGCTTCCGGGACGCCGGGCTCACCGTCACCCTGCACTACCGGATGCGCGGCGACGTCGTCGAACGCTGGACGACCCTGCGCAACGACGGCGAGCCGCCGCTGGAGCTGCTGCGCGCCGACTCCGCCGTCTGGACCCTGCCCGAGCGCGACGACTGGCGGCTCTCGCAGCTGCACGGCCGCTGGGCCGCCGAGTCGCGGCTCACCCGCTCCCCCCTCACCTACGGTGAGAAGGTCATCGGCAGCCGCCGCGGCCACACCGGCCACCAGCATCTGCCCTGGGTCGCGCTGGACACCGACGCGACCGAGGAGCGCGGCGAGGTCTACGGCTGTGCCCTCGGCTGGTCGGGCTCCTGGCGGATCGCCGTCGCGCAACTCCCCGACGCGCGCGTGCAGATCACCGGCGGCGCCGGCTACGACGACTCGGGCCTGCTGCGGCTGGCGACCGGCGAGTCCTTCACCACCCCCGTCTTCGCCGGCCTGTGGAGCGACGCCGGCTTCGGCGGCGCGAGCCGCGCCTGGCACGCCTACCAGCGCGCGTACGTGATCCCGGACGCCGAGCAGGACCGGCCGGTGCTGTTCAACTCCTGGGAGGCCACCTACTTCGACATCTCCGAGGAGCAGCAGGCGACCCTGGCCCGGCGCGCCGCGGCGATCGGGGTCGAGCTGTTCGTCGTCGACGACGGCTGGTTCGGGGCGCGCACCGGCGACCACGCCGGGCTCGGCGACTGGCGGCCCAACCCCGACCGCTTCCCGAACGGCCTGAAGCCCCTCGCGGACCAGGTGCACGCCCTCGGCATGCAGTTCGGCATCTGGGTCGAGCCCGAGATGGTCAACCCCGACAGCGAGCTGTACCGGGCCCACCCCGACTGGGTGCAGTTCCAACCGGGACGAAAGCGGACGGAGTTCCGCAATCAGCTTGTGCTCAACCTCGCGCGCGAGGACGTTCAGGAGTACCTCTGGGAGCAGCTCCACGGGCTGCTCTCCAGCGCCCCCGTCGACTACGTCAAGTGGGACTTCAACCGCTGCTTCACCGACGCCGGCTGGCCGGACGACCCCTACCCGCAGCGCCTCTGGGTCGACCATGTGCGCGCCCTGTACGGCCTCCTGGACCGACTGCGGGCCGCCCACCCGGGCGTCGCCTTCGAGTCCTGCTCGGGCGGCGGCGGACGCATCGACCTCGGGATCATGAGCCGTACCGACCAGGTGTGGACCTCCGACAACACCGACCCGCTCGACCGGCTCGACATCCAGCACGGCTTCAGCCAGCTCCACCCCGCCCGGGTCATGGCCGCATGGGTCACCGACAGCCCCAACGCCCAGCTCAACGGCCGGGTCAGCTCGCTGCGCTTCCGGTTCGTCAGCGCCATGGCCGGGGTGCTCGGCGTCGGCGGCGACCTCTCGCAGTGGAGCGAGGAGGAGATCGAGGAGGCGCGGGAGTGGGTGGACCTCTACAAGGAGATCCGCCCGCTCGTGCAGCACGGCGACCTCTACCGACTGCGTCCCCCGGCGGGCGGGCTGAGCGCCGTCCAGTATGTGCGCGGAGACGAGAGCGTCGTCCTCGCCTGGCTCCAGGCCCAGCGGTACGGGGAGCCCGTGCCGGCGCTCCGGCTGCGCGGACTCGACCCGACACAGTCGTATGAATGCCGTGAAACGGGCGAAGTTCACCGGGGTGCGGTGCTGCTGCACCACGGGCTGCGCACCGGGCTCAAGGGTGACCTTGATGCGACGGTTATCCGACTCCGTCGCATCTGAGCTTTCTGTCCGAAATGGATCCTTAATTCCAACTCGCTCTGGAATAAAGGATCCTGGAGGGCTGTCACGTGAGCAGCGTCATATCCGTGACCGTGCGTCGTACGTCATGTTCACGTAATTCATGCGCTTTTCAAGGGCATTCGATGAATGGCGGGTGTTTGGATTCACGGAGTGTGACCGGGAATTCTCACAGCGGATCAAGAGAAATGCATTGACCGCGCAACCTCTGTTTGTCCCCGTGCGTCTCGGTCGCTTACGTTCCACACCAATCCGGACGGATGCCTAATCCTGCCGCCGCCCGGAGTCCGCACACCCACCCGTCCACGGCAGGAGCGGGGGACCCACAGGCACAACCGCCTGTTCCGGTCCCGGAACAGGCTTGGGGTAAAGCCGCGCCTCGGCGCGGCCGGGCATCTCCAGCTCGCACCCGACAGCTCACCTCGCAGGCGCCGGAGAGGAATTCGCCATGCCCGCGAAGGGTAAGCACCGCCGTTCGAAGACCCAGCGTTTCACTCGTTCGATAGCCGTCGCCGGAACCGGCGGGGCAGCGCTCGCCCTTCCGCTCATGGGCGCCGCCGGCGCACACGCGGCCCCCGCCCAGTCCGTTTCGCAGTCCGTTTCGCAGTCCGCGTCCCAGTCGGTCGCGCAGACGGTTTCGGAAAACGTCGTGCAGGCCGCTCCGGTGTCGCAGAAGACCGCCGCCGCGAAGACCTACACCGTGCGGCCCGGGGACTACCTCTCGAAGATCGCCGACGAGCAGGACGTCAGCGGCGGCTGGAAGAAGCTGTACCAGGACAACCGCGCGGCCGTCGGCGAGGACCCCTCGCTGATCCACCCCGGACTGAAGCTGTCGATCGGCAAGCAGGCCGCGACCGGCGCCGCCGAGTCGTCCGGCTCGTCCTCCACGGCCTCCTCCTCCGGGAGTTCGGCGTCGAAGTCCCCGAAGTCCTCCAAGTCCTCCGAGTCGGCGAAGTCCTCCGACTCCAAGGCCTCCACCTCGTCCTCGGCGTCTTCCTCGAAGACGGCCACTCAGGCCGCCGAGAGCAACACCGGCTCGGCCAGTGGTTACGCGCTCCCCGTCGCCGGCGCCTCCGTCGGCACCGCGTACCACGTGGCCGGCAGCATGTGGTCCAGCGGCTACCACACCGGCGTCGACTTCGTCGTGCCGACCGGCACCTCCCTCAAGGCCGTGGGCGCGGGCACCGTCGTCTCCGCGGGCTGGGGCGGCGCGTACGGCAACCAGGTCGTCATCAAGCTCGCCGACGGCTACTACGCCCAGTACGCCCACCTGTCCCAGCTGTCGGTCTCGGCCGGCCAGACCGTGACCGCGGGCCAGCAGGTCGGCCTCTCCGGCGCGACCGGCAATGTGACCGGCCCGCACCTGCACTTCGAGATCCGCACCACGCCGGACTACGGCTCGGACGTGGACCCGATCGCCTACCTCCGCTCGCACGGAGTCTCCGTCTAGGACCTCCGCGGACGACTCGGCGCCTGACACGCCACCGCCTGACACGTCACCGCCTGACACGCAGCCGAAGGCCGGATCCCGATCCCCGGGTCCGGCCTTCGGTGTGTCCGCGTCCGTTTTCTTGATCGTTTCATTGCCGCCGTGTGGCATGTCTGTGGCAGCGGCATGGCATCCCCTTTCGCCCTCTCGACAGCCGGGTCAGAGTGGGGACACAGTGATCTCCGTCAGCGAGCAAGCGCTTTCTACCGCTCTTCGGAGGTCCCGTGCCCGGCGTCGTCCACCGATGCACCGCCGTCGTCAGGTGCGCCGCGACGGCGGCGGTCGTGACGCTCCTGACGACGGCGGTGGCCGCTCCGCCCGCCTCCGCCTCCTCGCCCGCCTCCGCGTCTGCCTCCGCCGTCGGTGACGCGAGCGTCGTTCGACCCGACGACCGGCGGATCGTCTACGAGGGCCACTGGGGGCGTTCCGCCGAGGCCGCCGTCACCGTCAACTCCGGTTCGCGGCTGCGGTTCCGGTTCGTCGGGAGCACCGTCCACGCCCTGTTCGACGTCTCGTCGGTCACCGTGCCCGCGCAGGTCTACGTGTCCGTCGACGGCGGACCCGGCCGGCAGTACGCCGTCGACCGCGGCGACCTCGCGATCACGGCGACCGGGCGGGGACCGCACACGGCCGAGCTGTCCGTGAAGGACGTCTTCTCCCGGGTGAACCGGTGGACCCCGCCGCTGGAGTCGGGCGTCGTGCTGACCGGCATCCGGGGCCGACTGCTGGCTCAACATGCGCCGAAGGCACCGGAGTTGGTCTTCTACGGCGACTCCGTCACCCAGGGCGTGCTGGCGCTCTGCGCGGTCAACACCTCCGACTGCGCCGACGGGACGGCCGCCTACCCCACCCTGGTCGCCGACGCCCTGCACGCCTCGCTCACCCAGGTCGGTTTCGGCCGCCAGGGCGTGCTCCGGACCGGCAACGGGGGAGTGCCGGCCGCCGGCGACGCGTACGGCTGGAACCACGCGGGCTCCCCGGCCCGGCCGGACCGCGACGCCGACGTGATCGTCGTCAACCAGGGCACCAACGACACCGCGTTCGGCTCGGCCGAGTTCCGCACCGCCTACCGCGCGTACCTCGAACGGCTGCGGGCGGCCGCGCCGCACGCCCGCATTCTCGCCCTGCGTCCCTTCGGCGGGGCGCACGCCGCCGACATCGCCGACGTCGTCGCCGAACTCGCCGACCCGCACACGGAGTTCGTGGACACCGCCGGCTGGCTCTCGGCGGCGGACGGCGACTTCCAGGACACCGTCCACCCGAACGTCCAGGGCCACCGCAAGGCGGCCGACCGCCTGATCCCCCTCATCGCAAAGCTCGCAGAACTCGGAACGCCCGAAAAGCTCGCAACGCCCGAGAAGCTCGTGAAGGAGCACCAGTGATCGCCACCCGCCGTCGAAGAACCGTCGCCGTCTCGGCCGTCTCCGCCGCCCTGCTGGCCGGGCTCTGCTCCGCGCCCGCCGGGCACGCCGCCGCCGACGCCCCGCGCCGGATCGTGGAGAACCTCGACCGCGGTCTGGTCGCCGTGCCGTCCGGGCAGGGGACGTTCCTCAGCTGGCGGCTCCTCGGCACCGAGCACGCGAGGCACGGCGACGCGATCGCCTTTGACCTGCAGGCCCTGCGGTCCTGCACCATCACCCACCCCGAAGGAGCAGACCGACGTGACGACCACGCGTAGAGCATTCGGAGCCCTCGCCGCCGGCGCCGCCCTGGCCGCCCTCGCGCCCGCCGCCACCGCGAGCGCCGCCGCACCCCGCCGCCATCGCCGTCTCCTGGCGCACGACGACTTCCGCCACGGGCTGCGGCAGTGGGCCGTGGAACTGGAGAAGGGCGGGACCGTCACCGCCTCCCGCGGCACCCTGGAGGTCGACGTGCCCGCCGGGGCGACGATCTGGTTCAAGCGGCCGTTCGCCGGGCCGTACGTCATCGAGTACGTCGCCACGCCCGTCTCCGCGGGCGGGGTCAACGACCGGGTCTCCGACCTCAACAACTTCTGGAACGCCGTCGACGTCCGCTCCCCGCAGGACCTCTTCGCCACCCCGCGCGGCGGCGCCCTCGCCGAGTACGACTATCTGAAGACGTACTACGTCGGCTACGGCGCCAACACCAACACCACGACCCGGCTGCGCCGCTATGTCGGCGAGGCGGGGGTGCGTCCGCTGATCTACGACTACACCGAGCCGCTGCTCGTGGCGAACGAGCCGAACCGCGTCCGTATCGTCTCCGACGGTTCGACGGTCCGCTGGTGGAACAACGGGCGGCTGGTGTTCGACTACACCGACCCCGAGCCGTACCCGAGCGGGCACTTCGCCTTCCGTACCACCTGGAGTCACTTCCGGATCAAGGACTTCCGGGCCTGGTCCCTTATTCCCTGACTTGCAAATTCTTTAAGAGTGTCTTATCTCACCGTTCGTCAATCCTTTCCTACGATCGCGTAGGTCACATTCGAGGGTGAATGATGAACCGCTGTGGCAGACGATTCGAAGAATGACAACAGATCAGTGATCGGGTCGTACGTGGCGGTGGGGGACAGCTTCACCGAGGGCGTCGGCGACCCCGGCCCCGACGGGGCGTTCGTCGGCTGGGCCGACCGGTTCGCGGTACTCCTCGCGGACCGGCAGCCCGAAGGCGACTTCAAGTACACCAACCTCGCGGTCCGCGGAAAGCTGCTCGACCAGATCATGGAGGACCAACTCCCCAGGGCGGTGGAACTCGCCCCGGACCTGGTCTCCTTCTGCGCGGGCGGCAACGACATCATCCGTCCGGGCACCGACCCGGACGAGGTCGCCGAGCGTTTCGAGCGCGCGATCTCGGCCCTGACCGCCGTGGCCGGCGCGGTCCTGGTGACCACCGGCTTCGACACCCGAGGCGTCCCCGTGCTCAAGCATCTGCGCGGCAAGATCGCCACCTACAACGGACATGTGCGCGCCGTCGCCGACCGGTACGGCTGCCCGGTGCTCGACCTGTGGTCCCTGAAGTCCGTGCAGGACCGCAGGGCCTGGGACGGCGACCGGCTCCATCTCTCCCCGGAGGGCCACACGCGCGTGGCGCTGCGCGCCGGGCAGGTCCTCGACCTGGAGGTACCGGCCGACCCGGAGCAGCCCTGGCCGCCGCTCCCGCCGCGCGGCACCCTCGACGTGCGGCGCGACGACGTCCACTGGGCGCGCGAGTACCTGGTGCCGTGGATCGGGCGCCGGCTGCGCGGGGAGTCGTCCGGCGACCATGTGACCGCCAAGGGCACGCTGTCCCCGGAGGACATCAGGACGCGGCTCGCCGCGCTGGCGTGAGGGGGGTGGGGTGGTGAGGTGGTGGTGTGCGGCGGGAGTTTTTCGCCCCTGCCTCCGCCCCCGCCGCACCGCCCCTACCCGTCCCGTCCCTGGAGGCCGCGCGGGGCTGCATCGCTCAGCCCGAGTTCTGCCGTCAGCGTTTCTTCCACCCACTCGTGTGCCCTGGCCCGGGACACCGTGCCGCCGTACGACGTCAGTTGTACGGCGAGGCCGTCCAGGAGCGCTGTGAGGCGCAGGGCCGTGGCGGGCGGGTCGGGGCAGGTGAACTCGCCCGCGGCCACGCCCTCCGCGATCACCTCGGCGAGCGCCGCCTTCCACTCCTGGTCGAGATCCCGGGCGACCTCCCGCAGCGCGGGCTCGCGCAGCGACACCGCCCAGCCCTCGATCCACAGCCGCCAGCCCTTGGCCTGGCCCGTGGGCGCGTACCAGCGCACGGCCGACCGCAGTCGGCGCAGCGCCGTGGTGCGGCGGCCGAGCAGCTTGCGCAGGTGCGCCAGGTCGTCCTTTGCCGCGTAGGCGAACGCGTCGGCGACCAGCTTCTCCTTAGTCGAGAAGTGGTAGAGCACCAGCGCGTTGCTCACGCCGAGGGCCGCGGCGACGTCGGCGATCCTGACCGCCGCCACGCCCCGCGCCTCGATCTGCTGGATGGCCGACCGCAGCAGCTCCTCGCGCCGCTCGGCCACGCTCAACCGGACCCTCGCCACGCCGTCACCCTACACAGCCGCCCCGACCTGCGCGGATGACCTCGGCGACGCCCTTATCGCAGGCTGCCGAACCGCTCGGTGATCACCGGGAGCCGCTCCGCCGCGAGCGCGTGCGCGGCGGCCCGGGGCGTGGTGCCGTCGGCCTGCGCGCGGGTCAGCACCAGTTCCATCAGGGTGCGCATCGAGCGGCGCGTGTACGCGAACGCCTCGTCCGGGTCCGCGCCGATGTCGCCGAAGAGCGTCCACCACCACCAGGCGTTCGTCCCGGAGTTGACGACGACGTCCGGCAGCACGATCGCCCCGCGCGCGTGCAGCAGTTCCTCCGCCTCGGGCAGGACGGGCATGTTGGCCGCCTCGGCGATCCACCGGGCGCCGATCCGCTCCGCCTCCTCGGCCCCGATCGCGTACGACACGGCGGCCGGTACGAGGACCTCCGCCTGCGTCGTCAGCCAGGCCTCGCCCGGCAGTTCGCGGTCGCCGGGGCGCAGCGCCGCGCGGTCCACCGTGCCGTGGCCGTCCCGCGCGGCCAGCAGCGCCTCCACGTCCAGGCCGGCCGGGTTGGCGATCGTGCCCTTGACGTCGGCGACGGCCACGACCGTCAGCCCCGCGCGCGTGAGGAAGCGCGCCGTGGCCCCGCCCATGGTGCCCAGCCCCTGCAGGGCGACCCGCGTCCCCGCGTACGCGACCCCGGCCCGGTCCAGGGCCGTCAGCACCGACTCGGCGACCCCGCAGCCGCCGACCAGCTCGTCCAGTCCGATGCCGTCGACCTCGACGGCGAAGGCGGCCGCCAGTCGCGCGCGGGCCGCGCTCTCGTCGTCGAGCAGCGGGTGGACCGCCTGCACGGACGACACCAGCCCCACCTCGGCGACCGCCCGGTCCACCAGGTCCTGGGTCAGGCCCAGGTCCTCGCCGGTGGTCCAGCAGCTCTCCACATAGGGCCGCACCGCCCGCAGGTACCGCACCAGCAGCCCGTACGCCGCCGGGTCCCGGGGATCGCAGTCGATGCCGCCCTTGGCCCCGCCCAGCGGCACATAGCGGGCCTCGGGGTCGTAGTGCAGCGCCTCCTTGAGGCTCATCCCGCGCGCGAGGCCGGTCACCTCCTCCAGGGTGCAGCCCGCCCGCATCCGCAGACCGCCGCTGCACACCCCGCGCACCAGCCGGTCGACGACGAGGAACCCCTGGCGGCCCGTGACGTCGTCCGTCCAGGTGAGGGACAACAAGGGGGCGGTGGCCATACGGGCTCCTCGACATCGTCGGCAGGGATCGTTACTGAACAGTGGGTCAGTATCGGAAGGCGGGGCGAGGGCTGTCAACGGGATGTCGGAGGGGGCGACCATAATGGAATGCCTCAGCGACTCCACCTGGAGGTACCGTGTCCGGTTTCCGTTCCCTGCGCTCCGGGCTCCGCGCTCTGCAGCCCGAGGCATTCGGCGCGGATCCGAGTGGTGAGCGCATGGCGCGCATCCGCAGATCGCCCCACTTCAAGGACGGGGTCTTCCAGAACCCCGGCGGTCCGGCGCGGACCCGCCCCTCGGGCTCGATGGTCGACTTCGCCAAAGTCTTCTTCGACAAGGAGCAGCGCCCCCGCCGTGCCCCCTCGGGGACCGTGCCGGTGCACGCCACCACCCTCGCCGACCTCGCCAAGCCGCCCGCCACGGGCCTCAGGGTGACCTGGATGGGGCACTCCAGCGTGCTCGCGGAGATCGACGGGCAGCGCGTTCTGTTCGACCCCGTCTGGGGCGAGCGCTGCTCCCCGTTCGCCTTCGCGGGCCCCAAGCGGCTGCACCCGGTCCCGCTGCCGCTGGCCGCGCTGGGCCCGGTCGACGTCGTCGTCATCTCGCACGACCACTACGACCACCTGGACCTGCCCTCGATCAAGGCGCTGGCCGGGACCGACACGCTGTTCGCGGTGCCGCTCGGCGTCGGCGCCCACCTGGAGCAGTGGGGCGTCTCGGCCGACCGGCTGCGCGAGCTGGACTGGCACGAGGCGACCAAGGTCGGCGGGCTCACGCTGACCGCCACCCCGGCCCGCCACTTCTGCGGCCGGGGCCTGCGCAACACCCAGCACACCCTGTGGGCCTCCTGGGTCGTCGCCGGCGAGGAGCACCGGATCTACCACAGCGGCGACACCGGCTACTTCGAGGGCTTCAAGGACATCGGCGCCGATCACGGCCCGTTCGACGCGACGATGATCCAGATCGGCGCGTACTCGGACTTCTGGCCCGACATCCACATGACGCCCGAGGAGGGCATGCGCGCCCACCTCGACCTCCAGGGCGGGACCGGCGGGGTGATGATGCCCATCCACTGGGCCACCTTCAACCTCGCCACGCACGCGTGGGCCGAGCCGGGGGAGGGCACGCTGTCCGCTGCAGGGGCGGTCGGGGCGCGCGTCGCCCTGCCCCGTCCCGGCGAGCCCTTCGAGCCCACCGCGCAGACCGTTCCCGGCGAGCCCTGGTGGCGCGGTGCGGCGCGCACTCCGGCCGGCGGCTGGCCGCTCCCGAGCGAGACGGCAGCCAAGGCCAAAGCCGATACCGAGAGTGAGATTCCGAAGGGCGCCACCGAGGGCGGCGAGGCGCCGGAGGCGATACCGGCGGGCTGACCGGGGCACGCGAACGCTCGGCTGTGCGGGTCGGGGGGCGAAAGGCTCCCCGACCCGCACAGCCGTTTTCGGACCACCTCTGACCAGGTCTGATCGAACTCTTTCCGTACTGTTCCTCCGATCGCACGCCGTATTCGGTCTGCCGTGCGAAGCCTCATACCAGAGCGGGACGCTCGCTGCGGGACTTTGTCAACTGCCCACCGCACCTGATGCGTTGCCGACTACTGTGAGTGGCCGTCGGGCGACACCGGGCCGAATTCTTCGGCTCTCCGACCGACGACCCGGCTCGACGGACCAGTACGAGGACACCGATGTCTCACCTCCGCGCACCCGCCGCACGCGCAGACCGCCGTGAGGGCGGGCGGCACGGGCGGCCGGTCGCCCGCACCGCACCAGCGTCGACCGAGACACACATACGGCCCCAGCTGCTGCGGCTCGCCGTGCTCCCCCCGACCGCGGTCGCGCTCAGCGCCTGCGCGGTCGTCCTGTTCACCGTGCGCTCCACCGGCGTCCGGCCCGGCGTCACCCTGTGGGCGGTGCTGGCCGGGGCGGTCGCGGTCACCGGCGCCGGCATCGTGATCGCCGCCGTGGCCGCGGACCGCGCCGCCCGCTCGGTCAGCGACCGCATCGCGGCCCTGCGCCGGGGCAGCGCACGCGGCGAGGCCGACCTGCGCACGGTCGTCGAGGCGCTGCGCCGCGGTGAGACGCCGCCCCAGCGCAGGTCGCGCGGCGGCCCGCCCGGCGCGGACGCCGACGACTTCGAGCTGCTCGCCGCCGACCTGGCCCGGGCCCACGACGGGGCCGTCACCGCCGTCGTGCAGGCCGCACAGCTGTCCAGTCAGGCCGGCAGCGAACAGAAGCTGGAGGTCTTCGTCAACCTGGCGCGGCGGCTTCAGTCCCTGGTGCACCGCGAGATCTCCATCCTCGACGAGCTCGAGAACGAGATCGAGGATCCCGACCTGCTCAAGGGCCTCTTCCACGTCGACCACCTCGCCACCCGCATCCGCCGCCACGCCGAGAACCTCGCCGTCCTCGGCGGGGCCGTCTCCCGGCGGCAGTGGAGCAACCCCGTCTGCATGACGGAGGTGCTGCGCTCCGCCATCGCCGAGGTCGAGCAGTACTCGCGGGTCAAACTCGTCCCGCCCATCGACGGCGAGCTGCGCGGGCACGCCGTCGCGGACGTCATCCACCTGCTCGCCGAACTCGTCGAGAACGCCACGGTGTTCTCCGCCCCGCACACCCAGGTGCTGCTGCGCGCCACCCTCGTCACCTCCGGGCTCGCCGTGGAGGTCGAGGACCGCGGGCTCGGTCTGCCCGTCGAGGAGCAGAGCCGGATGAACGCCCTGCTCGCCGACCCCGACCAGGTCAACGTCGGCCGGCTGCTCGCCGACGGGCGGATCGGCCTGTTCGTCGTCTCCCAGCTGGCCCGACGGCACGGCATCCGGGTCCGCCTGCAGAGCAACATCTACGGCGGCGTCCAGGCCGTCCTCGTCGTCCCGCAGGCGCTGCTGGGCTCCGCGCCCGGCGTCGCCGGAGCCGTGACGCAGGGACCGGACATGGACGGCGCCGGCCTGCCCCTCGTACCCACGACGACGCCTGCCCCGACCGCCGCGGCCCGTCCGCCCCTGCCGCCGGCCCCACCGGCCCGGGGCCAGGGCGTCGGCGACACGGGCCCCACGCCGCTGGCGGCCGGCGGCGCGGGATGGTCGGCGGGCTCGCTGCAGACGCCGGGGGCGACGCCCGTCGGCTCGTCGCAGGCGTGGGACGCCGTGACCGGCCCCGGCGCGGGCCGGTCACCGGATCCCTCCCAGCCGCAGCACACTCCCGCCTCCGGCGTACCCCAGATCTCCGCCCGACCGCAGCCCACGCCGGGCCCCACCCGCTCGGCCGCCCCCCAGCCCCCGCGTCCCGCCGAGCCGACCCCACACCGGCAGCCGCCCGACGGCCCGAGGCCTACCGACCCGCCCCTGCCTCGGCGCTCTACCGAGTCGGCCTCGTACCCGCAGCCCGCCGAGTCGGCCCGGCATCCGCAGCCCTCCCGGCAGCCGTCGGACGCTCCGGGGTCTGCCGAGCCGCCCCTGCCTCGGCGCTCCGCCGAGCCGGCCCCGCACCTGCGGTCCGCCGAGCCGGTGCCGTACCCGCAGCGTGCCGAGCCTCCCCAGCATCCGCAGCCCGCCCGGCAGTCGTCCGATGGCCTGGGGTCTGCCGAGCCAGCCGTGCACCTGTGGCCCGCCGAGTCGGCCCAGCATCCGCAGCCCGCCCCGCAGCCGTCCGACGGCCCGGGGTCTGCCGAGCCGCCCTTGCCTCGGCGCTCCGCCGAGCCGGCCTCACACCTGCGCTCTGACGAGCAGGCCCCGCACCTGCGGTCCGCCGAACCGATGCCGCACCTGCGGTCTGCCGAGTCGGCCTCGTACCCGCAGCCCGCCGAGTCGGCCCAGCATCCGCAGCCCGCCCCGCAGCCGTCCGACGGCCCGGGGTCTGCCGAGCCGCCCCTGCCTTGGCGGTCTGCCGAGTCGGCCCCGCACCTGCGGTCCGCCGAACCGGTGCCGTACCCGCAGCATGCCGAGCCGCCCCAGCATCCGCAGCCCGCCCCGCCGCCGTCCGACGGCCCGGGGTCTGCCGCCGAGGCGACCCTGCCTCAGCGGCCCGCCGAGTCGGCATCGCACCCGGGGCCCGCCGAGCCCGACCCGCACGCGCGGTCTGCCGAGTCGGTCCCGCAGCCGTGGCCCGTCGAGTCGGTTCCGCAGCCGTCCGGCGGCCGTCGGTTTGCCGGGCCGGTCGCTGACCCGCAGCGCGGTGCGCAGCCGCAGCCGCAGCGTGTCCCGCAGGCGGCCGATGGGGCGCGGGCGGGTGGGCGGCGGCCTGCGCCGTTGCCGGTGCGGGGGGCCCGGGAGGCGCGGGCCAATCCGGCCGAGGCCGTGCCGGGGATCCGGCCCGGCGACCGGGCCGTCGTCGAGGAGCACGCGGGGCTCGCGCCCACCCCGCGCGTCGGCACGGTGCGCGGCACCATGGGCAAACCCCAACTGCCGCGCCGCCGCGCCCAGGAGCACATCGTGCCCCAGCTGCGCGGCGGGCCGGCCCCCCGCCAGGACAGCACCGAGGAGCCCGCCGGGCACGACCCCGGCCTGATGGCCTCCTTCCAGCGGGGCGTCGGCCTCGCCGAGGCCCAGCAGAGCCTGGAGGCGGACTTCATGGAGGTGTCCTCCCCGGCAGCCGAGGCGCGCACCGACCTGTCCACCGCCCGGCACGACGGGAGCGCACCAGCCGGATGAGCACCCCCACCCCGACCCCCACGCCCCCCATCCCCACCCCCAGCGCTCCCGCAGACCTTCGTACCCCAAGGAGTCGATCCACCATGGCGAGCGATGCGCCGACCGGCCAGGTATCCGATCTCGACTGGCTGATGAGCGGCCTCGTGCAGCGCGTGCCGCACACCACGAGCGCGGTGCTGCTCTCCTGCGACGGGCTCGTGAAGTCGGTCCACGGCCTCGACCCCGACAGCGCCGACCACATGGCCGCCCTGGCCTCCGGCCTGTACTCCCTCGGCCGCAGCGCCGGCGTCCGGTTCGGCGACGGCGGGGACGTACGGCAGGTCGTCGTCGAACTCGACTCGACGCTGCTGTTCGTCACCACGGCCGGTTCCGGCGCGTGTCTCGCGGTGCTGGCCGGGCGGGAGGCCGACGCGGCCGTGCTCGGCTACGAGATGGCGATGCTGGTCAAGAGCGTCCGGCCGTATCTGATGACCGCGCCCCGGCAGCACGCCGTCGAACCGTCGGTGATGGGGCCTTGAGCGTGGCGGCGGCCGGCGACGGGCCCTGGCTCGATGACGCGGCCGGACGGCTGGTGCGCCCTTTCACGGTCAGCAACGGCCGGACCAAGCCCAGCGTCGCCCTCGACCTCATGTCCCAGGTGATGGCCACCGGGGCGACCCCCCTCGGCTACCTCGGCCCGGAACACGCGACCGCGCTCCACCTGACCCGCGCACCCGTGTCGGTCGCCGAGATCGCGGCCCATCTGAAGCTGCCGGCAGCGGTCACCAAGGTGCTGCTGTCGGACCTTCTCGACTGCGGGGCGCTGACCACCAAACCCCCCGAGTTCCAAAACAACCCCACCGACCGGGCCCTACTGGAGGCAGTGCTCGATGGACTACGACGACAGCTCTGACTGCGACGATCACCACACGTACCGCGATCACCGTGACCGCGGCGCTCCCGACGGCACCGGCACCGGCCCCGACCCCTTCCCCACCGCCCTGAAGATCCTGGTCGCGGGCGGCTTCGGGGTCGGCAAGACGACCTTCGTCGGCGCCGTCAGCGAGATCGCGCCGCTCAGCACGGAGGAGCTGCTCACCACCGTCAGCGCCGCGACCGACAACCTCGACGGCATCGAGAACAAGGTCGAGACGACCGTCGCCATGGACTTCGGCCGGATCACCCTCGACCCGCAGCACGTCCTCTACCTGTTCGGCACCCCGGGCCAGGAACGGTTCTGGTTCATGTGGGACGAGCTGTCCGAGGGCGCCCTCGGCGCGGTCATCCTCGCCGACACCCGCCGTCTGGAGGAGTGCTTCGCGGCCGTCGACTTCTTCGAGGAACGCGGACTCGCCTTCATCATCGCCGTCAACGAGTTCGACGGCTCCCACCGCTACGACCCCGAGGAGGTGCGCACCGCCATCGACCTCGACCCGGAGGTCCCCATCGTGCGCTGCGACGCCCGGATCTCCGCCTCCGGGGTCCAGACCCTGCTCACCCTCGTCAGACACCTCATCGCCCACGCACCGGCCGCACCCCAGCCGAGCCGCGGCGCCCACATGTAGACGCCCGCACCCAACACCCCGGAGCCGCACATGACATACGCCCACAGCGACGGAACCCGGACATGAGCTACGACCCGTCGCACCCGACCGGTCGTCTGCTGCTCACCCCGCAGGACAAGGAAGCCCCCGCCCGTGCCCTGAGGCTGCGCCGACTCGGCCTCGGGGAACAGCCGGAGCCCGCCCTGGACGCCTTCGCGCACCGACTCGCCGAGGTGATCGGGGCCCCGTACGCCATGGTCAACTTCCTTGACGAGGAACGCCAGTTCTTCGCCGGGCTGCACACCCCGCACGGCGGCCGCGCCGCCCGCGGCGGCAAGCCCGAGCTGGGCCGCCGGCTGCCCCGCGACTACGGCTACTGCCCGCACGTCGTCGTCCGGCGCAAAGCGCTGGTCCTGGAGGACGTCGGCGACTACCCGCGCTTCGCCGGCAACCCGGTCGTCGACGAGTACGGCATCCGCTCCTATCTCGGCGCCCCGCTCATCGACACCACCGGCATGGTGCTGGGCACGGTGTGCGTCGCCGACCTCGCGCCCCGGCCCTGGGGGAAGGCCGGCCTGGAGACCATCAAGGCGACGGCCGCCGATCTCGCCGGCCGGCTGCAACGCCGCGAGAGCGGCGGATTCCCGCCCTGAGCCCCTGAGCCCCTGAGCCTCTGAGCCCCTGAGGCTCGGAGCCCCGGCGCTTCGGTCAGAAGCCCCGCCAGACGTTGTCGAAGGCCGCGTCCTCGATGGACCGTCGGCGCCGGACGGCATCGAGTTCCGCCACCGCGTCGCCGACCGCCGCCAGGATCGTCACGACCGCGTCGTCGAGGCGGTCCGGGCCGCCGTCGGCCGGCTCCTCGCGCAGACCGGCGGCGGCGCCCAGCGCGGCGAGGACCGGCTCGTCCGACGCCCAGCGCGCGGTGGCGCGCCGACGGGCCGGCGAGTCCACGGGCGCCGTCCGCGCGGACCGGACGCCGAGCAGCCGGCTGCGCGGCCGGCCGACCAGTCCGTCCGCCTCCAGCCGGTCGCGGTAGGCCGAGGACAGGCCACGGCCCCGGCGCCACAGCCAGTCCTCGACCGACTCGTACGGCTCCTCCCGGACGAGTGCCGCCGCGGCCTCGGCCAGCAGCGGATCGTCCGGCTCCGCGGGCGGGCCGGGCACCAGGAGGTCGTCCTCCACGGTGAGCGCCTCGGCCCGGAGCAGCTCGATCGCCTCCGCGCCCGCGAGGGCGAGCGCCAGATCGCCCTGTCCGACCTCGCGCTGGGACGCGACGTCGGGGGTCACGTCCAACGCGACGATCATCAGGTCCCGTGCTGTGGTCATCAGGGGCTCCACGTCAGTCGGCCGGCTCGTGCGGGTTGCGGTCCAGGGTGTCACGCCCCAGCGTGGTGTGCGGGAAAGCCGGTCCACGAGCGCGAGACCACTCGTGTGAAGCGGAGCTGTGGCGGCGCTTAAGAAAAGCTCGATGGACCCGGGCCGCTGGAGTGCGGCAGATTGCTGCACGAATCCACACGTCTTCCCGGATGCGGGGCCGGTCGGCCGGTCCGCGCCCGGGCCCTCACCACGGGAGCCGTTGCGTTGAAGGCACTGGTCAAGGAGAAGGCGGAGCCCGGGCTGTGGCTCGCCGACGTCCCGGAGCCCGAGATCGGGCCCGGCGACGTGCTGATCAAGGTGCTGCGCACCGGCATCTGCGGCACCGATCTGCACATCCGGGCCTGGGACGGCTGGGCGCGCCAGACGATCCGCACCCCGCTGGTGCTCGGGCACGAGTTCGTCGGCGAGGTCGTCGAGACCGGCCGGGACGTCGACGCCGCCGACATCGCCGTGGGGGACCGGGTCAGCGGCGAGGGGCACCTGGTCTGCGGCAAGTGCCGCAACTGTCTCGCCGGGCGCCGCCATCTGTGCCGGGCGACCGTCGGCCTCGGCGTCGGGCGCGACGGCGCCTTCGCGGAGTACGTCGCCCTGCCCGCGTCCAATGTGTGGGTGCACCGGGTCGCGGTGGACCTCGACGTGGCGGCGATCTTCGACCCGTTCGGCAACGCCGTGCACACCGCGCTGTCCTTCCCGCTCGTCGGCGAGGACGTCCTGATCACCGGCGCCGGACCGATCGGCCTGATGGCCGCCGCCGTCGCCCGGCACGCCGGCGCCCGCAACGTCATGGTCACCGACGTCAGCGAGGAGCGGCTGGAGCTGGCCCGCAAGATCGGCGCGAGCCTGGCGCTGAACGTGTCGCAGGCGTCCGTCGCCGACGGACAGCGGGAGTTGGGGCTGCGCGAGGGCTTCGACGTCGGCCTGGAGATGTCCGGCCGGCCCGAGGCGCTGCGCGAGATGATCGCCAACCTGACGCACGGCGGCCGGATCGCCATGCTGGGGCTGCCCGCCGAGGAGTTCCCCGTCGACTGGTCCCGGATCGTCACCTCGATGATCACCATCAAGGGCATCTACGGCCGCGAGATGTTCGAGACCTGGTACGCGATGTCGGTGCTGCTGGAGGGCGGCCTCGACCTCGCCCCCGTGATCACCGGCCGCTACGGCCACCGCGACTTCGAGGCGGCCTTCGCCGACGCGGCGAGCGGCCGCGGCGGCAAGGTCATCCTCGACTGGACCGTGTGACTCCCCTTCTGCGCCAGCACCTCTAGGAGCTTTGAGATGTTCGACTCCGTGCGCGACGACCTGCGCACCACCCTCGACGAGATCCGCGCCGCCGGTCTGCACAAGCCCGAGCGGGTGATCGGCAGCCCCCAGTCGGCGACCGTGGCCGTGACCGCGGGCGGCCAGCCGGGCGAGGTCCTCAACTTCTGCGCCAACAACTACCTCGGCCTCGCCGACCACCCCGAGGTGATCGCCGCCGCCCACGAGGCACTCGACCGCTGGGGCTACGGCATGGCGTCCGTCCGCTTCATCTGCGGCACGCAGGAGGTGCACAAGGAGCTGGAGGCGCGGCTGTCCGCCTTCCTCGGCCAGGAGGACACGATCCTGTACTCCTCCTGCTTCGACGCCAACGGCGGCGTCTTCGAGACGCTGCTCGGCCCCGAGGACGCGGTGATCTCCGACGCCCTCAACCACGCCTCGATCATCGACGGCATCCGGCTGTCCAAGGCCCGCCGCTTCCGCTACGCCAACCGTGATCTGGAGGATCTGGAACGGCAGTTGAAGGACGCCTCCGACGCGCGCCGCCGCCTGGTCGTCACCGACGGCGTCTTCTCCATGGACGGCTATGTGGCCCCCCTCGCCGAGATCTGCGACCTCGCCGACCGCTACGACGCCATGGTCATGGTCGACGACTCGCACGCCGTCGGCTTCGTCGGCCCCGGCGGCCGCGGCACCCCCGAGCTGCACGGCGTCATGGACCGCGTCGACATCCTCACCGGCACCCTGGGCAAGGCGCTCGGCGGCGCCTCCGGCGGTTACGTGGCCGCGCGCGCCGAGATCGTCGCCCTGCTGCGCCAGCGCTCCCGCCCGTACCTGTTCTCCAACACCCTCGCCCCGGTCATCGCCGCCGCCTCGCTCAAGGTCATCGACCTGCTGGAGTCGGCCGACGAGCTGCGCGTACGGCTGGCCGAGAACACGGCCCTGTTCCGCCGTCGGATGACGGACGCGGGCTTCGACGTCCTCCCCGGCGACCACGCCATCGCCCCCGTCATGATCGGCGACGCGGCGCAGGCGGCCCGGATGGCCGAACTGCTGCTGGAGCGCGGGGTGTACGTGATCGGCTTCTCCTACCCGGTGGTGCCGCAGGGCAAGGCCCGCATCCGGGTCCAGCTGTCCGCCGCGCACTCCACGGCCGACGTGAACCGGGCGGTCGACGCCTTCATCGACGCGCGGGCCGAGCTGCCGGAGTTCTGACGGGTCCGGGCGGTCCGGACACCTTGCGATAATCGATCCCATGATCGAGGCACGGCGGCTCCACATCCTCCGTGCGGTGGCCGACCACCGCACCGTGACGGCGGCGGCCGCCGCGCTGTATCTCACCCCGTCCGCCGTCTCCCAGCAGCTGACGGCCCTGGAGCAGGAGACCGGCCACCGGCTGGTCGAGCGCAGCGCCAAGGGCGTACGGCTCACCCCGGCCGGCGAGATCCTGCTCACGCACACCAACGCCGTCCTCGCCCAGCTGGAGCGCGCCGAGGCCGAGCTGGCCGCCTACAGCTCCGGCGAGGCCGGCACGGTCACGGTCGCCGCCTTCGCGACCGGCATCGCCCTGGTCGTGGCCCCGGCGGTGGCGCGGCTCGCGGACACCGCCCCGGGGATACGGATCCGGGTCCAGGACGCCGAGGGCGACGCGAGCCTGCCGATGGTGCTCTACCGGCAGGTGGACGTCGCCGTGGCCGTCGAGTACCGCGGCGCCCCGGCCGCCGACGATCCGCGGCTTGCGCACATCCCGCTCTACGCCGAGCCCTTCGACGCGGTCGTCCCCGTCACCCATCGTCTCGCCGACGCCCCCGAGGTCCCGCTCGCCGAGCTGGCCAAGGACACCTGGATCGGCCCCTACCCCGGCAATCCCTGCCATGACGTGGTCGTCCTGGCCTGCGAGATCGCCGGCTTCCAGCCCCGTCTGGAGCACTCCTCGGACGACTTCCGCGCGGTCGTCGCGCTGGCCTCGGCCGACGCGGGCGTGGCGCTGGTGCCGCGGTCGGCGCTGCGCGGCATGGACCTCACGGGAGTGGTCGTCCGGCCCGTCGACGGCGTGGCGCCCACCCGACGGGTCTTCGCGGCGGTCCGCCGGGGGGCGGAGGAGCATCCGCTGATCCGGCCGGTGCTGGAGGCGCTCGGCGAGGCCGCGCGCGGATGAGGCGTGCGGGTGTGAGGAGTCCGTAACGCTGATGTCTCGCATCCGGGATAGTTTCCCGGATATGAGACGCGAAGCGGATGTGGTGGGCGCGACGGATGAACCGGACGCAGCGGATGCGGTCGCGCCGCCGGACCTCGTCGACGTCCGCCTGGCCGCGCGGCTGGCCGCGTTGCGGTCCGAACGCGGCTGGTCGCTGGGGGAGTTGGCGGAGCGCAGCGGGATCAGCCGGTCCACGCTGTCGCGGGCCGAGCGGGCGGAGATCAGCCCGACCGCCTCCCTGCTCAATCGCCTGTGCCAGGTCTACGGACGGACCATGTCCCGGCTGCTCAGCGAGGTCGAGGCGGAGCCCGCGCCGCTGGTGCGGGCCGGCGAGCAGTCCGTGTGGACGGACCGGGCCTCCGGGTTCGTCCGGCGCTCGGTGTCGCCGCCGCACCCCGCGCTGCGCGCCGAACTGGTCGAGGGGCGGCTCGCCGTGGGCGCCGACCTCGCCTATGACCGGCCGCCCGTGGCGGGCCTGGAGCAGCACATCTGGGTGCTCGAAGGCGCCCTCGCCGTGACGGCCGAGGACACCGAGCATCACCTCGACGCGGGGGACTGTCTGCGCCTGCGGGTATGGGGGCCGACCCGGTTCCGGTGCGCGGGGGACACGGAGGCGCGTTACGCGCTGGCGGTGGTGCTGCCGTGACCGACGCCCGCGCGACCCGGCTCGACGCCGCCCGACTGCTCGCTCGGGTCGAGGAGTTGGCCGACCTGCTGATCGACATGGTCGACGGCGGCGCCTCGGTCGGCTTCCTCGCCCCGCTGGACCGGGCCGACGCCGTCGCCTGGTGGCGGGAGCGGGCGCAGGGGGTGGCCGCCGGGCGGCTCGCCGTCTGGGCCGCCGAGGACGCAGACCGCGTCCTCGGCACCGTCAGCCTCGCCTTCGCCGACAAGCCGAACAGCCGCCACCGCGCCGAACTGGTCAAGCTGATGGTCCACCGGGACGCCCGCGGGAAGGGGCTCGGCCGCGCGCTGCTGACCGTGGCCGAGGAGGCCGCCGTCGCGGCCGGCGTCACCCTGCTCCATCTGGACACCGAGACCGACAGCCCTGCCGAACACCTCTACCGCACCGGCGGCTGGACCAGCGCCGGGGTGATCCCCGACTACGCGGCGAGCCCCGCCGGCGTGCTCCGTCCGACCACCCTGTACTACAAGCAGGTCGCCGTGGGGTGACTGTCAGTGGCAGCGGATACGGTGCGAAGCATGCCGGACGCCGAAGACGTACGTCGTATCGCCCTGTCCCTGCCGGACACCACGGAGAAGATCGCCTGGAGCATGCCCACCTTCCGCGTCGCGGGGAAGATGTTCGCCACCCTGCCCGAGGAGGAGACCTCACTCGCCGTGCGCTGCCCCAAGGAGGAGCGCGACGAACTGGTGCTCGCCGAGCCCGGGAAGTTCTGGATCGCCGACCACGAGGCCCAGTTCGCCTGGGTACGGGCCCGGCTGTCGGCCCTGGAGGACGAGGAGGAACTGCGGGACATCCTCGCCGACTCCTGGCGGCAGGCGGCCCCGACGCGACTGCTGGAGGCGTACCCCGAGCTGGGCGTGGCCCCGGAGGACTGACCGCGCCCCGGCGGCCGGGCGGCGAGAAACGAGTGCGCGACCATCGACCCGAGTGCGGTATTGTTTCCATGCGCGTTCGGCCAGGGGAAACCCCAGGTCAGACGGGCAACGGGACGTGGCGCAGCTTGGTAGCGCACTTGACTGGGGGTCAAGGGGTCGCAGGTTCAAATCCTGTCGTCCCGACTGGAGACAGTCGCAGGTCAG